>UQVH01000003.1 GCA_900544535.1 uncultured Bacteroidales bacterium | reverse complement strand
CTTCTGCCTTTCAAGATGTTGGACTCACTGATTTATGGTTTAGCGGACAGTAATAAAAATGTTTAAACCAATCAATTATTCTCAAATTTAAAATTGTGTATTATGCTGAATGACTAATAAACCGGTTCCTCAGAACGAAATTATAAAGGATACGTCTGCTCTCGGACGTTTGCTGATCAAACCAATCGACAAAAAGCTTGCTAAAGAAATGATCATTGCAAACCACTATTCACATAAATGGAACGATGGTGGATTCGGCATCTTTAACTTTGGCATTTTTCGAGTAGAACAGCCGGATCGTTGTCTTGGAGTGGCTGTATATGGATATATGAAAAATCCCAAAGCCAAAATATTTACACATCCAAACCCCAAAGCATGGATGTGTGAACTGAACAGAATGTGGATTGATGACGAACTTGGCCATAATGCGGAAAGCATTTTGATTGCTGCCTCAATGAAGCTGCTTCAACGCCTTGATCCCGATTGTGTCGCTGTTCAGAGCTTTGCTGACGGACGTCTTGGATGCGGAACAATATATAAAGCGTCTAACTTTCGCTATTATGGTTATCATTTGACCAAGTTTCTGCGAAATATCCGAAGCGGCGAAATGGTTCACGAACAGATCTTCACTAATACTTCATCTCCATCAGGATTTCTTCGGGCTAATGTGGGAATGCTCTTGGGAGACTTTGAAGTGTTTGAGGTCAAGACATATCGTTACATTTACCCGCTCGATAAAAAGTTCCGTTTCATCAAGTCTCAGAAACCTTATCCCGCCTATGAAAAAGGCATGCAACCGGTTCAATGGAAACGAGACCGTCCCAAAATGATCGAACGTTGCATAGGAATACTTGCAAAGATGGTGTAAAACAGATCAATCCCTCAAACATTGCTTTGTCTGAGGGATTGATCATGGCTGTTAAGCAGCCTTTAACTTGCGTTTAAACACCGAAAAAAACAAAGGTGCGGGAAAGATGAGAAAAACTCAAAAATTGTACTTTTCGTTTTGCAAAATTGCACTTTTCGTTTCCGCGATTATATAATTGCAACCCAAATTTACAAAATATTCATGACAAAACAAAGGCTTTCGCGCTGAATTTCAGCTTGAAAGCCTTATTTTTTAGCCTGTTCAGACCATAAAAAGAGACTGCCCAAACTTGTTAGACAGTCTCTTCGTTCTGTATAGTTTTGTATCAATTTTTGATCATGATTGCCTTCATTGTCGACAGATACGAATCCCAGCCATAACTGTCTCCCCAGTCATACCACAGATTAAAATTGCGGAACACAATGCTCATATCTTCGCTTATGGTCCCAACGACAGCCTCAGTCGCACCGCCGTCACCGGCGAAAATATAATAACCGAACTGCTGAGGGTCAATCGTGATCGTCATAGCCGAAAGATCGACAGTAGCTTCAACTGTCAGATCGCCATAATAAGAACTTGAGAACAGACCCTCGATTGATATTGTCTTATCGTCGATCTTACTGATTTTAGCCGTGACTGTCTTGTCGACAGTTTCCCAGTTGGAATTGTTGCTATCGTCATAGATAAGTTCCCACCCGGAAAGAATATTATCATATGTTCCAACCAGGACATCGACCGATGTACTCCACTCGAAATAATCATTTACATAACTTCCCTGATACGAATGGTTGATATTGACCTTTCCGGCATTCCTATTACCTTCCATATAGGAATAGTCATAGTACGGATAAACGTCAAGACTGGGGAAAGCGTCAATACCGGTGGGCACACTGTAAAGCCAAGTTGTGGCATCATAAGTGCCGCATTCCATCTGGAAAGGACCGTATTCACCGGAATTATCGATTGAGAACGAGAAGTTATAACCTTCAACACCATACCATGAAAGGATGGAATAAGTCCCGTCATCATAGGCGGCAATAGTAGCATCCCATGTCGAATCATAGGCATATGAATAATATTTGCCTCTCGCTTCCCATATACGTACACGAGTACCGACAAACTGGACGGGCTGAGAATAGCCGCTATTGGAATAACCGGGCTCATAGCTGATCGCAGAGACTGAAAATTCATATGTACCGGCGTCGATATTGCGGATTGTAACCGAGGGGGTAGCTACGGTGTCGACCCGTGAATAGTTATCGCCTGTCACTTTATACGCATATGCGTCTGCGCCGGTAACAGGAGCCCACGTAAACTCAAATGAACCGGTGGCTAAAGCCGACATTGTAACGACCGGTGTTGCCAGGTCGATCAATGGATCTGTCGTGGCTGTCAATGTGACCTGAGGAGCGGTGGTAAAGTCACTGTTCATCGCGCCATAAGCCCAGACCTTGAGCGTATATGTCGTAGCCGGCTCAAGATCAGTCAGAGTGACGGCTGGAGAATTGACAACACCGGTACGGACAGCCTCTCCCGAAGGATCTTCAAGCCGGTAGCCATACTGTACCGCATTGTCAATGCGGTCCCAGGAAAATGACAGTGTATTGAATGAACTGGAATTGACGCTGACTTCAGGGGCTTCAAGAGGCCTAATTTCAGGGTTATCGCTACATGCTGTAAAACATGTAGCGGCCCCGCACAAAGCAAGCGCATATAATAATGATAATCGTTTTGCTTTCATGTCTTTCTTATTTGAAAGGATTATATTTCAGGTTAAAATCAATCTGGTTATAGCCCCATGATGACCAAGATCCGTCACTAAGACCATAGTTGACTGTGAAATTGCCATATCCGTAGAGCCGGTCCCTGTTTTCAAGCATAGTGATATTGCAATAATCTATCGTGCCGTAGAACAGAGCATATTCAATGGCCAGTTGATTCTGATCGCCACCGGGTATCCACGGAGCAGGATATGAAGAGGTCGCCTCATCATAGAGATACCAGCATTCATAAGCATCCTCCGGATAAGTGTTGGCATAAATGTCATAATTGCCACTGGGTACAAAATAAGATTTCTCGGACGACGGCATTTCAAACGGCATTTCAAGACCGGAAGCAAAGAAATCAGTAAGACGGAACATATAGGTGCCTTCGAGATGATACATTTCTCCGTAGGTATTCGGATATGCCTTCTTGCCGTCAGCGTCCATATAATAATAGGTGACATTGTCGGAAATCAGCTTCCATTCGGAAATGATCGCCTCAAGCGACAGAGAGGTGACACCGGGACCATAGATATCGGTCTCGTTCTGAGCCAGCGTAAGAGTTATGTTCTGCATCTCACCCTGCGGAATATCCTTACAGCTGACAATAATCGACGATTCCGATTCACCTGCGGCAAAATCGACAGTGGCCGGAGCCGAGAAACCTTCGCATGAAGTGGAAACTTCCACCGGAACCGAGACAGCATCAGCAGTATCGACTCGCTTTACCGTTACAACGATATTCATATTTTCAGGCTTTTCATCAGCGCCGTAGATATAGCGGTATGAGGATTGTGACGGGAAATAGGCACTCACTCCACAATCGTTATCCTCCGGTCCGGGTGCCCAGTCCGACGAATCAGAACATGAGACAGCCATCATGCCGAAAGTCAGCACAAACGACAGTATATTGAATTTTAATTTCATATTTCTTTGTATTTTATTTTTATTACGGTTTCGGGCTTATCGGGTTAACCGACAGCTTTTATTCTTCCCATACAGTATAGTTGGTTCCCTGCGAGGGATCGGGGTTGAGTATGACTGCCGGATTGAAGTCTCTTTCCAGCTGCGGAATACTGAGAGTAGACCAGGGAGCCACAGCATTGGGCTGAGAGTTGAAACGATAAAGCTCAGGGAAATTTGTGCCGACATAGCCGCGTGTCATTTCCTTTTCAAGACGGCGGTAGTCCCAGAGGATCAGACCTTCGCCCCAGAATTCAATACGCTTCTGAGTGAACACATCGTTGATGAAACCGTCAAGACCGGTTCCCGTACTTTTATATGAGCCGTCGCTGTAACGGTAAGTGTTCATGAAACTTTCAAGAAGAGCACGTCCGGCACCTTCACCATTGGCACGGCCGACAGCCTCAGCCTCGATCAGATACATCTCCTCAACTCGCATCAGAGGAATGCTGACGGCGTTACCGTTGGTTGAAGTGTTGCGGTCACCGCCGTTGGGATGGAACTTGAAACCACAGTAGGCGTTATAGTCACGCCATTCGTTATAGGACATCGAAGTACCGCGGGCATATTTGGTATTGAAAGCTTTTTCATTACCCTTGTCAGCAGGGGCGATCCATGTGGTTTTGCGCCAGTCCGCATCAGGAATAGAAGAGAAGAGACGGGCGTCGATCATGTTGTAGCTTCCATACTCGGTGTTGGAAACGCCGTAAGTAGCCTCCGGACTCATGAACGAGACAAACGATGAATAGGTAAGTTCTTTAGCCAAACCATTGTCAGGGGAAATGATGATTGCCCAGAGCCAAGCGTTGTTCACAGAGTTGAAACCGCTCTGCGGATCGAACCACTGGCTTTCTGACAAAGGAGTATAACCCTGATTGATGGCCTTGCGGGCATATTCGGCCGCCTTTGCAAAACACTCCTTGGAAGTGCTGATGCCGAATTTTGCAAACGGAATATCTGTGTCGTCCTCATGGCTCAGAGCGGAGTCGAGATCATCGGCATGAAGAGCGAAACGGGTGCCGAGATAAAGCCATGTACGGGCTTTCAATCCATATATCACGCCCAGCCCGGCATTGGAGGCCGATGCAAGAGGAGTCTGACCGTCCATATACTGTTCGGCACGGTCAAGGTCGTCAAGGATGAATCGGTAAATCTTATAGAAAGGTACTCGCGGATTGTTGCGCGACTCGGCCTCAGTCGTGGTTTCGGTGACGATAGGAACTGTAAGGCCCATGATGCCGAGATTTTCAGCTTCCTGATCAAGATTGCCCATATAAGTAGGACGATATTCATACCACTGGGCCATTTCGAGATAGGCGTTGGCGCGATAGGCCAAAGCATTCGCCGCATACACGCCGTCTCTGGGATCTGACTCTACGTCTGAGGCAAGCAATACGAGATTGGCTTTCTGAATGAGATAATAGTAACGCTGCCAGATCGTATACTGCAACTGCCATCCTCCTCCGAGCCACATACAGGAGCCGGGATAGGAAAAATAATCGTAGGCAGTGCTGTTGACCGGAAGATCGGCGGTCATTTTGTCTCTCCATATGCCAAATCCTGCAAAACCGATGTCGTACACAAAATCCGAATTGTATTGGGTCATATAGGCACCAACGGCATTTGACAGGCCTTCTTTGTCGGCCTTGTTCACTTGTCCCTGAGTGGCCATATTAGTGGGAGTGACTTCATCAAGACAAGATGTCATGGAGCCTACCACAGCACCGGCCACAAGAAGATTTGTTATATATTTGTTCATAACTGTCTTTTGATAATTTGGTTGTTGGTTAGAATTCTACTGACAGTCCACCGGAGACAGTCCTCGTGGGGAATGCATAGGATGAACTGTTGTTGTAGTTACCGTAAAGGCTTCCCATACGCGGATCAAAGCCTTTCCGTTTGGTCCAGTAATAGAGATTCTCGGCCTGGCAATAGATACGCAGATTGCTGATGTGAGCCTTGCGCATCCATTCTTTCGGGAAGGTGTAGCCCAAGGTGACATTCTTGAATGTGAGATAGCTGGCGTCTGTCAGGAAACGGTCCGAAGTCGAAGCAGTATAATCATCATTGTACTGAAAGCGCGGGATGTTTGAGCCCGAATTTTCCTGTGTCCAGGATTTGAACACATCCTTATGGAACTTAAGTCCGGTCATTGTACTTGTCGGAGGTGTCATGAATCCGCCATAGACACTGTCATACTTCTTGCCTCCGATCGAGTAGTTGAACTGTGCGCTCAGATCGAAGCCATAAGCCTTAATTGTTGTGTTGAAACCGCCGAATACTTTAGGCAGCGCTGAACCGCATAGGTAGTAGTCAGCCGACTGATAGTCCGTAGTGGTGCGGAGTTCACCGGTTTCACTGTCCGTGTAGTAGAACATGGACAGACCGTTGTCCGAAACACCTGCATAACGCGGCATGTACCATGTGCGGACAGGAAGGTCCTCGCCATAGAACAGATATTCACTCATATATCCGGAATAGCCGTCCACCTCAAGCAATTTCTTGTCCGTGGGAAGATAAGTCACGCGGTTTTTCTCCCAGGTGAGATTCAGACCTACATTCCAGTTGAATTTACGTGTATTGATAATGTCGGCACTCAGTTCAAGTTCAAGACCCAGGTTGCGCATGTCGCCGATATTGTCATAGTAACCGGAATAGCCGAGCGAAGCAGGAGTCGAGAACCACATGAGCATATCGCGGGTCGCACGGTCATAGAATTCCAGACCACCTCTCAGGCGGCTGTTGAACAATTCGAACTCAACACCGGCATTGAGACTGCCGACAGTTTCCCAGGTAATGTTCTCATTGCCTTTGTCGCGGAAGACCAGTGCCACATCACCGTCATTGTTCTGAATATTGTAGGTATTGGTGTAGAGATAATCTCCGATGCCGTCATTACCCTGTTCGCCATATGAGAGTTTGAGCTTGATCATATTGGCCCACCATGTTTTCGGGAACCATTCTTCCTTGCTCATGATCCATGCGCCGCCAAGCGACCAGAAGTTGCCCCAGCGGTGGTCAGGGTGGAAACGGGAAGATCCGTCGCGACGGAAAGAACCCGAAGCGAAATATTTGCTGTCGTAGTCATACTGGGCACGAAGGAAGTAACCCTCGATATTATATTGGGTGATCGAACTTGACATTGTCGCGTCTACAATGGCGCCGTCAAGTTCTTTGTTGGTCTCATACATGGCCAGTTTGTTGCGGCTGCCGAAAAGATTGGTATAGTCGTCAGTGCTGTATTCGTGACCGAGAAGAGCATCGACACTGTGCTTTCCGAATGTACGGCTCCAGTTGAGAAGCTGCTGATAGTTGGTATCTATCGTGCGGTAATGTCCGACCGACACATAGCCTCCGTTGGTGGTGTTATATCCGTAATAGGGATTATAACCAACATTGATACGGTTTTCAGTGACATAGACACTGCCGTTGATCGTAAGGTGGAAATCACGAAGGAAATCGACAGTGGCATAGCCCTGAAGATTGAATGCGTTGCTGACGTTCTTGTTGGTATTAAGACGGTCATCCTGAATGACGTTACCGCTGTGGTCGATCGGACGGACAAGACCGATGATACGGCCGTCGCCATAATCATAGACTTTTCCGTGAGTGTCTCTCATGATACGGCCGTCAGCGTCACGCACATAGAGCGGATAGATCGGCGCTACCGAAGTAAGGGTTCCGAACACCCCGTCCTCGACATTGGTTGTCGTATGGGTATAACCGGCCGACGCTCCTATGCGCAGGAATGAATAGGCTTTGTATTCAGTGCGCAGACGAGCGCTGAAACGTTCGAGATCGGTGCCGTAAGCTATCCCTTCGTCGTTGAGGTAACCCAAGCTTCCATAGAAAGTGAAATTTTCATTGCCGCCGTTGAGATTGAGGTTGTACTCCTGACGGAAACCGTCCCGCAGACCGGCTTTTGTCCAGTCGTCAGGATAGAGGGTATAAATCTTGTCGCCATAAGCGATACGGTTGCCGAGGGTCGCATTCGGATTGAGACGTCCGTTTGTGCCGATGAGCTGCTGATTGTCAGGCACAGTATAAACCATATAGCCGAGACCGCCGTTTTCATAAGAATCACCTATGATTTTGTTGGCGCTGAGATGAGCGTCGGCAAAATTATAGCCGCGGTTATTCATGTAATAGTTCTTCATTGCCATATAGAATGCCTCGTAATACTGTCCGGGCTTCTCAATGACATCATATTTCACACTGCCGTCGTGATTGACACCCCACTTAGCGGTGGCGGTGACTTTTGTGCGGCCGCGCTGAGCATTCTTCGATGTGATAAGGATGACACCATTTGCACCTCTTGCTCCATAAAGAGCATTTGAAGCGGCATCTTTCAGCACTGTCATATTGGCGATGTCAGCCGGGTTAAGGTCATTCAGATAACCGCTGTAAGGCATTCCGTCGAGCACAATCAGCGGGTCGGTACTTGCATTGAGCGAGCCGATACCTCGGATGGTTATTGTAGGATCGGCATTGAACGAATTGGATTCCAACATGTTGAGACCCGCCACGTTACCATTAAGAGCCTCGATCGGATTTGTAACCTGCGAACGCATGATGACATCTGACGATACTACCGAAGCCGAACCGGTAAATGACTCCCTCTTCTGCTTGCCGAATGCAACGACAATAACTTCGTCCATCATCTCGGAAGACGCCTTCAGGAGAATCACTAACTCAGGCTTGATGTCAACTATTGCCGTTTCACAGCCGATATAGGAAACTTCAAGTTTTTTGTCGGCAGGTTTGATGTTATTCAAAACAAAGTGTCCGTCAGCATCAGTAGCTGTCGCGTTCTGAGTCCCATGGACTCTGACCGTCGCGCCAATGACCGGCTGGTCATCTTCCGCGAATAACACTTGTCCTGACACACGCACAACCTGCGCATGAGCGATAGATGCAACAGTCAGCACCAACGCCAAAATCAGCATAAATTTTCTCATTGAACAAATGATATAGAATAATTAGAAATAAATCTCTACGGGATGAATGTGAGGTTTGAATTTATTTTGCCTGAGAGGGGTCCGATATCTATTTTTACATTTTTTCATAATGATTACGAATAAGCAAAATTACATAATTATTGTTAAACTCCAAATTTTAATCCTAACTATTTTTTACTTTTCCGCCATATACGCCTACGAATTGACACATTTTGCAGATCAATTCTCATGATTTATCGCTAAATAGCCAATAGCAAAAATACAATATCAAAAAATGCGGTATATGTCATATCTCATGACATATACCGCAAAGGGTTAGTTTTGTAGTTATTATACTTAGCTATTCATTTGTGTCGGTCTGTGCGGATCACATCACGCCGCGTTCCCTCAGCTTCTGCTGCCAGGCCCAAGCAGAACGCATTGTATCGGCAAGTGTGGAGGTGGCTTTCCAGCCCAGGACCTCATTGGCATAAGCCGGATCAGCCCAGACTTTTTCAATGTCTCCAGCACGACGGCCTACGATCTTATGCGGCACCTTTACACCGGTTGCTTCTTCGAACACATTGATCAGTTCAAGGACCGAGACACCATTGCCGGTTCCGAGATTAAAGATTTCGATCTTGGCGTCGCTTTTGTCTTCGAGCATGCGCTTGACAGCGATGACATGAGCTTTGGCAAGATCGACCACATTTATATAATCACGGATACATGATCCGTCGGGAGTGTCATAGTCATCACCGAAAACACTCAGTTCCTTGCGGATGCCGATAGCGGTCTGAGTGAGATATGGAATGAGGTTCTGGGGAACTCCGTTGGGAAGCTCTCCGATCTCTGCGGACGGATGTGCGCCCACCGGATTGAAATAGCGGAGAATTACGCTTTTGAACGGTGCACCGGCATTAATGACGTCCGTGATGATTTCTTCCGATATCTGCTTGGTGTTGCCGTAAGGAGAAGTGGCCTTTTTGATTGGCGCTTTCTCTGTGACCGGATTTTCATCAGGTTCGCCATAAACAGTGCATGACGATGAGAATACGATACCTTTCACTCCATTTGGTTCCATCAGATCGAGAAGATTGAGGAGTGTGTTGAGATTGTTGCGGTAATACAGGATCGGTTTGTGCATGCTTTCGCCAACCGCCTTTGAAGCAGCAAAATTTATGATGCCCTTGATACCGGGATAGTCTGCAAAAAGTTTGCGGAGAGTCTCAATATCAGTGCAGTCTCCTTCAACGAAATCAGGACGGACACCGGTGATGCGTTCAATGCCGTCGATCACTTCACGGTTGGAATTGGAGAGATTGTCGATAATGACTACCGGATAACCGGCCTGCTGAAGTTCGACTACGGTGTGAGAACCGATATAGCCGGTTCCGCCTGTTACTAAAATCCTATCCATGAGAATTTTTTTAATTAGAAATTGATATTGGAATCTAGATTAATTCTGACCTGTTTCCGCAAGAGGCTGGTATGTGCCTATGTGGCGCTGTTTTTTCTCCTCGAAAATATCTGAAATCGCGAAAAAGATTCCGCTTTCCTCGACATCGCCGAATTCGTAGTTTATCGCCGTACCGAACATCTTCATCGTAGGCGAAAGACTCATATAGGAATTGACCAGCGGAGGGATGTTGAAACCGAGTTCACGGATCGCATGGTTCAGTATGCGGTAATCCTCCTTGAATGTCCGTCCGACAAACAGTTGTTCCATCGCGGCTGTGTCGATAGTCGGGCTGAAGGGAGACAGCGGACGGACAAGTTCTTCCTTGTCCGGGAAATGCTTGTGAAGGAAATAAAGTATCAGATCGCGGCACTCACGATGATAATTGGGATACATAGTCATCTTGCCGAAAAGATATTTGATCTCAGGATAGACAACAGTGAGTGCGCCAAGTCCGTCCCAAAGATTGTCAAGGGCGAAGATCGCCTTGGCCCCTGCCTTTGATGACTGATATTCGAGTCTTACAAACGAACGGCCCAGTTCGATAGTGTAAGGAAGATAGTCATTGATGAAGCGTTCCGAAAAATGAAACATGTGGCTTGTCGCTATACGCGGACGTCCCAGACTGTCCAATCTGATGTCGCGGCCAATGATGAACCGATAGCCGCCGAGGATCTGTTTCGCTTCCGGGTCCCAGACTATAAGCTGTCTGCACGGAGGGTCCATAAGATCAAACTCATCAATGTCGCAACTTTTGCCAGTGCCTCCCCCGGCCATACGGAAAGCTATTTCCCGAAGGCGTCCGACTTCACTCATAGTAGCCTGACATTCCCGGCCGTCAACCACGTAAATTTCATTGTTGCCCTTGTTGGTCGGGCGCAACAACCGGTCTTTGGTAAGTTCGCGCTCGATGAGCACATGGTCGATAGGATCTATTATTTTTTCGGTCATTTGTCTGTTATCAATTCTTGTTTCATTCTCTGATTCCATCCGGAATCTCAGCTTCATGGCACAGCCTGTAAACTGTTTCCCTGAGTTCTTCAGCCTGAACCTGCGAATCTTTTCCGCCTCGCAGATCTGACCAAGGTATGGACTTACCGATATAAATATCAAAGATACTGCCGGCACTTTTGAAGATCTCTCGCGGCAGACAGACCATCTCGATATTGAATTTCAGGCCAAGACGAGTTCTTAATCGTGCAAATTTATAAAAAAACTGCGAATTATGCCCTCTAAAATAGACAGGAATTACGTTTCTCCTATGCAAAATAGCTTTATTCACTACCATTTTATGCCATTGGAGATCCGCAATGCTCCCGTCATCGCCTTTTCTTGATACGAGCCCGGCCGGGAACATGATGACAGGTTTGTCGGAAGCAAAGGCTTCGTCAAGCTTAGCTGCCGCGCCGCGCGATTGCTCGCCGTGCTTGTTGACTCCCACAAAAATATTGCGAAGAGGAGCTACGAATTGCAGCAGATCATTGACCACAAAGCACACATCTTTGCGTCCGCCATACTGCTGCGATACCATCTCGGCAAGAATCATGCCGTCAAGTCCGCCTAAAGGATGATTGGACACAATGACAACTCTGCTGTCGTCCGCAGGAAGCGAACCATGTACGTTGTACTTTACGCCGAGATCCCCGATGACACCATGACAGAAATCAACCCCTTCAAGACCGGCATTCCCTTCAAGGAGACGGTTCATGCGGTCCTGACAGATATAATCCTCCAATTTTTTTATGAGGAAACGGGGTATAAACCTGTGATAGGACGGCGCCCGCAGACGCAAGACCTCATCCAGATCGATTTTCATTACCGAAGGAGCAACATCCATAACAACCACTCCCCCTTATTCTTCAATATTTGCAAAAGCCTGCCACAGAGGATCGGAGGGCAACGGAGCCGAGACATCGATTGTTTCACCGGAAACAGGATGGACAAAACGCACACGACGCGCCATCAGTGAGATTGACCCGTCAGGATTGCTGCGTTTGTCACCATATTTAAGATCACCCTTTATCGGACAGCCTATGGCCGACAACTGCACCCTGATCTGATGCTTGCGGCCGGTTTCGAGTTTCACTTCTATAAGATGATAGCGGTCAGAACTGCCCAAAAGCTGATAGCTCAAAACCGCCTTTTTTGAATTTTTCTTTTCCGTCAGTGAGGCATAGCTCTTGTTGCTTCGCTCGGTGGTGGTTATATAATGTTCGAGACGGGCCTCAGGCGCTTCGGGCTGATTACGGGTCAGAGCCCAGTAAGTCTTTTCAACTTCTCCCTTACGGAACATTTCGTTCAGCCGTGTGAGAGCCTTGGATGTCTTTGCAAACACCACCAGCCCTCCGACCGGGCGGTCAAGGCGATGGACGACTCCGCAAAACACATTGCCGGGCTTATTATATTTCTCCTTAAGCCATTTTTTCAGAGTCTCGACGAGAGGCTCATCACCGGTCTTGTCACCCTGTACAATTTCGCCGGGAGCCTTGTTAACTATTATAATATGATTATCCTCGTAGACAATTTGCATTACAACTCATGTTTATTTTGCCGCAAAGTTATAGGATTTTGGTCATATATGGAAAAAAAAGAGTAATTTTGCGAACCCACATTCATCAATCAAACCAATCAACCCTGTTTTCATGAAACTAATCCGTTACGTAGCATTCATGGCTTTAACAGTCATGATGGCAATGACAACTGCCTGCGGCAGTTCTGACAAGGCTCTGGACATGGCCGTAGAAGAAATCAACAAACAGCTTGAAGGACAGAAAATGCCCGGCATCGAAAAGATGAGTCTTTCGACCGAAGAGGGATTCATTGTCTACAATTATATTGTCGATGAATCACAGGCTGATATCAACCAGATGAAAGAAACAGCTGACCAGCAGAAAACCCAGATCAAAAGTCAGGTCATCAACGGTGCTGCACAGCAGAAATTCATCCAGCTTGTGAAACTTGCCGACCGCGGCATCAAATTTTCCTATAAAGGCAACCAAAGCGGCGAGGGTTACGAAATAGTGTTTGAAAACGACGAACTCTAACCGACCGCTTAGCTGAAAAAATTCAACGGCTCCGTGATTTCCGTCTGCGCGGAAAATTACGAAGCCGTCTTTGTTTATGCAGCCCCCACAGCGAAAAGAGTTGCGCAGTAAGGCTTTTTTCGGTAATTTTGCACCTGAAGTACAACTTTAACCATCCCGAATCTGATGTTTGAATATATAAAAGGTCCGGTCGCAGAACTCACACCTACATATACGGTCATCGAGACAGGCAATATAGGCTACCTCCTCTACATATCTCTGAGCACATTTGAGAATCTTCAGCTGTCGAAAGGCGAGACCAGACTTCTGATACATGAAGTTATCCGCGAAGACGCCCATCTTCTCTACGGGTTCTACACATCCGAAGAACGCGAACTGTTCCGTCTGCTCATCGGAGTGTCAGGCGTAGGCCCCAACACTGCAATGCTTATACTTTCGTCACTTCCTGTGTCGGAACTTGAGACTGTCATCAACGCCGGAGACCACAACAGGCTGAAAAATGTCAAGGGTATAGGCATAAAGACCGCCCAACGAATAATTGTTGACCTGAAAGATAAAATAAAACCCACAGACCCGACGTTATCTTTACAGTCCGACACATCAGGCTCTTCCGGTGAGGTCTATGACGAGGCTCTTGCCGCCCTGACAGCTCTGGGCTTTGCGCGACAGCAATCGCAAAAAGCATTGAAACGGATTTTCGATGCCGATCCTGCCGTCAAAGTCGAGACAGCCATAAAGAAAGCGTTGAGCATGATGTAGACCATTTCGGACTATAACCGGAAATCATCATAGCGACACAGTCCTGAAACAACGGAACAACATATTCAACATTCTCTGCATCCTCACCGTCATAGTCACACTGACGGTGACAGGTGCTTTTTTCGCACTCGCTCAGAATGTATCGCCGGACTTCACTCCTCCGGCACCCGTCATAAGCGCGAATCCGCAGGCCTCGCCTGCTGATTCCATTATCACACAGTTTCCTGTAAGGACGCTGATCCCTCAGACCTACGATCAGCTCATGGAGCAGGAACTTGCCACCGACCTCGACATTCCTTCGAACATTTCGACGACTGCCGAATTCGATCCGCAACTTGGTTGCTATGTGATCCGCACCCGTCTCGGCGAATCCGACATTGTCACCCCTTTTTACCTTACCCCGCAGCAATATAACAACTGGCAGACACGCCGCCAGATGCAGGACTATTTCAGGCTGCGGAATGCAGAAGCCCTGACTAAGCCTGACAAGGAGCCGTTCAACATTCTTGACATGAATTTTGCGCTCGGTCCGCTGGAAAAGATATTCGGCCCCGGCGGCGTACAGCTTAAAACTCAGGGATCAGTCAATCTCTCTATGGGCATCAAGACCAACAAGACCGACAATCCGGCGCTTGCGCTTGATGCACGCAGAAGAACCTACTTCGATTTCGATCAGAAGATTCAGGCGACAGTCAATGCGGCCGTAGGAGACCGCATGAAGTTCAACATGACCTACAACACTGACGCTACGTTCGATTTTGACTCCAAAAATATAAAACTTGCCTACGAAGGTAAAGAGGACGACATTGTCAAATCCATCGAGGCCGGCAACGTCTCGATGACCACCGGATCATCTCTTATCCGCGGAAGCACGGCTCTGTTCGGTATCAAAACCAAACTCCAGTTCGGTAAACTTACCGCTACGGCATTGGTATCGCAACAAAACTCACAGTCAACCACAGTAAGCTCCAAAGGCGGAGTACAGACGACAGATTTCACAATCAACGCCGACGAATATGACCAGAACCGCCACTTCTTTTTAGGTCATTTCTTCCGCGACAACTACGACAATTTCGCCTCGCGTCTTCCTTTCGTCTCATCTGGTGTCCAGATCACACGTATCGAGGTCTGGATAACCAACCGGAACGCACGTTTTGACCAAAGCCGAAACTTTGTGGCCTTCATGGACTTAGGAGAAAACCGTGTGCTCGCCAGTAACTACTGGCAGACAGATCCGTCTTATCCGCAACCCTCGAATCTTTCAAACAACCTGTTGTCGACGATCAAGACCGAATATCCCGGTGCAAGAGACATCAATACCGTCACCCAGGCCCTCGCCCCGCTTGCCGCAATGGGAATAGACGGCGGCAAGGATTATGAAAAGGTCGAGTCGGCACGACTGCTCTCGTCGTCGGAATATGTACTGAACTCCACTCTCGGCTACATATCGCTGAAAAGTGCCCTGGCATCCGACGAGGTGCTTGGCGTCGCTTACGAATACACCTATAACGGCAAAGTCTATCAGGTAGGCGAATTCTCGGCTGATATATCGACTACCGACCAGTCGCTCTATCTCAAGATGCTTAAGTCGACGACGATTGATCCGAAACTTCCGATGTGGGACCTGATGATGAAAAACGTCTACTCGCTCGGCGGCTATCAGATAGCCAAGTCAGACTTCCGGCTGAACATCAAATATCTTAGCGACACGACCGGCACTCAGATAAACTATCTGCCTGTTGCGCCGATCAACAACGTACCCTTGCTCCAGGTGATGAATCTTGACCGCATAGATTCGAACGAGGCGTCAAATCCCGACGGGTTCTTTGACTTTATCGAAGGTTATACCATTCTTTCCTCTCAGGGCAAGATTATTTTCCCGGTCGTGGAGCCGTTCGGCTCAAATCTTGAAAAGAAGATCGGCAACCCCGTCGCCGCCGAGCCTTATGTCTACAATCAGCTCTACGATTCCACTCTGATTGTGGCCCGGCAGTTCGCCGACAAAAACAAATTCATTCTCACCGGCCGCTACAAAGGTTCTGACGGTTCTTCGTCGCAGATAAGGCTTAACGCGATGAACGTGCCGCGCGGATCGGTTGTCGTGACTGCCGGCGGTGTGCCTCTTGTCGAAAACAGCGACTATACAGTGGATTATACGATGGGAATCGTAACCATAACCAATCAGAGCATAATTGACTCAGGCCAAAGCATCAGTGTCACTCTTGAAAACCAGTCGCTCTACTCCATGCAGCGCAAGACTCTGTTAGGCCTGGATCTCAACTACAAATTCAACAAAGATTTCAATCTCGGAGCCACGATCATGCACTTTTCGGAAAAAGCACAGATCGAAAAAGTAAGCATCGGCGATGAAGTGGTCAACAACACCATCTGGGGGCTCAACATGCAGTACAATACGCAGTTCATGTGGCTCACCAATCTCCTCAACAAAATCCCCACCGTCAACGCTGTGCAGCCATCGACTCTGAGTCTGCAGGCTGAATTTGCCAACCTTATACCTCACAAGCAGAAGACGGGGAGCAACCACGGCTCGTCGTACATCGACGACTTCGAGAGCACACAGATCGGGATCGACCTGCGGTCGCCATACTCCTGGTTCCTCGCCTCGACTCCTTACGATCCGAGCGGCGACGCTCTGTTTCCTGAGGCCGCTCTTTCAAACGACATCAGTTACGGGAAAAACCGCGCGCTTCTCAACTGGTATTATATCGACCGGATGTTCACGGCGCGCAACTCCTCCATGTGTCCGGGATACATAAAGAATGATCCGGCCATGCTGAACAATCCATATGTCCGCGAAGTGACCTCAAGAGAAATCTTTCCGGGCAGGGAGCTGACTTATGGTGAATCAAACACCATACAGACGCTCAATCTTTCGTTCTACCCCACCGAACGCGGCCCCTATAACCTTGACGCGACAGACATCGACGATCAGGGCAATCTTCTCCATCCCGAACGCCGCTGGGGTGGAATCATGCGCAAAATGGACAACACAAACTTCGATGCATCAAACATTGAATACGTCCAGTTCTGGATGCTGTCGCCGTTCCTCGATCCCGACAACGACAACCTCGAAGGCGGCGATCTCTATCTCAATTTCGGCGAGATCTCCGAAGATATTCTTAAAGACGGTCTGAAGAGTTATGAAAACGGTGTCCCAGTCAACGGCAATGACCAGTTCATGCAATCAACCGTATGGGGGCGTGTTTCATCGCAGAACTCGCTGACCTACGCTTTTGACAACAACACATCTTCCCGTCTGCCTCAGGACGTAGGTCTTGACGGGCTCATAAACGAGGCGGAATTCGGCTTCAGTTCATATTCTAACTATCTTGAGGAACTGCGCCGCAAACTCAGCCCGTCGGCAATAGAGCGTATGCAGGCCGATCCTTTCTCCCCTTTCAACGACCCTGCCGGTGACAATTATCATTTCTTCCGAGGATATGACTACGACGAGCAGCGTCTTGGTGTGCTTGAGCGCTACAAACGCTACAACGGTGTCGAAGGGAACTCTCTCTCCCCCTCTGACGCTCCCGATCCTCTCTACCAGTCGTCCCGCGCCCTTCCTGACGTCGAGGACATCAATCAGGACAACACGCTCAACGAATATGAACGCTATTTCCAATATAAAATTTCAATCCGTCCGGAAGATTTGGTAGTCGGAAAGAACTATATCACCGACAAACAGACTTCCATTGTGGTCAACAACGACCAGACCACCCAGGAAGTAGTATGGTATCAGTTCAAAATTCCTTTGAGCGACTATCAGAAAGTGGTTGGAAACATCAGCGATTTCTCAACCATCCGCTTTGCCCGCATGTTCATGACCGGTTTCAAGGCCGTCACTCACCTGCGTTTCGCCACCTTTGAACTCGTGCGCGGCGAATGGCGTCCCTATCAGTTCAATCTCAACTCGCGCGGTGATGCTCCGGCTGAAGGTCAGCTCGACGTATCTGTGGTCAACATCGAGGAAAACTCCGAACGTGAGCCGGTCAACTATGTGCTCCCTCCGGGTGTCAGCCGCATCACCGATCCGGGCCAGAGCCAGATCGTGCAGCTAAACGAACAGTCGCTGTCACTTAAAGTCACCGGACTGCAACCAGGCGACGCCCGCGGCATCTATAAGAACACCCACCACGATCTGCGCAACTATAAGAAGCTCCAGATGTGGATTCATGCCGAAAAACTCATCGACGACCTGACCAAACTCCAGTCAGGCGAAATCTCCGTGTTCCTGCGTCTCGGCACCGATGTGCGCAGCAACTACTATGAATATGAGGTGCCGCTCCAGCTTACTCCCGCCGATCACTATTCCGACAATGCCGCTGATCGCGCTATCGTATGGCCTCGCGAAAACTACATGGACTTCAATCTTCAATCCCTTGTAAACCTGAAAAAAGAGCGTAACCGGGCTAAGAACGATCAGGAGCCGGGAGTCGGTTTCGCCACCCTTTTCACAGGGCGCGATCCTGACAACGAGCGTAACCGCATGGCCGTAATCGGAAATCCGTCATTGAGCGATGTACGCGTCATGCTCATCGGAGTGCGCAATAACGCAAGCACGGCCAAAGACGCGATCGTGTGGCTCAATGAACTCAAAGTGACTGACTTCGAGAGTGAGGGAGGCTGGGCTGCAAAAGGCAATCTCAACATAGGAGTCAGCGATATTGCCACCCTGAATTTCGGCGCACATGTGGAAACCGCAGGTTTCGGCGCGGTAGACCAGGGACTCAACGCGCGCCGTATGGATGACTATTCGCAATACAATTTCGCGATGCAGGTCGATGCCGGCCGTTTCCTGCCCGAAAAAATCAAACTCCGTGCCCCGATCTACTATTCTGTCTCCAAAGAGAGAATCACTCCGAAATATAATCCGCTCGATCAGGATGTAAGGCTGAAAGAAGCTCTTGACGCCTGCTCGACAAAAGCGCAGAAGGATTCAATCGAACGATATGCCGTGGAGCACTCCACCATCAAGAGTTTCTCGATCTCAGGAATGAAGTTTGATGTGAAGTCAAAAAATCCTATGCCCTGGGACCCTGCCAACTTCACATTCAATTTTTCGTTCAACAAACAGTCCAAAACCGATCCAACCACGGAATATGAATACACCAACGACTACCGCGGCTCATTGCAGTATTCCTATACTCCGTATCTAAAAGGAGTGCGTCCGTTCGGCTTCATCAAGAGCAAATCGAAACACGCGAAATTTTTCAAGGAATGGGAGTTCAACTATCTGCCGAGCAACATCACATTCCTGACCACCATATCGCGTTACTATTACGAGATGCAGACCCGTTCGGAAACTGATGTCGACTTCCAGCTCCCCGTATCGGTCAGCAAAAATTTCATCTGGGACCGTCAGCTCTCGCTCACATGGAATCTCACAAAATCGCTTACCCTCAATTTCAACAGCAATACCTCGGCACGTATTGAAGAGACTATGGGAGCTGTCAACCGCAAACTTTTCCCTGACAAATATAAAGAATGGAAAGACACGGTGCTGCAAAGTCTTCTCCATCTCGGAACTCCGTGGAGCTACAATCAGTCGTTTGTGGCCAGCTATCGCGCGCCGTTCAACAAAATTCCTGCTCTTGACTGGCTGACAGGCAATGTTTCGTATAACTCGACTTACCGCTGGGACCGCGGAGCCGAAGTCGACGGAGTGGAAACCGGCAACTCCATAGCCAATCAGGCAACATGGAACATGGACGGCCGCATCAATTTTGAATCACTCTACAACAAGTGGTCCTACACTAAAAAAGTAAATCAGCGTTTCCAGGCAAAGAAAGCACCCGTCCGTACGAAGAAGCCAAAGAAATTTGAACGTACATATGCCCTTCTACCGGACACGTCGCTCATAGTCCGCCACAACCTGCGCAACTCGAAGGTTAAAGTACGCGTGACAACTGTCGATGGCAAACCGTTCCGCGTCACACACAAAGTCAAGGACGCCAATAGCATTGAGGTGCTCACCCGCGGAGAGCAGAATCTCAAATTCACCATCGAGGAGGTGCTCAAGGAAGAAAAAGGTCTTTGGAGGGAAATCGGAGAATATGCTACACGCTTCGTGCTTTCGCCGCGCAATGCCTCCTTCCGTTTCCGCTCGACCAACACACTTTCTCTCCCCTTGTTCCGTCCGGACATCGGCAATGTGTTCGGCCAATCACGCAGTTACGGACCTATGTCACCGGGCCTTGATTTCGCATTCGGATTTACTGACGAAAGCTACATCGACAAAGCTCTGCGCCGCGGCTGGCTCATCACTGACGACGGCCAGACTTCTCCGGCTATCTTTGCAAAGACCAGAGAACTGAACATAGATCTCACACTTGAACCGGTCAAAGGTCTGAAAATCGTGCTGACCACCAACCGCACCGACAACCGCACCCGTTCGATCCAGTTCATGTATGACAACATGCCTACGTCACTCGCCGGATCTTACACAAAGACACATGTGGCCTTGAAAACTGCCTTGCGCCATTTCAGCGCTGACAATGACTATGCCTCAGACGCATTCAACAAATTTCTGTCCAATATTCCGGTCATCGCAAACCGTGTGCGCCAGCAGTATGTGGGTCTCAACTATCCGATGGGAGGTTTCATGGACGGAAACATAAATGCGGGCAATCCTTTCAATCCCGAAGTCGGCGACATAAGCCCGACCAGTTCCGATGTTCTCATTCCGGCTTTCATCGCTGCCTATTCAGGAACCAAGCCCGGTAAACAATATCTTACACCCTTCCCCTCTTTCGCCGAAGCTCTCCCCAACTGGCGTGTGACCTATGACGGTCTTATATACCTTGGCAACATGCGCAACATATTCAAAGCTTTCACGCTGAGCCACGCCTATCAGTGCACATATTCTGTCGGCTCCTACTCCTCTTATCTCAACTGGATGAGTGCTGACGGGGGCAATCTCGGCTTCACCGTTGACGAGCTCACCGGCAATCCCGTCCCGACCTCCCCCTTCAATATTTCATCCGTGGCCATCACAGAAAAATTCGCTCCTCTGTTAGGTGCGTCCGTAACTTTGAAAAACGACATCACCATTTCAGCCGACTATCGTGATTCCCGCACACTGACTCTCAACACTTCCGCCGGACAGGTTGTCGAGGCCAACCAGCGCGGGCTCACGATTGGCTTCGGTTATAAAATCATCGGCTTCAACACCGTGCTAAAGATGAAAGGTTCAGGCCGCGGCATCTCAAATGACCTGACGCTCAATGCCGATTTCGCATTCTCGGAAACGCAGGCACTCATCCGCCGCATTGAAACAGCCTACACTCAGCCGACATCAGGCACACGCACTCTGACAATGAATTTCACGGCCTCGTATATCATGTCGCGCCGCCTCACCATCGGAGCATTCTTCGACCATCAGATCAATACCCCGATCGTTTCATCGACATCTTACCCGACGACCAACACTTCGTTCGGCTTCAACCTCAATCTTTCACTTGCCAGATAATAATATCGTCATACGGCCTCTGAGCAAACATATTAGGACAGATCCGGCAAGAAAACAGCTGTTCCAAATTGGAAAATCCGATTAATAGTTGTAATTTTGCATTATAAATCAGCCTTGGTAGTTCAACGGATAGAATGGGAAATTCCTAATTTTCAGATAGGGGTTCGATTCCCCTCCGAGGTACAAATCTACATACCTGTTACATAAAATACAAACCATAAATAATTCCACATCCCCGTTTTTTCTCTCTAAACCTCCTCGTATTACCATATTACCATCTGACTTTTTAATTCAAGCGAACGCAATTTCGGAACACAATAAGTTAATATTCATTAAAATTTCATTAAAAATTTGTAGATCACACGGATAGTTCGTAGCTTTAGCCACACAACTTATTATACGTCAGTAAAATAGTTGCCCGATCATTATCATTCACGACTCTACATTCTCCCACCCGAATCATGAAATTCATTTCTCCTCTCCGTTTTTTCTCGGCACTTTTTAGTGTTGCCTGTTTCTCTGCGCCACAACTTCAAGCTGATGTCACCTATCGTTTGGTTACAGACAACGATATGCTCATGGATCGTTGTGTCTATCTGGTAGTCGCCGAAGATGTTGACATCGCCGCCGCCAACGAGCTGGCAAGTCCGACAGGCATAAAAACAACAGGCCTCACCCGTGATGGCAACATCATCAGGCAACCGTCAGACAATATCGGAGAATTTATATTAAGGTATACCGCCAAGTGCGATCCGGAATGTTTCGGGCCGTCAGCTCATGCTGATTTCAACTGGGGATTTCAAATCAAACTACCGGACACGACGCCATATATGGCCTTTGATTTCAATAAACAAGGCTTGGTTCGGGATGGTGCGCCGGCAACAATAGGAACGACAAGTAATAAAAAACAATACCGCATATACCACTACATAAGCAAACTTTCTGTCTCTGAAAACAACACATTGGAATCCGCATATTACGCTGACACCAATCCGTGTGGGCAGTTGTTTATGGAAGAAACTCAGGACGGTTATGTACTGAATGTCTCCAATAATGGAAACTCGAATAATAAACGCCACAATATTCAATTATATCGTAAAGATGTGTTTGGCATCAGCGTGACGGAAATAACAAAAGATGACAGCGGCAGCTTTAAAATCAAACTTCATTTCAACACCTATGACAAGGACCATCCGAATTATGCCGGCTTTTTGTTTTATGCCTTCAGTGATGAGGAACAGATGAGCAATGATGACATTTACGATGGTTCTACTTCAGAACAACGAATCAACCGCCATAGCGCCGAAGAGTTGGAGATAGCATATACAGGCAATAAAAAATATCTTTGGCTTGTAAAAGAACACACCCTTAACAACAGTCTTGAGACCGACGTCATAAAAGTGGAGATCAAAGAGACTCCGCTCCCTGTCACTTCAGCCGAAGCCGGTCACTTTACGCATCCGGTCACCGACGGTTATGCCATCGGAAACTATATCGATTTTGAGCCGAAAGACAGAGACGTCAAGATATATTACACACTTGACGGCCGCGATCCGATCATACCCGGATCAACTCCGGCCGCATTATCGGACATTAGCGACGAGACAGAAGATCACGCAGGGAAAACTTACGATCTTGATGAACGTCCGTTGATCTATGAGGGTTCTCCTCTCTCCGTCCGCTATATTGCAGTCAAAACCGGGCATAGTCCAAGTGTCGTCGGATCGGTATCTATCCCCGGTATTCCGACCGCAATTAACATTATCGGGAGTGATAATACCCCTGCAAAAACAATTTATTACAACATGCAAGGTCTACGAGTCTGTCAGCCATTGTCACCCGGACTATATATCCGTAGGCAGGGCTGTAAGACCGAAAAGATAATTGTTCGCTGATCTCCTCTCTACTCGATGGCGCTGTGGATTTTCCTTCACGGCGCCATTTTTTTGTTTCAATACATCCCGAAAACAGCTCTATAAAGTTTTTTTACTGAAAAATTGCATCTTCACCGAATTAACCTTATCTTTGCGCCATAAAGGATTGTGGCCATAATGGCCGAATTCATATTTTACAGTTTAAATATTTCATTTTCAACTATGAAGCATCTTCATCTCAACGACAGCAAAACTTGCGGTGTTGCCCCTCCCGGCAGCGCGGAGACGAAGTGCGCATAGTTCATCCCGCCAACATTTCTGACCGCAGCAATGCCCTTGACAGCTTGTGGTACGTCTTGATGTATCCACCCGTGACTGCCGAGGGGAAGGAGTACATTGACATGTTGGCAACGTCTCCGGAGGACGGCCTCCGGACATGAAACAATCGAAAATGAATTATTAATCCGAAGGTCCCTCGCCGATCTTCATTTCTAACTGTAATAATATGAATACGAGAAACAATAATCCACTCAGACTATCAAACATCCAGCTCGAAAACAAAACGGTCGACTCAGTCGACGCAATGAAACGTCCCAGTATTCTTGAATTTGACTCAAGAAGTGATTTCGAAATCGAACCTGTCACCCCATCCAATCTGTCAGTACTGCTAACTTTTACCAACCGGCGGCTGCTCTCTACTGACAGCCGGAATTCTTCCGGCATCCGGCGCAGAGTCTCGCTGAACATCATGGATATTACTGCCGGAGCAATAATTCACACTCATTTAATCCGTGTGAGTATTCCGCGCGATGAATATATGCGAGTCCGCAATGTTGATCTGCCGTTCAGTATCAACAATCTGAACACAGACCATTCATACAAAATCCTTGTCCGTGACGAATGTTCAAAAAAGCTCCTCGGCGAAAAAACATTTCACCTCTTCGACACGACAGTTCTCGGAAGCCGTCCCTATGATTGGTATATAGCCAAAAGCGGTGGCATAATTCCCGAATGGGGCGACCGGATATGCCTCTGTGTACTCACCGACCAGACTTACACTCATACCGTACGCTTCAATCTTGACGGAAATTTCAGCCAAGATCCGCTCAAATTTCCGGAACTCGAAATACGAATCTATGGCCCTGCCGGAAAAATCGAATCTTCATTCGTAACACCACAGAGCTACCGCTACGGAGCGACCGACTTCTATGTCGAAAAAAGCGTATTTCTCAATCACGAGAATCAGGGCATCTATTATGCCGAACTGCTCTGCATGGACTATCCCGTTGCTGGATTTGCATTCAGTACCGCACACACTATTGAATATGGAGCCTGGACCGGACAATATCTGAAACATATCGAAGAGTATTCGTTAGACGAAGCGACTCACCGTTATTGGGAGGGCATGCGCGAAAACAGCCTCAAAGACGATGAAGAGACTCCGCTTCAAATTGATGCTACCGACGATGAAAAGACCTGCGAAACAACTGACGATGATGAATTTGAAAAAGCCCTTGACCACTTTATCCTGACAGAAAATGAAAGCCTGTCCTCTGCCTCTGAAACTAATTTTGAAAAAGTCTCTGACTCAGAGAGTTCCGAAGAAACTGACGATGACAGCCGAACGACAGCCGAACGCATCCCGCATCAGTTGATCACTTTCGATCACCTCACAGGGCTTCGCGCGGTGAAAGAGAAACTTGAAATCTACGAACGCATCGTGCGCTTCAACAAAATGCGGACGGAACACGGACTCCCGACCTCATCCACGCCGCTTCACTCAATGTTTTTAGGCTCTCCGGGAACCGGGAAAACGACTGTCGCCAAGATGATCGGTGTGATGCTGCGGCGCGCGGGAGTTCTCTCAAAAGGCCACGTCGTAGTCCGCGAACGGGCAACCTTGCTCGGCCAAAACTATAACTCCGAATCAGAAAAAACGCTCCAGGCCATCGAAGAAGCCCAGGGCGGGATTCTGTTTATCGACGAAGCTTACCAGCTGTTTCAGACCAACGATCCCCGTGATCCCGGAAAATTCGTCATCGAAACACTGCTTACGTCGCTCGCCGACGAATCTAATCGCGACTGGATGCTTATTCTCGCCGGTTACCCCGATGAAATGAAACGGATGTTTGAGATCAATCCGGGCTTCCGCTCCCGCATACCGGAATCCAACATTTATCTTTTCGAAGACTTTTCAGAAACTGAGCTGCTTGAGATCGCCGAAAACTATCTCGCCCGCAACCGATACAGTCTGTCGTCCGAAGCTCGGAGTGCATTGGCTGACAGACTCAAGGCGGATTACACCCTCAAAAAGAAAAATTTCGGCAATGCCAGACATGTAATCAATCTGATTCAAGCCGATATTCTCCCTGCAATGGCCGTCAGAGTGACGTCAGCCGACTTCACCGGCACCGATGCCCTGACAGAAATCCAACCATGCGACATACCACAGTCACAACCGACGCCAGCCAACCTAAACCGTCCCCGCATAGGCTTCATCGCCTAAAGGGGACGTCCTTTTCTCTTAGATTTTTTGTAAGAATATATCACCTCCATGCGGGTTGAAATCTATCAGCTTGCAATGGCCTCTGCCATTGACCACCAATTGTCTGCCATCCTGAATCGCCATAACGGATCTATCTGAATTGAAAGTCATTGTGAGCGGATGGTGGAAAAGGTGCGCGTGATTGACCCCTTCGGGCACGCGGGATTTGACCCCTCGGGCAAAACAAGATTGACCCCTTAAAAGTCCTGGCGGCGGGGGTCAATGTTATTTTACCTCATTTGATGTGTCATCAGGCTTTTCTTGCCTTCAGTTTGCGCATGCTTTCTCCGGACAGCTCGATTGTGTGCGCCGAGTGTACTATACGGTCGAGGATGGCGTCGGCCACGGTCGGGTCACCAACCATGTCGTACCAGCTTGAGGACGGATACTGGGAGGTGATGATGATTGATTTGCGCTCGTGACGGTCTTCGATTATGTCGAGCAGGATCGGACGTTCCTTCGCATCGAGCGGCACAAGAAAGAGGTCGTCGAGGATGAGCAGCTGGCAGCGTTCGATTTTCTTGAGCTCGGACTCGAGGTTGTTCTTGACCTTTGCGACCTTGAGCTGTCCGAGCAGCTTGGAGGCGTTGGCATACAGGGTGCGTATGCCCCGTTTGCATGCCTCGTGTCCCAGGGCGCATGCCAGGAAGCTCTTGCCAGTTCCGGATGACCCTGTGATGAAGAGGTTCTGTCCGTTGCGTACAAAGTCGAGTGTCGCCAGACGTTCCGTCTGGTTGCGGTCGAGTCCACGGTTTGTGGCGTAGTCGATCTCCTCGAGATATGCCTTGTAGCGGAACGCCGCGTTTTTTGTCAGGCGCATTACGGCGGCTTGCGCGCGCCAGTCCCATTCTCGGTGCAGCAGCATCGAGAGGAAGGAGTCCGGTGTCATTGACTGTGCGGTTGTTCCGGCAAGGCTTTCGCGGAAGGCCTCGGCCATTCCGTGCATCTTCATGCGGTTCATCAGGTCCAGCGATGTTGTGTTCTGGTCCGGCTGCTGGGTGGCCGGTGCGGTTTTATCGATTGTTTCCATTGTTGTGTGTATTGTTGGTTTCATTATTGCGGCTGTAGTATTCTCGGCCGCGGATGTTCTTGTGCACAGGAGCGGTGATCGCAGCCGTCGGACCACAGACTGTTCCTTCCTCATCGGGCAGGAAGTCGGCATCTTCGCCCTGTTCGAGGATTTCCCTTACGGCCTGATAGCCGTATGCCGCCTTCATCGAGGCGCAGGCGCACGCCGCCACGAGTCGGTCTGCTCCATACTTCTTCTCCAGCGACAGTATGCCGCGGCAGCTGCTGAAGGATTTCGGCGGATACTGCATCATGGCATCCACTTCGCGGAGATAATCAAGAACGATGTTGTCCATCTCGGCGGCTCGCTTGAAGAGTTCCTCCAGATCCTTGTCATACGGGCCGTAATGGCCGGGCAGGTTGTGTTCCTTCTTCCATGAGTATGTGTAGGGTATGTCGCAGCGGTCGTGTGTCGCCACGAGATTGAGGCCGCAGTAGATCTCAACCGTGTCTGCGTCATAAAGGATGACCACACGTTTGCCGACATGCTCGCGCGGCACGCTGTAATGGTGCTTGAACAGGGAGACATAACAGTTCTTGCCCACTGTCATCAGCTTTCGCTCCTTGATGACAAACGGTTTTTCAGGAAGGGGACGCAGGAAGTCCCTCTCGCCCTGCAGGAACATGTCTTTACGCGACATCTTCCTTCCTGCCATCAGTCTTTCGTTGAAGTCGTGCAGCGATATGTGGATCGCCGTGTTCAGTTCGTCCAGCGACGGGAACACCATGCCCTCTATGTCAAGATACACTGACTGGTACAGCAGCTTGACCGCGTTCTCGACCAGGGCCTTGTCTTTGGGATGGCGGACCCGTGCGGGATATACGGCGCATCCGTAATGTTCGGCGAAGGCCGCGAACTCCTCGTTGATCACAGGCTCGTTCCGGTCGCTGGTCTTTACAGCCGCCTTCAGGTTGTCGGGCACGATGGCGGCCGTCACGCCCCCGAAGTATTCGAACGCGTTCTGGCAGGCCTTGATCAGGTCTTCCTTACGCTGCGACCACACTGCCTCGCAGTACGTGTAGTGGCTGAACGGAAGGATGGCGACGAACACTTCCGCTTTCTTGACCTCTCCCGTCATTTAGTCCACGACCTCCAGCTTGTCTCCGGCGAAGTCGACATACATCTGGTCGGCGGCGTAGTGCTCGACGTGGCCCACGACCGTGGTGTGGAAACGATACTGCCGGATGGCGCGTTTGAAGACGGATTCCTGAAAGCCGTCGGGATGCTCGCTTCTGTACTCGTTGAAAAGCTTGCGGACTGTCATTCCCTTGCGTGACATCCTGGCGACATAGCCCGGAATCAAAGCGTCCAGCTCCAGCTGACGTTGCGAAGGCTCGCGGTGACGGAACTCCGTGCATCCGAACATATCACGGAGATGTTCTTCCGATAGCTCAAGCAGCTGTTCCGTCGTCCTGCCGCTTGAAATGAACAGCCGGACGTACTTGCGTACTGTGTTGCGGGAAAGATGAAACGTGTTGGCCGTCTCCTTTATTCCCATTCCGACTGCGTAACATCGAAGGATGTTTTTTAATTTTGCAATCATATTCTGTAGTTTTTGAGATTGATCCCCGCCGTGCCAGGACAAGGAGTCTCAAAGCTACAAAAAAATTCCCCTGCCGATGCTTCGACAGGGGTCATTTTTATTTCGCCCGCAAGGGTCATTTTTATTTCGCCCAAAGGGGTCAGTCCCGCGTGCCCGAAGGGGTCAATCACACGCGCCTTTTCCAAGTGTCGCTGAATACAATTTTGGCTCCGCCGGAGTTCACCTTTGTGCCTGAACCCGGACGCTCCTGCCAGTATTCGTGCCAGCGTCTGACGAGCTCGACGACGAATTCATCGTTGTTGTGGTTCCAGCTCGGACCTGGAGCGCCGCGATAGAGCACACCGTCGCCTTCCTTATGGAAAGGATAGGTCCATGAGTTCCAGAACTTGCGGTAACACTCGTCGCGGCAATATTCCATCATCCACATCGGCTTCGTCGCACTTTTGTTGATATAGAGCATTTCGCCTCCATACTCAGCCTCAGGACGGTCAAGCATGTTGCGGCTGCCGATGGCGCGGCCGCCGTGTGGATCGTAAAGATCGCGGACTGCTTTCATCTCAAGCATGTGCTCGCCGCTTATGCCGTTGTTGCCGCATTCGTAAAACAGGATGCTCGGAGAGTTGCGCAGATAGATGATGGCGTCGCGCATCAGTTCGACACGCTGGTCCCACCAGCGGCCTTTGGCGTCTTTCTCGGCATCGCCCGCAGGCATCGCCTGAATCAGGCCCACGCGGTCGCAGCTTTCAGAATCCTGCTTCCAGGGCGCAATGTGCATCCAGCGGACAATGTTGCCGCCGCTCTTCACAAAGAGGTCATTGGAATAGTCACTGAGCCACGGCGGCACACACACACCCACTCCGGGCCATTCGTTGGTCGAACGCTGGGCATAGCCGTGCATCATGATGACACGGTCGTTCAGTCGGATCATTCCGTCTTTAAATTCCGTTTTTCTGAATCCGGTGGTTGTCACTACCTCATCTTTGCCGACAGTGGTTTTCACCTTATAAAGATAGCCGTAGCCCCACGACCAGAAATGTAGTCCTCCGACTCGTTTCTCAGCTTTCAGCACAGCAGTTTCTCCGGGGCGAATGCTGACCGGCTCACCCTCGAAGCGCGCTACCACTTTTCCGTCAGGGTCCTCGATCTCGACTTTCAGACGCTCGCTGACCGCCTTGTCCGACTCGTTTCTGACCTGACTTTCGACAGCCACAGTGGCCTCACGTGCGGGAATATCGAAATCCTTACCGTAAACATAAGTACCCGTAGTCCCAAGATTGGAATACAGCGGAAGTGTCTGATAGACGTCGTCGCTGACGTGGAGCCACACGTTTTTGTGCAGGCCGCCGTAGTTGGCGTTGAAGTTGCGGTCGCTCCACTGATAGCTCGACCCGGTCGATGTCTCCTTGGCTTTCCAGGAATTGTCGCTGATAACCTCGATGGTGTTTTCGCCGGGCTTAAGGCCGTCGGTGATGTCGAAGCCGAAAGCCATGACACCGTTGTCGCAGTGGCCGAGCGAACGGTCGTTGAGCAGCACTTCGGCCGTCTGGCGCGCACCCTCAAACTCGATGAACACTTTTTTACCGGCGGCCGACTCCGGCAGTCTGAAATGTTTCACATAACGGACCTTTCCGGTTGACATCTGCGCGATAGGCACCCTGTAAGCGTCGTCCTCATTCCAGGCATGAGGCAAGGTGACGCGCTTCGTTCCCATGGATTTCAGCGTGTCAGTGACGGTGTAGTCAATGACCCAGTCGGAGTTGAAATTGTAGGTATCCCTCGCCTCCGCGAAAAACGGCAGGCCGAGTCCTGCAATCAATGCGATAAATCTGAATGGCTTAAAATTCATTCCTTACGTCAAAAATATTAGTTAAGGTAATATGACCGGCTGTTTTCCCTTCGCCGGTCCTGTTGCAAAGATACGGGCTTTTTGACGAGTTTACACCTATAAGATGATACGAAAACATTTGTTTCCGTTCATACTGTCCGGATTATTGCATTGATTTGTACGATATGACAGGTCTGACAGTTCAGACTCCCGGCAAACGGAGAGCTATACGGCGGACGGCGCGGCGCACTTCCCGCTCGTAAAGTCGGCGTTCACGGCGGTTGCGCGGGGCGAATGGAGCCGGTTCACGGTCCTCCTCCACGCAGGCGCAGGATTCGAAGACGGGTGAATTTTTGCCGGATGCGTGTACTGTGGTTGCTGTCATGGCATCGGCCGATGCTGCGAGGCTTTGATTGTCGGCGCATGCGGATGTCTTTTTGGCGCTACGGCTGCGGGCACGGATTGAGCGCTGGATGGCTTTGTCGATTTCAGGGCGCAATATCGAGAATGTCAGCACGACAGCCGGGCAACTGTCGTCCGGGGGCAGACTTCCGTCGGCCATATAGCGCTCGATGCAGGCCATCGCTTCTGCAACGGCGTCTTCCCGACCGATAAGCGTCAGCGACTCGCGGACACGGACTGAGATGTAGCCATAGAACTTTTTGGAAACGGGACAGAGCGGGTTTGAAGCATGTTTTTTCATAGCGGTAATTTTTTAATCGGATGTTTAATACCGCAAAGATAATACCCCGAAAGCCCGATTTAGTGCGATAATGCGGAGGACGCAAAATTTTTCAACAAATTCAATAAAAACAGCCCACCCGATTAAGAGTGAGCTGTCAGAGTTTGTAATGTGCGGATTTTTACATCTTAATTTTTATTGCTTTTCCATCAATACTAAGGATGTAAATTCCTTCATTGAGCCATATTTCCCTATCTGCTCCTTGATAAAGCATTCTTCCTTCCACTGAATAAATCCTGACGGGTGAAGTTAATTCGGATATTATGATCAGTTTATTCTGCTCTATCCGATATTGATGTCCGGCCGATGATTCAATATTATTTAATCCGCTTTCTATACTGACATTAACAGTGCAGGATGCAGAAATTTCCGGATTGTCTTTTAAACGCACTGTCACAATTGTTTTTCCCTCCCTTATTCCAAATACCAAACCTGTATTATCAACTGTGGCAGAGATATAATTGGTTGAATACCAATTTAACTCCGGGGATTCAATCTCTGAAGGCTCCCATGAAGCTGTTAACCGGAAATATTCACCCTCTTTGATATTAATTTCACTTTCATCCAGTGTGATTTTTTCAACAACATATTCCCTCACATTTATCACCTTTTCAACCGGATCAGCAGGGAGATAATTCTCGTTACCGGATTGTTTTGCCGTAAGAGTACCACTTCCGGAGAATAGAAATCTCACCATATTTCCATCAAGTATTATCATGGGATATGAGATGGTGGTGTAGCTCACAGGAAGACCTGACGAGGCCTCAGCGTCCAGTTCTATTTTCTGCCCCTCATAGACTTTCTCAAATTCCTGATTCCAGGTGATAACCTGAGGGGCTTTTTCAATTGTGAGTTCACTACCCACATACTTGAATTCATAATTCTGAGTTTCCCCGCCTGAGAGAGTTATCGGATATTTCCCTACCGTAGTCTCTTCAGTGGCATCTATTGTGACAACAGGACTCTTTTCAATCACTGACTCGTTATCTTCATACATGAAGCCTGAATACGCAATACCTACTTCCGGATTAGGCTGCCCGTAGGGTCTGCATACATCAGCAGCTGTGGCTGTCAACACCGCTTTCGAAATATTCCAATCCTTTTCCAGCAGCACAATGAATTTGCTATGCGGGGTATCGTCCCAAGATAACACGACCGGATATGAACCCGCATTTTTCCACTCTTTATAAGCAGATGCAATTACCGGAGTTCCAACCGGCTCATCACCCGTCAGATAGTCACATGGATAATAGGAGAGCTTAGGTTCGATCGTTTCTCCGTACTTACTTGAATAATTTATAAGGCTCCATGTGGGAAGTATCTTATATTCGCCACCTTTATCCTCAAGATCCTGCCAACTCCAGCCAGTGACATATTCATAATTCTGTCGGCACCCGTCGGGAATATAAAGTTGTACACCTGACGGCAACGGCAATAGCGAGTTTAGAACTTCAGTGGGTTTGGCCGATTTAAGCAGCCATTCCGCTCCGCCGATAAAGCTGAACGCATTTCTCCCGATGCTTTTGATAGTGGAATTCAGCAGAATCCTTCTCGTCTCGGTCAACGCGAACGCTCCGGCTCCTATTGATTCCATCTCATCAGGAAAATACAATTCAGTAAAGTTCTTGCATCCCCTGAATGAGTAATTACCTACGTTTTTCAAGCATTCCGGAAATTCAAAATACTCCATCTGTTCACATCTGTCAAACGCATAATCACCTATTTTCTGAAGCACATTGCCAAACTTAAATTTTTTCAATTTACTGCATCCTTGAAATGCATTCGCACCGATTTCTTCAATATCACCCTTAAATTCTACTTCTGATAAATAACTGCAATTGGATAAAAACCTCGGAGGTACTATCGAAATCTTATCTCCTATGCTGATCGAAGTCAGGACAGGACAGTTGCTGAAAGAAACGGTTTCAACAGATTCAATCATCGGAAGATTGATAGTGGTCAGTTGCGAATTATAGAACGGAGACCCCTCCATGCTAATAATGGAATTATCAGTCGGAACAGAAATAGATCCTGTAAAGGCATTGAAAGCCATCCCCCTGATTGCTGTACATGCCTTATTAACCTGCACACTCTGGAAATCGGCTTGAAAAAAGCAACGATACGCTATTTCCTTCAGAGAACTTGGAAGATAGATAGCTATACGGCCATCATTATGCGCATAAGCATTCATGAATGCTTCCCGCCCAATTGCGGTTATGTTTGAAGGCAATGATAAGGAGTATGTTCTGGTTTTATTGGGGGTCTGGAATTTTGTATTGTAAAATGCCTGCTCTCCGATATACTCCAATGTATTGGGTAGAATGAACTTATCAATATTGAGGGTTTTATTTTTGAACGCTCCGGTGCCGACTCCAACGACAGTATAAGTTTTACCGCCATAGCGGACAGAACTTGGGACAGAGACATCAAGTAAATCAGAGGATGTTAACTCAACTGTATAACCATCTTCATCTGAATTCGTAAGAATTTTGTAATTGCACCATGATTCTGAGTCGTAAAAGGCCATCCCTGAAAGAGAAGAGACCGACACAACCATTGTTAATAAGAGGTAGCGTAGAAATTTTAACATCTGGAGTTTGATCTTATAGCCTCCTGACTCCCTAATTCGGCGGTTTGCTATGCGGTAAAAAGAAAAGAGGGGAATTCATCGCACCTCAATCATAGCTAAACAGGCCCGCCAAGGCCTCAACCTGAATGATCTAAGGGTAGAATAAACTGCCCCTCTGAATTGAGTATGCGAAGATACGACGAGCATGGTCGCATCAGCAGATACCACAAAACAGAAAGAGCGTCTAATCTCACTCTATCTCAGGTTGTTATTGAATTGGCGGTTCGTTTAGCTGAGAAAGAAAGCTTGACACTTTTCTTTTCCAACGGCATTTCTCTTCCATCGGATAGCGCAAAGTTACGAAAAATTATTCGGATTAGACGCTCTTGGAAAGCAGATTATTCTACATACATAATATTGGGGTAATCATGCCCCTGAACACAAGAAAGCCCACTGAGATTCAGCGGGTTTCTTATCCTATTGAAAACATTTAGTGCGATAATGCGGAGGGGTGTAAATTTTTATCTGCCGGAAATCAAGATGCAGTGATGGAGAGTGACTTTTCGTAGGCCAGTCTTTTGCCCCAGATGAAATCGCAGCTGCCAAGATTGACGTATCCCCTTTTTGAAAGGATATGTTGCATCGGTCTGTTTTCAAGACCGGTGTCGATTCTGACAAAATCGACACCCATCCGGAGGGCCTGAGACTCGGCTAAATCGAATAGTTCGCCTGACAATTTCCGCCCTCTGTAATCATCCGAGAGAGCAATACGGTGAAAGACTGCATAAGTTTTATCAATATTCCACAATTCGGGATGCCGATTATACTCCCTATCGTCGGAAGCGATTGCCACATATCCCGCCGTTTTTCCGCTGTCATCAAGGATAAAACCGATAGCGTTGTTTATATCCGACATCAAAACATCCACTGACGGATAGCCGTCTTCCCATTGGCGGAAACCGGCAAGACGTTGAGCGCGACGAGCTTGCGCAAAAACCCGCATCACCTCCGATACATCTTCAATTGTTGCCTTTCGTAAATCCATGTCTCAAAGTTACGCTTATATTTTTACAAGCAAAAGAAAGCCCACTGAAATTCAGATGGTTTATTGCGGAGAGGGCCGGATTCTTTGCGATGCAAAGCGCTGCGCGATGACGAACTCTACTCGTCCGAATTCGTTCTCTCTCTGACGCAAAAAGAGCCGCAAGTCGTTGACTTGCAGCTCTTTCGCGGAGAGAACGAGATTCGAACTCGTGGTAGGATTGCTCCTACGTCAGTTTAGCAAACTGGTGGTTTCAGCCACTCACCCATCTCTCCAAGTGCTTGTTGAATTTTGTTTCCGCACTTCTTAAAAGTGCCTCACTTTCTCTAAAGCGTTGCAAAGGTAGGTATTTTTCACGAACCTTCCAAATATTTTAATAAATATTTTTACCACAGTCCTGCTGAAAGCCCTGCGCAAAACGCCTCTAAAATATGGCCTCTGAACCCCTTAAATTAAAATTCGCTCGAAAAATGGAAACGGATTTTCGGGAAGTCGTTCTGGGCCATCTGGAGGACATAGCCGGAATCGGCGAGGAAGACGTCGCGGCCCTCGCGGTCTACCGCCATGAACTGGAATTTACGCTTCTTGAATGCGGCGAGCGCTTCGGGATCATCGCTCTCGATCCAGCAGGCTTTGTAGAGCGAGATCGGCTCCCAGCGGCACTGCGCGCCATATTCATGGAGAAGACGATACTGGATAACTTCAAACTGGAGCTGTCCGACGGTACCGATAATCTTGCGGCCGTTGAACTGGTTGACAAAAAGCTGCGCCACACCTTCGTCCATAAGCTGCTGAATACCTTTGTCAAGCTGCTTGGCTTTCATCGGGTCGGAATTCTCGATGTATTTGAACATTTCAGGCGAGAAACTCGGCAACCCCTTGAAATGCAAGGTCTCGCCCGATGTCAAGGTGTCGCCTATCTTGAAGTTGCCGGTGTCGGGAATACCGACGATGTCGCCGGGATATGCCTCGTCGACAATATTTTTCTTCTGGGCCATGAATGCCGTCGGCGCGGCGAATTTCATGGTCTTGCCGGATCTTACATGACGATAAGGCGCATTGCGTTCAAATTTACCTGAGCAGACTTTCACGAATGCGATACATGAGCGGTGGTTGGGGTCCATATTGGCATGAATCTTGAACACGAAGCCCGAAAAGCCTTCTTCCTCAGGATTGATCGTGCGCTCTTCGGCCGTAACGGGACGGGGTGACGGGGCGATCTTCACGAAACAATCAAGAAGTTCCTTAACGCCGAAGGTATTCAGAGCCGATCCGAAAAACACGGGAGCCACACGGCCTTCGAGATAAGACTGAGTATCGAATTCGGGATATACGCCCTCGATAAGCTCAAGATCCTCACGCAACTTGGCCGCATCGGTCTCCCCTACCGCCTCGTCGACACGAGGATCGGTCACGGAATCTATCTCCACACGCTCGCTGACACGCTGCTTGTCGGGAGTAAACAGATCGAGGGAGTGCTCAAAGATATTATAGACTCCCTTGAACTTAGCACCTATATTAATAGGCCACGACAGCGGACGCACACTGATCTTCAGTTCGCTTTCAAGTTCGTCGAGAATATCGAATGGATCGCGGCCCTCACGGTCGAGCTTGTTGACAAAAATAATCACCGGAGTGTTGCGCATACGGCAGACCTCCATGAGCTTGCGGGTCTGCTGCTCGACACCTTTGGCGACATCGACCACGATAATGACGCTATCAACGGCGGTCAGCGTACGGTATGTGTCCTCGGCAAAATCCTGGTGACCGGGAGTGTCGAGAATATTTATCTTATAGTCGCCGTAGTTGAACCCCATGACAGAAGTAGCGACCGAAATACCACGCTGTTTCTCAATCTCCATCCAGTCGGACGTTGCAGTTTTCTTGATCTTGTTTGATTTCACCGCGCCGGCAACATGGATCGCCCCGCCGAAAAGAAGCAACTTTTCAGTGAGGGTAGTTTTTCCTGCGTCAGGGTGTGAGATGATTGCAAAGGTGCGTCTGCGGGCAATTTCGTCGGTAAGAGCCATGAAGTTTACTGTTTTATGATTTTTGCGGGTGCAAATTTACGAATTTTTTTTGAGTTCAGAAGTCAAGACGGCGATAAGATGCACGGGCCTGAGCCTTATTGATAAAATCGAAATGCCACCACTCGGTCCGGATGGTATGAAATCCGGCGGCTGTCATTACCCGGCGCAGCAGCAGACGGTTCTGACGTTCGGTCTCGCTGATGATGCCACGACTGACCAGTGACTCCTCGGCATCAATATTGGCCTCACGACCGAGATGGTCGACCGGCGTCCCCATTGAAATCTCATTTCCCGCAGGATCGACGATTGTTATGTCGACAGCCAGGCCGTAGTTGTGCAGTCCGCCACCTTTGGCCGGATTGGCCACATAGTTTGCTTTCGGAGTGCCGCTGACAGCGCGAAACATACGCCGCTGCACACTCATCGGGCGTGCGGCATCCTTGATCAGAAGATTGAAACCTGGAGCAAGACGCCGGAGTTCGGCCTGAGCCCTGACCACCGCGGCAGCAGCCTGAGGCTGCAGATAGGCTTTATTGAGACCGTCGGTATAGAGTAACACGCCGGTAAAATTATCCGGACGGGCATACATCAGTCTAACCTGAATTGTAGAATCGAGAGCTGACACATCTGTCAGCCCGTAGTCCCTGAGTTTCTTTTCAAGAGTGGACTCGGAAGACACAGATTGTGAATATAATTGCATGGCAAAAACGGACGAGAGGAAAACGACAACAGCGGCGAATCGAAAAATCCAACAATGTTTCATGGCGCAAAAATATGAAAAATCCTTAAATCAGGGCCGAGTTTTATACGAAAACATTACTTTTGCAAGTCATAAGCATTAATAATGATCATTACCACATATAATAAATATATCATACGCCTGATAACGCTCCTTGCCGTGATCATTCCTTTCGGGAGCGCGGATGCGCAGATCAACACGGAACAGGTATTGCGCATCGGAGCCAATACCCACTATTTTGAAGACTATGTCCTGTCGATACAGTACTTCAACCAGGTCATAAGCGTCAATCCCACTCAGGCAAAACCATACTTCTACCGCGCAGTCGCCAAGCTCAATCTCGATGATTTCAGCGGAGCGGAAGAGGATGCCACCATGGCCCTCGAACGCAACCCGTTCATCACCGAGGCATATGAAGTGCGCGGTGTGGCCCGACAGAACCAGGGCAAAAACAAGGAGGCCATATCAGACTACAACCACGCTCTTGAAATGCAACCGGAAAACAGCAGCATAATCTTCAACAAGGCGATAGCCCAGCATGAGAGCCGCGACACGGTGGGAGCCAAATCGACATTCGAGCATCTCATCAAACGCTTCCCGAAATACGAGGAGGGCTATCTCGGACGTGCCCGTCTGCGGCTTGAGATGAAAGACACGATCGGTGCCCGCGCCGACATCGACAAGGCCCTTTCTATCAACTCGAATGCTGTAAACGCCTATCTCCTGCGCGCCGACATAGCCATCCATTCAGGCAGAGACTTCAAAAGCGCTTTAGCCGACATGGACAAAGCCGTCAAGCTGCGTCCGGAAGCCGCCGGATTCTATATCAACCGGGCATATCTGCGCTATATGAACGACGATATCCACGGCGCATTCGAGGACTATGACCGGGCAATCGGTCTTGAACCCGACAATACCGCAGCCATCTTCAACCGGGGCCTGCTCCGTGCCGAAGTCCATGACACGAACCGGGCAATCGACGACTTCTCGCAGGTTCTCGATCTTGACAACGAAGACTACAAGACACTTTACAACCGTGCGATCCTTTTGGCTGAAATCGGCTCGTTTGACAAGGCCCTCAAGGATCTTGACAAAGTGATTGATGCTTTCCCGGATTTCGCAGGCGCTTACTTCCTCCGCTATGACATCAAACGCCGCAAAGGCGACATGCGCAGCGCCCAGAAAGACTATGACAAGTCAATGTCACTGGCTAAAGCAACCGTTCAGCTCACGCCCGACAAACAGTTTGGAGGTGCCGCAACCGGTAGCCGGAGCACATCAGACTCAGAAAGCTCCGGCTCTGCCACAGCTGCATCACCAGAGAATGACACATCTGTCGCAGAGACCGTCACAGAAACCCAGGAACAGGTAAAACGCCGCTTCACATCCCTGACAACCATACGCAGCAACTATTCGCCCGACAAAGATTTCTCTGCATCAGACATTCGCGGAAAAGTGCAGAACAAGGAAATGGTTGTCGAACTCGAACCGCCGTTCATGCTCACCTACTACACCTCTCCCACAGAGATCAATCTCAGCAGCGAATATATCCGCGAAGTAGACGAAATCAACGCTCTCGGCCTCCTGCGTTTTGTCATACAGGTCAGCACCCGCCCCGCACAGCTACCGCAATATGAGCTTGAAGGTCCACACAGAGAGTCGATCAGCTACTATAATTCCTATCTTGCCAACCACACACACCGCGCCATCGACTATTTCGGCCGTGCAATGGACCTCATCTCGCTTCATGACTACGACAATGCGATAAAGGATCTTGACGAAGCCGTGAACCTCACCCCGGATTTCGCACTCGCCTACCTGCTGCGTGCTCAAGCTAAATATGAGATTCTGAAAGCTACTGCCGAGCCTGGCCGGCCGCTTTCGCGCGAAGGCATCGGTAAAGCAATAGCCGACATCGACGAGACGCTGCACCATTCACCATTCATGCCTGTCGCATATTACAACAAAGGCGTCCTGCTTGCCGAAAGCGGCAACTATGTGGAAGCCATCGAAGCCCTATCACGCGCAATCAGCCTCAAACCGGACTTCGGTGAGGCCTATTATGACCGCGGCTATGTCTATCTTGCCCTGGGCGACAAGACTTCCGCCCTCCCCGATCTCAGCCGCGCCGGCGAACTGGGAATCGTCGCCGCATATCCATTGCTGAAACGGATGAAATAATTTCATTTATCCCGTAAACAGATAAAAACAATAGACGATTTTACGATATTTTCGTGTTTTGGTTTCATAATGCTGTGGTGTGATTTTTTTTTTGTAAATTTGCGCCATTACAAAAAAGCATCATCACATTATCACATATTCGAATATGAAAGTCTTAAAGTTTGGAGGCACTTCAGTAGGATCAGCCGAAAGAATCCGCCATGTAGCAGACCTCGTCAGCGAAAGAGGTAAAAACATCATCGTACTTTCCGCCATGTCAGGAACAACCAACTCATTAGTGGAGATCTCTGACTATCTTTACAAGAAGAACACCAACGGCGCAAAAGAAACGATCAATCTCCTCGAATCGAAATATCTCAAGACAATCGCTTCCCTCTACGACAAGCATGAAAGCCGCGAGAAAGCACTCAAAGAGATAAAGGCCTGCTTCAACTATATCCGCTCTTTCACCCAACGCGAGACTTTCGGACCGACCGAAGAAAAAATCATCCTCGCTCAAGGCGAAATCATGAGCGTGGCCATGATGACCATCCTTCTTAACGAGCGCGGTCTTTACGCTGAGGCTCTTCCCGCCCTCGATTTCATGAAGACCGGCCAGAACGGCGAGCCTGACATGCAGCACATAGCCCTGCACCTGCAGCCGCTGCTCGACAAATATGTCGACGCCGACATCTACGTCACCCAGGGCTTCATCTGCCGCAACTCCACCGGTGAGATCGACAACCTCCAGCGTGGCGGATCGGACTACACCGCATCTCTCATCGGCGCAGCCATCGAAGCCGACGAAATCGAGATCTGGACAGACATCGACGGCATGCACAACAACGACCCTCGCTTTGTCGAAGGCACCAAACCGGTCAATGAACTCCACTACGAAGAAGCATCCGAACTCGCCTACTTCGGTGCGAAGATACTCCATCCGACATGCGTATTGCCCGCAAAAGTCAACAATATCCCCGTGCGTCTGCTCAACACACTCGAACCTGAGGCTCACGGCACACTCATCTACAACAACATCACAGAGCCTTCCATCAAGGCTGTGGCAGCCAAAGACAATGTCGTGGCAATCAAAATCAAGAGCTCGCGTATGCTTCTCGCCTACGGCTATCTGACACGTGTTTTCGAGACATTCGAAAAATACCGGACTCCTATCGACATGATAGCGACGTCAGAGGTCGGTGTGTCACTGACAATCGACTCCGAACGCTTCCTCCCGGAAATCATCGACGAACTTAAAAAATTCGGCACCGTTACCATTGACAAGGACATGGTCATCATCTGCGTTGTCGGCAATATGGAATGGACCAACACCGGCTACGAGGCAAAAGCCATGGAAGCCCTCGCCGATATTCCCGTCCGCATGATCTCTTACGGCGGTTCAAACTACAACATCTCGTTCCTCGTCCGCAGCTGTGATAAGATCGAGGCTCTCAAGCGGCTGAGCGAAAGGCTTTTCAACTAAAAGCATCCGCCGATTGGACATTCTGAAACCACAGACAACAAAGAGATTAACCAAATGACACGTTTCCCGATAGAAGAATTCTCGACCCTCAAAACCCCGTTTTATTTCTACGATCTGCGTTTGCTCGAACGCACCGTCAAGGAGATACGCCGCACAGCCCGCGATCCGCGCTTCAAAGTACATTATGCAATCAAGGCCAATGCCAATCCGGGCATTCTGCGTACCATTCAGGCCGCAGGTTTCGGTGTAGACTGCGTCAGCGGATGGGAAATCGAGGCTGCGCTTGAGGCCGGCTTCCGCGGCGACCGCATAGTCTTCGCCGGAGTTGGCAAGAGCGATGCAGAAATCCGCACGGCGCTTGAGGCGGACATCGAATGTTTCAACGTCGAGTCAGAACCGGAACTCCGGGTGATCAGCGAAATCGCAACCGAGATGGGTAAGACAGCCCGCGTCGCCATCCGTGTAAACCCCAATATCGACGCTCACACCCACGCCTACATCACTACCGGTCTTGCCGAAAATAAATTCGGCATCAATCTTGAGCAACTCGAATCCATCGTGACCCTTGCCGGAAGCCTGCCCGCAATCGAACTGCGCGGACTCCATTTCCACATCGGTTCACAGATCACAGAAACCGAGCCTTTCGTAATGCTCTGCGAGACAATCAACCGTCTCCAGGACGAATACGAGCAAAAAGGCGTGAAATTCAGCCTTATCAACGTTGGGGGCGGCCTCGGCATCGACTACGCACATCCCGAACGCCACCCGATTCCGGATTTCGAGGCTTATTTCACCACCTTCCACAACCATCTGCGTCTGCGCCCCGATCAGGAGCTTCATTTCGAACTCGGACGCTCGATTGTGGCCCAGTGCGGATCTCTGATCACCCGTGTCCTTTACGTCAAGCAGGGTACAACCAAACGCTTCGCCATTGTCGATGCCGGAATGAGCGACCTGATCCGTCCCGCCCTTTACAGCGCCCACCACAAAATCGAAAACATATCCAACCCCAACGGCGAACTGCATCACTACGACGTTGTCGGCCCGATCTGCGAATCCTCCGATCGCTTCGGCGAAAGCGAGACGCTACCGGAAGTCCGACGCGGCGATATGCTCGCTCTGCGCTCTGCCGGCGCTTACGGAGAGATTATGGCCTCGCGCTATAATTGCAGGCCGTTCCCCCACTCTTACTTCTCTTAAATCACCCCTGAAAAACAACAATGAAAACCAACGAAAATCCAAAGGAAATCTATCAGGATGCCGATCCGGTGGAACTTCCTGAAAATGCGTTCCGCGAACTTGCGGAAGATGAAGGCTACCGGCCTATCATGCACCCTGCCCGTGACTATCCCGAAGTCACCCCCTATTCCGTCGGGATGGGTCTGCTTTTGGCTGTGATATTCAGCGCCGCGGCCGCTTACCTCGGTCTGAAAGTAGGTCAGGTCTTTGAAGCCGCAATTCCGATTGCCATCATCGCCGTCGGACTCTCAGGCGCACTCAAGAAAGACAATCCCTTAGGTCAGAACATCATCATCCAGAGCATCGGAGCATGTTCGGGTGTGATTGTCGCAGGTGCGATTTTCACCCTACCAGCCCTCTACATTCTTCAGGCCAAATACCCCGAAATCACCGTAAACTTCTTACAGATTTTCCTGAGTTCGCTCTTGGGTGGTATTTTAGGAATACTCTTCTTCATTCCTTTCCGCAAGTACTTCGTGAAGGATATGCACGGGAAATACCCCTTCCCTGAAGCGACAGCCACAACCCAGGTGCTTGCAAGCGGCCTCGGCAAAAGTTCTGCTGGCAACAGCGGACAGGCGCGGACACTGGTCCTCGCATCGCTGATCGGCGGTATCTACGACTATGTGGTCGAGACGTTCGGCTGGTGGGCCGGAGTGCTCAACACCCATATCACGGAATGGGGACAGACTCTTGCAGAGAAAACCAAACTTGTGCTCAGCTGCAATACCGGTGCGGCAGTACTTGGTCTGGGTTACATCATCGGTCTGAACTATGCGTTCATCATCTTCGCCGGTTCGATTTTCGTATGGTGGATTCTGATCCCGTTGCTCGGCACTTACGGCACTCCTGAAATCGCGGCTATGGCCCCCGAAGCCATTTTTGCCGACCATGCACGAATGATCGGCATCGGAGGTATCGCCATGGCAGGAATCATCGGTATTGTCAAATCATGGTCTATAATCCGCGGAGCCGTAGGTCTCGCGTCACGCGAACTCAAGGGCAACAGCACCGAAGGTAAGACCGTGCGCTGGCAGACCGACATTTCCATGAAGCATGTGGTATTTTTTATCGCAATCGCACTCGTTGCCGTGCTTCTGTTCTTCTGGTTCGGCGTCATCCATACTTTCTGGCAGGCATTTATCGCATGGCTCGTAGTGACAGCAATCGCATTCCTTTTCACGACCGTCGCTGCCAACGCAATCGCTATCGTAGGTTCAAACCCCGTGTCGGGAATGACACTGATGACACTCATCGTGGCATCGGCAATCTTCGTCGCCATCGGCCTGAGCGGATCTTCGGGCATCGTGGCCTCGATGGTCATCGGAGGTGTGGTCTGCACAGCCCTTTCAATGGCCGGAGGCTTTGTCACCGACCTTAAAGTCGGCTACTGGCTCGGCTCCACTCCCCGCAAACAGGAAAGCTGGAAGTTCCTCGGCACACTCGTCTCCGCCGCAACAGTCGGAGGTGTCATTTTGCTGCTCAATCAGGTCTACGGATTTACCGGCGAAAATGCCCTTATCGCACCGCAGGCCAACGCAATGGCAAAAGTGATCGAACCCCTCATGATGGGCGGCGACACTCCCTGGATTCTCTACATGACGGGAGCAATCCTCGCGCTCATCCTCAACTGGCTCGGCGTTCCGGCCCTGGCATTCTGCCTCGGCATGTTCATCCCCTTGCAGCTCAATACTCCGTTGCTTGTCGGAGGAGCCATTGCCTGGTTTGTCGGCAGCCGTTCGACTGACAAGGCTATCAATGACGCACGCCGCGACCGCGGGACCCTGATCTCTTCGGGCCTCATCGCCGGCGGCGCGCTCTTCGGAGTCTTCGCGGCGCTGACCCGCTTCCTCGGTTTTGAATATACAAGCCCTTTGAGCGCAATTACAACCCAATGGGCCGGTCTTGCAGTCTATGCTCTCCTGATCATCTATCTGATCTGGGATTCCATGAAGGCAAAACGCCTTAAGGACTAACACCGACGTCCCGCTACATTAGAATGAAGGCAATCAACCGCGACATTCTGTCGCTGGCCATACCGTCGATCATCACGAACATCACCACACCTTTGCTGGCCCTGATGGACGTGGTGATCGTCGGGCATATGGGCAGTCCTGACTACATCGCCGCCATTGCGGTAGGCGGCACGATTTTCAATATGCTGTATTGGCTCTTCGCTTTCCTCCGCATGGGGACAAGCGGCCTGACAGCCCAGGCTAACGGCAGCGGCGACAAAAAGGGATGCGCTCAGGTGCTTTCACGCGGTCTGATCGTTGCTCTGATAGCATCCGCAGCCATTATCATTCTTCAGAAGCCTCTTCTAAACCTTACCCTGGATCTCCTTGAGGTCAACGGACCTGTCCGGGAGCTTGCCTCAATATATTTCACTATTCTCGTATGGGGAGCACCGGCTTCATTGGCGACATTCACGCTTACCGGCTGGCTGCTCGGAATGAAAAACGCACGAGCGCCTATGTGGATTGCATTTGTCGTGAATCTGACAAATATCGCAGTCAGTCTTATTCTTGTGTTTGTATTCGGGCTTAAAGTCGACGGAGTCGCATCAGGCACTCTGACAGCCCAGTGGCTCGGCGTACTCACAGGCTTGGCTATCGTGCTGATAAAATACAAACCGTCTCCCGGCAATATCCGGGAAATCATACGGCTCAGCGACCTGCGCCGATTCTTCCGCGTCAACACAGACATCTTTTTCCGCACACTCTGCCTGATAGCGGTGACCGTATGGTTTACACGCACAGGATCAACACAGGGGACTATAATCTTGGCCGTCAACACACTTCTGATGCAGTTTTTCATCCTCTTCTCCTACTTCATGGACGGTTTTGCCTTTGCAGGAGAATCGCTCTGCGGGAATATCATCGGCAGCGGCGACCGTGAAAAGCTGCGCGAATGTATCAAAGCCCTTTTCCGGTGGAGCATAGCCATGGTGCTGATCTTTACAGTAATCTATGCAGTCGGTGGCGAGAGCATCATGAGCCTGTTGAGCGACGATGCCGGAGTAAGGATGTCGGCAAAAGAATATTACAGCTGGGTAATTGCTATTCCTGCCGTAGGGTTCGCGGCGTTCACCTGGGACGGGGTCTTCATCGGTGCGACCAAAACAAGAGAAATGCTGCTTTCAATGGCCACAGCCACCGCCGTGTATTTCATACTGCTCCGGTTGCTATTCCCGGCAATAGGAAACCACGGGCTGTGGATAGCCTTTTTGGCATATCTCTTAACCCGTGGTGTAGCGCTGACGGCAATGCGCCGCCGTATATTATAAGAATAGTGTCAGGGATGACCGACCTCTGTCAGGATGCCTGCTCGGCATATGTTTCCTTGACAAGACCGACGCTCAGCGCGCCTGCAATCAGAAGAACTCCACCCAACACAAGCATGTTGACCTGCTGACCTCCGAGCAAAGGAAGGATCACTCCGCCCAAAGCCGCGGCACAGATCTGCGGCACACATATCGTACCGTTGAACAGGCCGAGATAAGTACCCATATTCTTACCTGAGATAGAATTGGTGAGGATGGTGAATGGAAGAGCGAGCATGGCAGCCCATGCACACCCTATAAGCAGGAATGAAATGAAAAGCACATACTGGTCTCTTACAAAAAGTGTGGAAATGAAACCAACGGCGCCCAAAAGCAGACTTAAAGCATAGACAGTCTTATGGCTCCTGAACCGCGGGATGACGATGGCCCAAAGCACAGATCCGACAGCCTGGACTGCGAAAAGGACGCCCACCCAGTTTCCGGCAGTCTGATAGGCCTGCGAGTTCGTGTCGGTCGTATCCCATACGGTATCGGCTATGGCGCCGGGAGTATAAGTCCACATATAAAGGAAAGCAGCCCAGCAGAAGAACTGTACCAGCCCGACAGTCCAGAATGTGCGCGGAGCATGAATCAGCAACTGGATCATAGAAGCCTTTTCACTGCTCTGCTGTTCGGTGATACCATGATATTCGGCGTATTCCTTCGGAGGCATTTCCCGGATGGTGGCGAAACTGTAAATCACACAGAGGATCAGCACCGCCGCACCAATATAGAAAGAATATGTGACGGCATCGGGCACCTGACCGGCAGGAGCAAGATTGCTGACACCGATTGCTGTCAGTGTGATCGGGGCAAGATAACCGACAAGACTACCGGCATTGCAAAGAAAACTCTGGATCGAATAGGCCAGACCTTTCTGCCGCTCATTGACCTGATCGCCGACAAGCATCTTGAATGGTTGCATGGCCATGTTGATCGACGTGTCGAGAAACATCAGAGCGATGAAGCCGAAAACCATCGCTCCTCCGACTGTCAGTCCGAAACTGCCCGCATTCGGAAGAAGACACATCACCACCACGGCAATAGCGGCTCCGAGAAGCAGATAAGGCAGACGGCGTCCAAGTCGGTTCCATGTGCGGTCACTGGCAGCACCTACGATCGGCTGCACGAGGATGCCCATCAGCGGTGGCAAAATCCAGAAGTAACTGAGTGAATGAGGATCGGCGCCTAAGGTTGCAAAAATACGTGAAATATTGGCGCTCTGGAGAGCGTAGGCGATCTGAACACCAAAGAAACCGAAACTCAGATTCCAAAGCTTCATGAAACTTTGGTCCGGTTTATTTTTAACCATAAATCAAATAAAGATGTAAGTTATTGATGATATAATCTGAAAATAATCTCTACAATTGTAATATAACATGGATCAGGGAGGGAGTGTGGCCGAAAGACCGGATCTCGGAACAGTTATTCAGACTCGCGTCTGTCAAGCGAATAAAGCAAGCGGATCTCCTCTCCCCAAATGACTTCATCCGGAGTCTCAAGAATCAGAGGTATTCCGTCGAAACGCGGATCGGACATGAGTCTTTTCCAGAATTCGAGATCAAGATTTGCGGTGCCGATCGGGGCATGCCGGTCAATTCGCGAGCCGAGTGCCTTTGCTGTATCATTAAGGTGCATTCCGCAAAGATAATCAAATCCGATCACCCGGTCGAAATCCGCCCAGACCTTTTCATATCCATCCGCACTGGCAAGATCATAACCGGCGGTATAGGCATGGCAGGTGTCGATGCAGACTCCGATTCTCGTTTTGTCCTCCACACGATCGATGATGCGGGCGATCTGTTCGAACGAATAGCCTAAATTGCTCCCCTGTCCGGCAGTGTTCTCGATTACGGCCTTAACACCTTCCGAGCGGTCAAGCACTAGGTTGAGGGAATCGGCTATAAGATCGAGACATGCCTCAGGTTCCATCTCGCGCATGTGAGAACCGGGATGGAAATTGACCATGGTCAGTCCGAGCTGACTGCAACGGTACAGCTCGTCGAGAAACGCAGCTCTCGATCTTTCAAGTTTCACGGGATCAGGAGAGCCGAGATTGATCAGGAAACTGTCGTGCGGAAGAATCCTGTCCGGAGTATAGCCGTAGCGGTCGCAGTTCTCCTTGAAAGCGTCAGCCTCGGCCTGAGTGATCGGCTTCGAGGTCCATCGTGACGGGTTGCGGGTAAACAGAGCAAATGACCGTGCCCCGATTAGATGTGCGTTCAAAGGAGTGTCGCTCACGCCCTGTATGGCGGAAACATGGGCTCCTATGTATTTCATATATGTAAGTATGTTTGCTTGTAAGTATGTTTACGCATTAAAGTGACGCAAATTTAGCAAAAATCGCTATCTTTGCAAAAAATTTACACTAACTTTCAACACAAACTCCTCTTACATATATAAATTAACGACAATCATGGCACAGAAACCGTCAATCCCCAAAGGAACGCGCGACTTCACCCCTGCTGAAATGGCGCGCCGAAACTACATATTCGACACTATCCGCACTGTTTTCAAACTCCACGGATTCCAGCAGATCGAGACCCCGGCAATGGAAAACCTCTCGACCCTCATGGGGAAATACGGTGAAGAGGGTGACAAACTTCTGTTCAAAATCCTCAACTCAGGCGAATTTCTGCGCGGTGTTGACCCGCAGTTGCTCGATGCGGCCCTTGCCGGAGAGGGTTCCGGCTCTGCCAAGCTCGCCGCCAAACTCTGCGAGAAAGGGCTGCGTTATGATCTGACAGTGCCTTTCGCACGCTTTGTGGTCATGCACCGCAACGACCTCTCCTTCCCTTTCAAGCGCTTCCAGATCCAGCCGGTATGGCGTGCCGACCGTCCGCAGAAAGGACGCTACCGCGAATTCTACCAGTGTGACGCTGACGTCATCGGCTCAGATTCACTGATCAACGAGATTGAACTGCTCCAGCTCATCGACGATGTGTTCAGCCGCCTCGGCATACGCATCACCATCAAGCTCAACAACCGCAAGGTGCTTGCCGGAATCGCAGAACTCGTGGGCGCACCTGACAAGATTGTCGATATTACTGTCGCAATCGACAAAATAGACAAAATCGGTCTCGACAACGTCAAAGCCGAACTCGCCGAACGCGGCCTTTCAGCCGAGGCTATCGACCGCATCACTCCGCTGATCACCCTCTCCGGCTCCAATGCCGAACGTCTCGCCGCCCTTGAAGAAATGCTCGCTTCGAGCGATACCGGGCTCAAGGGAGTCAGCGAACTTCGCGAAGTCATGGATGGCACGGAAGCCCTCGGACTGCGCGCCGATCTGGAACTTGATGTCAGCCTCGCCCGCGGACTGAACTATTACACCGGAACCATCATCGAAGTAAAAGCCCGCGACGTAGAGATCGGCAGCATCACCGGCGGCGGACGCTACGACAACCTCACCGGTGTCTTCGGTCTGCCCGGAGTTTCCGGTGTCGGCATCTCGTTCGGAGCCGACCGTATCTACGACGTACTTAACACACTCAATCTCTACCCTGAAGGGATCGAGGGTGCAGCCAAAGTCATGTTCACCAACTTCGGCCCCAAGGAAGCCGCCCGCTCTCTGCAAGTGATCAAACAGCTGCGTGAAAACGGCATCCCGGCAGAACTTTATCCCGATGCTGCAAAAATGAAGAAACAGATGGGACGCGCCGACAGCCTCGGAATTCCATTCGTGGCCATCATCGGAGAGACCGAGCTTCAGAACGGCACCGTCACCCTCAAAAACATGACTTCCGGCGAACAGTCCGAGCTTTCGACGGAGCAGCTGATCGACGCGCTCAAATGATTTCCGGCCATAAGAGGATATTTTTAAAATTCTCTTTTCTTTCCTGATTTCTGGCCAATAGCCCCACTAACGCCCCGGCAATAGAGAACAAATACGTATCTTTGCCGAGGCAAACGCAACTTAGACCTACGACATGGTTATAACCGACTCACTCACCACATTCGGGCAGTACTGCCTTTTCATAAGCAAGATATTCTCCAGACCTGACCGCTGGAAGACATTCTTCAAGCGTATGTTTTTCGAGATTACAAAGCTCGGTGTGGACTCCATCCCGCTGGTGATCGTCATATCGCTCTTTATCGGCGCCGTCATCACCATTCAGATGCAGCTTAACATCGTCTCTCCCCTTGTCCCGTCCTACTCCACCGGTCTGGCGACACGCGAAATCATATTGCTGGAATTTTCCAACTCGATCCTCTGCCTAATCCTTGCCGGAAAAGTCGGATCGAACATCGCATCCGAAATCGGAACCATGAGAGTGACCGAACAGATCGACGCCCTTGACATCATGGGGATCAATTCCGCGAATTTCCTCGTGCTTCCGAAAATCACAGGCTTTCTGATCTACATGCCCGTGCTGGTGATCTTCTGTATTTTCACCTCATTCCTCGGCGGCGTGCTGATCTCGGTGTTCACCGGCATCATTCCCCTGAGCCGTTTCATCTACGGATTGCAGACAATGTTTGTCGAGTGGTATGTGTGGTACGGTCTGATCAAATCGCTCTTTTTCTCGTTCATAATCACGTCGGTGGCCGCTTTTTACGGCTATTATGTCAAGGGCGGTGCCCTGGAAGTGGGCAAAGCCTCAACTAACGCGGTTGTGGCATCCAGCATCCTGATTCTCCTGCTTGATGTCATACTGACCAAACTCCTTCTGCAATGATCGAAGTCAAAAACATAACAAAGTCATTTGACGACAAGACAATCCTTCACGATGTCAGCGCCAGATTCGAGACCGGCAAGACAAATCTCATCATCGGACAGAGCGGCTCAGGCAAAACAGTACTTGTAAAGTCGCTCGTAGGACTTATCCGACCCGAAAAAGGCGAGATCCTTTATGACGGCCGCGACCTGATGAAGATGGACAACACTCAGGTGAAGGAACTGCGCAAAGAAATCGGTATGCTGTTTCAAGGCTCGGCCCTGTTCGACTCTGAGACAGTGCTTGGCAATGTGATGTTCCCCCTGACAATGTTCACGTCGATGACTCCAGCCGAAATAAAAGACCGCGCCCAGTTCTGTCTTGAGCGCGTGAATCTTAAAGGTGCCGACGCAAAATATCCGTCAGAAATTTCCGGCGGTATGCAGAAACGAGTAGCCATAGCCCGCGCGATCGCACTCAACCCCAAATATCTTTTCTGTGACGAACCAAACTCAGGACTCGACCCGCGTACCTCGATCGTGATCGACGAACTGCTCAGCGACATCACCCACGAATACAACATCACCACCATCATCAACACCCACGACATGAACTCCGTCTTAGGCATCGGTGAAAACATCATCTTCATCAACAAAGGCTACCGCGAATGGGTCGGAGACATGCACCAGATCTATGAGACATCCAACGAAGCTCTGAACGAATTCGTATTCGCCAACGATCTGTTCCAGAAAGTCAGGGCCTACGTGATCTCAAACGAACATAAAAAGGCGTAGAGCTTCACAACACCTCACCAGGACCATTCCACGACCTTTTCAGGCGTCGAGCGGGCAACATCGACAAGGCGCTGATTGTCCGAACCGCGGAACAGCAAATGCACATCGCGGCGGTTTTCCAGGAATGGACCGTCGACAAGCACATCAACATATTCAAGCAGCCGGCGCATCGGCTCATGATTCATTATTTCCTCATATCTGAAACCGGAATAGCACCAGAGGTCTTTTCCGGCTTCTTTAATTTTCACAGCCAGCGGCAGCAGTTCCGCCGCACTGTACATCGGGTCACCTCCGGTCAGAGTGACATCGAAGTCGTTTTCTATGATTTCAGCCATTATTTCATCAAGGCTCATCTCTGTCCCGGCCTCAAAATCCCATGACTGTGGATTGTGACAGCCCGGACACCGGTGAGAACATCCGGCGACATAGACTGCTGTACGAAGTCCGGGGCCGTCAACAGACGTCCCCGGAACAATATCGAGTATTTTCATTTCAAAAAGTACGGTTTTCCTGCTAAGTTTATTTGTGAACTACGCGGTCCTTGAGCTCTGCCAGCTTGGCATTGTTCCAGCGGTCAGTGGTCCCGACAAGGTAGCCGGTGATGCGTTGCAGACAGTCAATGTTGTGACCGTGGCAGTGCGGGCATTCCTCAAGCGACTCCTGGGCGTCCTCGTAACCGCAGTCCATACAGCGGTTGCGGTTGTGGTTCACCGAACAGTAACCGATATTATATTTATCCATCAGATCGACGATGTCGCTGATCGCTTTGGGATTGTGGGTAGCGTCGCCGTCAATCTCCACATAGAAAATGTGACCGCCGCCGGTCAGTTCGTGATACGGAGCCTCTATCTTGGCCTTGTGGCGTGGAGAACAGTGATAATAGACCGGCACATGGTTCGAGTTGGTGTAGTAAATTTTGTCAGTGATTCCGGGGATCACGCCGAACGATTTGCGGTCGCGCGAGGTAAACTTGCCGGAAAGACCTTCGGCAGGAGTGGCAAGGACCGAGAAATTGTGCTGATACTTCTCGCTGTAATCATTGACACGCGAACGCATATGCGAAACGATCTTCAGACCGAGTTTCTGAGCCTCCTCGCTCTCGCCGTGGTGCTTTCCGGTCAGAGCTATCAGACATTCGGCGAGTCCGATGAAACCTATGCCGAGAGTGCCCTGGTTGATCACGCTTTCGATCGTGTCGTTCGGACCGAGCTTTTCGGCTCCGTTCCACAGACGCGACATAAGAAGCGGGAACTGCTTGGCCATGGCCGTTTTCTGGAAGTTGAAGCGGTCGCAGAGCTGGCGGGCAGTGATGTCGAGCACTTCGTCGAGTTTTCCGAAGAAACGCTTTATACGCTCTTCCGGATCTACGATATTCATGCACTCGATAGCTATGCGGACAATATTGATAGTCGAGAAGCTGATGTTACCGCGGCCGATGGACGTCTTTTCTCCGAAACGGTTTTCAAACACTCGTGTACGGCAACCCATCGTGGCCACCTCATATTTATAGCGTTCGGGATCATTGGCATCCCATTTCTCATGCTGATTGAACGTAGCGTCGAGATTAACGAAATTCGGGAAGAAACGGCGGGCGGTCACCTTGCAGGCAAACTGATAGAGGTCATAGTTGCGGTCGCCGGGCAGATAGCTGACTCCTCTCTTCTTTTTCCAGATCTGAATAGGGAAAATTGCAGTCGCGCCGTTGCCCACACCCTCATAGGTCGAGTTGAGCAGTTCGCGGATGATGCAGCGGCCCTCAGCAGAAGTGTCCGTGCCATAGTTGATTGAGCTGAACACGACCTGATTGCCACCACGCGAATGTATGGTGTTCATATTATGTATGAAGGCCTCCATGCTCTGATGCACACGGCTGACAGTCTGGTTTACCGCATGTTGTTTCCAGCGGTCAATGCCTGTCAGGCCGTCAAGCGGAGCCTTGACATAGTCCTCGATTTCGGCATCGTACAGCGCCGACAGATTTTCACCGGTGAGTTCTTCAAGTTTCTTTACCTCTTCTATATACGACGATCTTACGAACGGAGCGAGATAGAAGTCAAAAGCCGGAATGGCCTGCCCGCCGTGCATCTCGTTCTGGGCGGTCTCTAAAGAGATGCAGCCGATGATGCTCGCGGTCTCGATGCGCTTAGCCGGACGTGACTCGCCATGACCGGCAACGAATCCGTATTTTAGAATGCGGTCAAGCGGATGCTGCACGCAGGTCAGACTCTTGGTGGGATAGTAATCCTTGTCGTGGATATGCAGATAGCCGTTTTGGACAGCCTCACGGGCTTCTGCCGACAGGAGATAATCGTCGACAAAAGGCTTGGTGGTCTCGCTCGCGAATTTCATCATCATACCGGCTGGCGAATCCGTGTTCATATTGGCATTCTCGCGGGTGATGTCGTTGCTCTTAGCCTCGATGATTTCAAGAAACATGTCGCGTGTCTTGGCGCGGCGGGCTATCGAGCGCTGGTCGCGATATGCGATATAGCGCTTGGCCACTTCCTTGCGCGGTGACTTCATGAGCTCCAGTTCGACGCGGTCCTGAATGTCTTCCACAGTCATCTGTTCTGCGCCGATCATGCCGATGCGGTCCGTAATGCGTGAGATCAGAGCTTCGTCCTCACCCATTTCTGTTGTAAGCATGGCTTTACGGATTGCAGCCTTTATTTTTTCTTCGTTGTAGCCCACGACGCGACCGTCGCGTTTTACCACTGTCTGTATCATCTGAATAATTGATTTGAGGGGATTTGTTTTTTTGATAGGTGTATTGATTTTTACTCTGCAAAGATACATATAAAAAACAAAAGTCCAACACAAAAGTTGAACTTTTATTTTGATAAATATTCAGTTTTGGAAAACTTTTCGAGAATACGAAATCGACAACACACTAATCGTAAGTATATTAGCGTTTCATTTCGGAAAACTTTTCATTCACGACAATTTTCCAAAGTTCACCAATCCGATCAATTCACACAAATTGTCGACTTCAACGAGTGGTCTATTTTCTTCAGGGACAGAGGCCGTATCGTAAGGTGAAATATTCTCTCCGTTTCCACCTCTTTTATAGCCCACGGTAAGCCATCCGAGCCTGTTTGGCGCAACAAAATCCTTCTTCGGATTATCGCCTACATAGACATACGGTCCCTTTTCGCCTGTGCGATCCATTATCAGCCTGAAAGCCTCTCCCAACAGCTTTTCCGAACCGACCTCTTCCGAGATCAGCATCAGATCCGGCCGCATGAAGCGCGCGAGGCCGAGGGCCTCGATCTTATGGCGCTGTGTCAGGCTGCGTCCGTCCGTCACCAGTCCCAGGATATGGCCGCGCACCGCAAGGACGCTCATGACATAGAGCGATTGCCATGGCAGCCGGATGTCAGGGCGGTGACTGCGGTAAAGCTCCAGCACCTCTTCTATCGGCAGTCCGGTCGAGTCAAACGCCTCGCGAGGAGTCGGGGCCGCGAGCATCGGCGGCAACAGCTGTGAGCCATAGCGGCGTGCCACGACCCTGTAAGCCGATCTCACAAACTCCATTTCAGGATAAAGCGTATCGTCGAGATCAAAAATAACTACCATACAGTCCGTTTGCCGCGGCTCTTTTCCGTTTATGAAAAATAATAGTCCACGCAGGCCCTCTCCTCTTTATGAGCTCCAAGCAGCGAGGCTGCGGCCACATGGGCCGGATGCTTTGCATAAACGGCCACGTCGTCCATCGTCGGGACAACCGCCGTCAGCACCACATCCCAGTTCTCAGCCGGATTCTCATTAATTCCGACCTCCATCGAACGGAGCACGTCGATCTGCGCCGGCAACTCCATCAGGGCGCGTTTGAACCGTTCGGCCACTTCACGGCGCTCTTCCACCGTGCCTTTCAACTTGAAACTTACGATATGTTTTACCATTCCTTATTTATATATAATGTGGTTATTGAAACTTCCGTCGATTTGTCAATGAATGGTCAAAATTACTGAAATTTCGCGATTCCGGCAAATATTAATCTATGTCAAAAAAGTTGACATCCGACTTGCTCAATTCAAAATTAATGTTTAACTTTGTCAACTGTTAGTAGTATCTCTCGACTGAGAGGACTATTATAAAACACATAAATATAGTAGCATTTAGAATAGTAGTAACACGTTTATGTCTCGTAAACCGTTGGCTTATAGTTGTACCAGCGCAAGCGTCGCAATCGCAGTCGTTGCCTGATAATTCTGTGGCTGACCTCTCTCGCCGGAGGCCATTCACAATTTTTGTGCATCTATATTTCGTCTGAGTTTCCAAGATATGAACAATAGTAACAAGTATGGGTTTTATATGTCGCCTATGAAAAAACTCTTGCTCGCGATCTTATTGGTTGCCGGTTTGTTCGAGGTTTCGAAAGCACAGGATCTTGCAGTCAAGACCGACCTTTCGTCCGACATCTTTACGAACATCAATATCGGAGGCGAGGTTGGCTTGGCCCCCAAATGGACATTGGACGTCTCCGGCGAGTTCAATGCCTGGACTTTCAGCGACCACAAGCGCTGGAAGCACTGGTTCCTGCAGCCTGAGGCTCGCTATTGGTTCTGCGACCGCTTCGCAGGCCACTTTGTAGGTGCGCATCTCCACGGCGGCCAGTACAACATCGGAGGAATCGACACTGACTTCTCCTTCCTCGGCACTGATTTCTCGAAACTCAAAGACACTCGCTTCCAGGGCTGGTTTGTCGGCGGAGGCGTGGCCTACGGCTATGCCTGGGTGCTCGGACGCCACTGGAATCTTGAAGCTGAAATAGGTATCGGATATTCTTACACCCGTTACAGCCAGTACAAATGCGCGGGGTGCGGAAAGAAAATCAAATCCAACCGCCCTCACAACTATTTCGGCCCGACCAAAGCCGCAATCAACTTGGTGTATGTATTTTAAAACCTTTTAAAACGCACTGAAATGAAATTCCCAGCCCTTTATATATCCGCCATTTTCGCCCTCTCGCTGAGCGCGCCGGCTCAGAGCGCCATTGAAACGCGCTCCATCCCCGTCGGCGTCAAAGTCAGCAGCGCCTCGCTCCAGCGCCACGGCGACTTCATGAATGTAGACATGTCGCTCGACCTCAGCAAATTGCATGTCGAAAGCAACCGTGCCGTGCTCCTGACTCCGAGCATCGTCAACGGCACCGACACCCTGCGCCTCCCCGCCATCGGCATCTACGGACGTGTCCGCTATTATCAGTATCAGCGCAACAATCCCGGTATGATCTCAGGCTCCGACGAAACCGTCATCCGCTCTTCCGAGAAGCCCGACAGTCTGCACTATACCCAGATTCTCCCCTATGCCGACTGGATGAACGGCTCGTCGGTCTATCTCAACCGCTCCGACTTCGGCTGCTGCCGCAAACTGCTTGCGTCAACTCCATTCGACGGCCCTTACGGATACTACGGCTATTTCTCGCCGAAATGGGTCTACCTCCGTCCGCAGGGCAACGGCGAGAAGCACCGCGAGCTTTCCGGATCGGCCTTCATCGACTTCCCTGTCGACCAGACTGTCATCTATCCAGAATATCGCCGCAACACCACCGAACTTGCCGCGATCCAGGCAACGATCGACTCCGTGCGCGGCGACCGTGATGTCACCATCACCCGCGTATGGCTCAAGGGTTTCGCTTCGCCTGAAAGCCCCTATTCCCACAACCGCGATCTCGCAATCGGCCGTACCGCTGCTCTTAAGGACTACATCCAGAAACTCTACCGCTTCGACTCCGGCGTAATCGCCACCGACTTCGAGCCTGAGGACTGGGCCGGTCTCAAGCGTTTTGTCGACGGTTCAAATCTGCCCAACCGCACCGAGATCCTCGCGCTCATCGACTCCGACATGGAGCCTGACGCCAAAGAGGCCCGCATCAAGAAGCTCTACCCCGAAGATTACCGCTTCATGCTGCAGACATTCTATCCCGCCCTGCGCCACACTGATTACCGCATCGAATACACCATCCGCTCATACAGCGACGTCAACGAAATCCGCCGCATCATGAAGGAACACCCGCAGAAACTCAGCCTCGACGAGTTCTATCTCGTAGCACAGGACTGCGAGCCCGGCAGCGAGGAGTTCAACGACGTCTTCGAGACCGCTGTCCGCATGTATCCCGCCGATCCTGCGGCCAATCTCAACGCTGCTGTCTGCGCGCTCGAACGCGGTGATCTCGACCAGGCCAACCGCTTCCTCGAAAAAGCCGGTACTTCCGAACAGGCTGAATATATAAGAGGTGTCCGCGAAGCTCTCAAGGGCAACTATGCAGCCGCACGCAAGTATTTCAAAAATGCGACATCCGTACCGGAAGCCGCCGATGCGATCGCTCAACTCGACAAACTGCAGCCCAAAAAGTAACAAACGCCATACCGCTCTCCTCTCCCACCATCCTCCTCTTCATCACTTTTTTCATAACCTAAACTTTAAATTTTAAACTTTCAAAATTCACACATTCACACATTCACACTCCCAGATTCATTAGTAACAAATTAAAAACCAAACACAATAAACAATTACAGATGAAATTTAAAAGCTTATTTCTGACAACAGCCGCAGCAATGGCTTTTGCTGCCTGTTCAAGCGACGAACCTTCAAACGGAGGCAACAACGGCACTACCCCTGACGAAGGCTCAACCATGTATCTCACTGTGAACATCACAGATGCAAACGCCACCGGCCGTGCTGACGAAGGAGACCTCGTTCCCGGAACTGCTGATGAACATGCCGTCAACACAGCCCACTTCTTCTTCTTCGACAAAGACAAGATGTTTGTCACCGAGGCCAACGTTTGGAACGGAGGCACATCCGGAGATTTCGAGAATCACAATGTTGAATTCCAGAGCAACAATGTGCTCGTACTCAAGAATCTCACTCAGAAGAATCTGCCCAAGTACCTCATCACCGTACTCAACGCACCCGCCGACCTTCTTTCCTACATCCGCGAAACTCCGCGCAAGATGGATGATGTACGTAAGTATTGCGACAATCTCACTTATAAAAATGGTGAATCATTCGTGATGTCTACCTCCAGCTTCACCGGCGGTGCGACTGAATTCCCAGGTCTTTATGAGGATGCCTGCTACTATGCCAACGTCATCAAAGAGAGCTTCCTTAAAACAGAGCCCGTTAACGCCTCGACAGTCCCCGCAACTGATGTTGTGAAGATCTATGTTGAGCGTCTCGCCGCCAAGTATACCATCAGCCTCCCCGAAGGCAACCCTTTCAAGGTTGACGTGACTATTGCCGGTAACGAAAACAACAATAATGTCGAAGGTGGTCTGCCCGGTACAGTCGGTTCTACTCCGGTTTGGGTCAAGATCGAAAACTTCGGCGTGACCGGTACCGAACCCACTTCTTACCTCAGCAAGAACCTCGACAATGTCACCAATCCCTTTGAAAACTGGAACATCGCTCAGCTTCACCGCAGCTACTGGGGCAAGTCTGTAAACTACGACAACAAGGACTTCAAGCTCAACTATGCTACTTTCTCCACCGTAACCGGAGATATTGATGGTGCTGTTTACTCCAACGAGACCACTGCTGACTACACTGTTATCCGCAACGAAAGCAATGTCCTCACCCCCAGCCGTGTGACCAACGTTGTCTTCAAAGCCACTATCTATGCTGACGAGGCTTGCAGCACACCTCTTGATCTCGTACTTTTCAGCGGTGTTTATTACAAGAAAGACCAGTTCATCCCCTACATTCTCAACCGTCTGAACGCTACCGACCAGCTCAACTACTATATCAAGACCGGTACTGCATCAGAAGAGAATGAAGACGGAACTCTCAACACTGCAAACTATACCCAGGTAAGCAAGGACAATGTTGACTATGCCAAAGACACTGCTCACGGTACAGGCATCTTCAAACTCGTCTCCAAACTTGGCGCAGATACTCAGCTCTATCAGCTCGTTACCGAAAACGGCAAGCTCGTTGCCAAAACTGTCGCCACTTCCGCTTTCGAAACTGCTCTCAACAGCTACTTCACCAACGAATGGCCTTCCGCCTACACCGGTGGCGCAAGCGTTTACTATGTTCCTGTTGAACACTTCGAAGGCAAAGATGCAGGCTTCAACGGCAACTATGATTACACTGTAACCAAGGACGGCCAGTATGGCGTTGTCCGCAACCACTGGTATCAGATCGAGGTTAGCAAGGTCTTCCGTCTCGGCCAGGGCGTGTTTGACCCCTCCAACGGCAGCACCGAGGAACTCATCCCCAGCGATCCCTCGAAAGAAACCTTCGGTATGGCAGCCAACATCAACATCCTTTCCTGGAAGGTTGTTAAGCAGAGCGTAGACCTCTAAGCCATATACACTATCCTACCATAACAAGGTGCGGGAGTCCGTCCCGCGGAGTCCCGCACCTTCCTTTTTTCTCTCAAGTCAGACCTTTGTCACCGATCTTTTGCTACTGACAGCCACACACCGCACCTCATTCATCCTCATCCAACGCCTCTCACCTCTTTTTCCCTTTAACCCGACAACAACGAGAGGACCATCCGGTCCTCCACAGCATATACTAAGATTTATCCAAGAACAACCATATATCATTATCACGGATCGTAAGATGAAACTCAATACGAAGCTCCACAAATTCAACCTGCGAATTGCCGCAATCCTGCTTTCCGCACTGTCGCTCGGCAGCTGCAACGGAGTCATGTATGACGAAGAAGGAGACTGTGATCCCCACTACAAGGCGCGTTTCATTTTCGACATGAACATGTCGTATGCCGACGCCTTTTCCAAAGAGGTCAACGCAGTCACCCTCTATCTGCTTGATCCGGCCACAGGCAACATCGTCTGGCAGAAAAGCGAGCGCGGCGACCTCCTCCACCAAGACGGCTATCTGATGGATCTCGACGTCGCTCCCGGTAGCTATCAGCTGCTCGCATGGTGCGGCGAAGGTCTCGACGAGCACTTCACCGTCCCCGCCGATGCGAGCCACTACTCACATCTGACCTGTACGCTCAACCGCGAGTACGAATCGCGTGCTGCCGGTTCCGCAGTCTCCAGAAAGGACCTCAAACGACTCTACCACGGCAAAACCGACGTAAAGATCTTCCCTGAGGACGAAGGCACATATATATATGATGTGGAACTCGTCAAGAACACCAACGACATCAACATCGTGCTCCAGCATCTTTCGGGCGAAATCGTCAAGGATGGTTTCACTTTCACCGTGACCGACGCCAACGGCTCGATGGACTGGGACAACTCCATAATGCCTGACGAGGAAATCACCTACCGTCCCTGGCAGGTGCTCGCCGGAACCGCCGGAATCGAATATCCCGAAGCAAACGAAGTGCCGGTCATCACCAGCATGAGCGCCTGTGTGGCCAATCTGACCGTAGGCCGCCTCATGGCCGACCGTCGCTCTGACATGCGCGTGAAGATCTACAATCCCGCAGGCGAAAAAATCGTTGACATTCCCCTGATCCAGTATGCCCTCCTTGTCCGCGGGCGCTACGAGCATTCGATGACCGAGCAGGAATATCTCGACCGCCAGGACAAATACGACCTCGTATTCTTCATCGATGAAGGCAACCGCTGGGCCGAGACATATATCTATATCAACAAATGGGTGGTTCTCCGCCAGGAGACCGATCTCTGATAACTTTTCAACTCCGACGCACAATTCGGCACACAATGTTTAACAAATTTACTGCAAATTCAATCCGGACACTCCTTGCCTTGCTGCTCTCGGCCGCAGCCTTTGGATTAGCAAGCTGCTCCGACGGGTCTGACGGACCCGCCGGAAACGGCGGGGGCAGTAGCACGGTTGAACACAAGATCGGCCTTTACATCCACACCGGCTCCGATCTCCTATCGCGCGCCACTCCTCCCGGCGACTACGACAAAGGAGCCGGATATGAAAACTACATCGACATCGCCGGCAAAGACCTGGTTGTAGCCCTCTACAACACGAATGACCAATGGCTCGCCACCATCGACAATCCGGTCATTGTCCCCTTCTCCGAGACTTCAAGTTCGAAGACTTACATTCTTGAATTCAAGATCACCCGTGACCTCCGCGACGCTCTCGGATCTTCATTCAAGGTGCTGATGCTCGCAAACTGGCGCCACCGCTATCCGCAGCTTGAGACCGCAGGCACTCTTCCGCAGCTCTTCGACCTCGTCTCCACCGCCGACTACTGGATCGACTACACCGCCGGTCTCCCCTCCTGGGATCTTTCAGCCGACGACAAGATAGCCATGTTCGGCGTCCGCCAGTGCGACGACATCAACTTTCAGTCAGGCATGGACGCCTTTATCGGCGACCTCCACCTCCTGAGGGCACTCGCCAAAGTAGAGGTCTGGGACAACACCGATACCGCCGATCAGATCGAGTCAATATCACTCACGCGCCACATCACCAAGGCCGTCCCTATGCCCAAGGGCGTGACCCATCAGGATCATTATGTCAAAAACAGCTACAAGGATGACTATGTCCTCTCCCCATCCCTCCCCGCAGGCACCGGCAACTACCCCAACGAGACCTCCGAGCCGCTCCCATTGGTCAAGAACCCTGACAACGGCCACTACATCGTCTATGTCCCCGAATTCCCCAACAAATCGCGCACTGACGACGCCACCCGCTGCCGTCTGAAAGTCAGATATAAGGAATACAACGCCAGAGACTATTACGTCGATTTCAAATACTACAGCGACGACGCTCCGGCCGGTTTTGCCAAAGGCGAGTACTTCGACATCCTCCGCAACTACTGGTATCAGTTCGAGCTCCGCAAGCTCGCCGAGAGCATAAACGTCGAAGTGCAGGTTGTCCCCTACGCCCACGTGCCCCTGAAACCCGGCTTCGGACTTGCCATCCCGAAAGAGCTCGTGCCTGTCTATGACGACAACGGCCAGCTCATCTGCTATTTCAACTCAGAAAACGGCAACTACTACGACAAAGACGGCAAGACCGTGATCAAAAATCCCTTCCTGATCGAAGGCAACACTAAAGATCCGGGCACCGGCTGGGACATTGTGCGCGACGATAACGGCACCTTCCGCTATTTCCGCGATCCGGCTACCGGCAAATGCTACGATGCCGACAAGAATGAAATCCCCGATCCCGACAAAATTTAGGAAACTATCCGACAATGAAACTCAGAGATTTAAGATTTACTTATATACTGCTTCTGCTGACCGGGCTGCTCGCCTCGTCATGTGTCGATGATTTCGACCGTCGTGAGGATATATATGTCGAGGGCGTTGCCGACATTGATGTAGAACTTTCCTACGACGCCGAAGATTCCCGTCGGCTCACCTCCCGCGCCTACGAGGGAGGCATCGAAGGCGACCGCATCAAAAACATCTCCTCGCTTGTCATGCTCGTCTACAAAGGCGATGATCTTTTCAAGCGTTATGTCGTTGTCAGCGACGGAACTGAACCGGTCGACCCTGACATCACAGATGTCAAAAATCTCGCCGATCAGGACAACCGTCTTGATCCCTCCGAAAAAGGCCTCACCGACTCCAAGACCGGAAAGGTGACTTTCAAGTTCCAGCTCCAGTCAGCCAAAGACTACTATATCTATGCCGTGGCCAATATGGGCACACTCGGCGGCGAGGAATACCGAACAGCCATTCAGACCCGCGACGGTCTGAAAAGCATCTCCCGCTCCTGGGACCGCACCAATCTTGCCAACAACAGCGAAATGTTCGGCATCTTTTCGCTCCAGCCTGACCGCAACGCCTCCGACAGCTCTCCGCTGACTGTTTCGGCCACGACCTCGCATCTCCACAGCTGGGTGCGCCGTCTTGCCTCCAAAGTGACTGTCGCTTTCGACGGCTCGGACCTCTACAACGATGTGCAGGTCTACGTCACAGACATCTACCTCAAGGATATTCCCAAAACCTGCTATCTCGGCAAGCCAAACAAGGTCGGAGAAGGTTCCGACGTCACTGCCGACAAGGTCCACGACATCGCCAACGGCGTCTATGAGGACGGCGGAAAGATCACAGTCCAGAAACTACCCTCCGATCCTAATGCCATACTGCCGACCAACTGTCTCCACGTCTGCAACGACGAGCACAGCTTTCTCGGCGCCTACGGCAACAGCGATCAGGAGGATGTGATCGACAATACCCACACCAACACCGCCCCCTCACTCTTCTTCTATGAAAATATGCAGGGCACCGGCAAATCCAAGCAGCAGGATGCCATCAACAATGATTCCAAGGACCCAGGAAGCGACAACAAAATCGACTTTCCAAATCCCGACATCAATACCGAAGGCTCCGGATGGAAAGACAATAAGCCTTTCGGCACATATATCGAAGTCAAAGGTTTCTACCGCTGTACGACCGCCGACGGTCACGTCAGCTCCGGCCCCATCACCTACCGCTTCATGCTGGGCCAGAACGTCACCACTGACTACAACGCTACCCGTAACACCCACTATCAGCTTACCCTCGCTTTCAAAGGCTACGGCAACGATGCCGACTGGCACATCGAATATAAGGAAAAGCGCGGTCTCTACGCCACTTCTCCGCAATACATCTCCTATCTCTACAACAAAAAGATGGTCACAACCATCAAAGTGGTGGGCCGCATGAAGCCCGGCTCCAAGCTGAAAGCTCATATCATTGATTACGGCGATCCTGAATACAACGATGACAGTATCTCGATCTGGCGTCCCTGGGGCGACGGCTCTAAGGCATTCCCGAAAGTGAAAGGAACCAAGAGTGACGAGTGGCCCGGTATTTCATATTACTATGAACAGTCTGTTCATGGCTACGGTCGTCATCAGGGCTTCCTCTCTCTCCAGCAGACTAAGCTAACTAATATTCCGCCGCCTGCAGGATATGAAGGCCAACCGTCTTGGAATGTTCCGTTCGCAACTGCGCTCAAAACAAGTCAGGACTATTATAAAAACAACAGCATCGGCGACCGCGAATATGAGATCGGCAATGATAACTCTGATGCCTTGCAGGAATTTGGTTCCAATGACGCTACTACGGGTAAAGGAGCGCATACTGTTATTGTAAGCAAACGCAATCTGAACGGAGAACCGGTCGAACGTATTTTCAAAATTCCTCTCTTTACCCGCGCCAAGGAACTTGTGACCCGTACAGGCTTCACAGGCAACAACCCCTACTATTCTTATCCGCGCAAGCAGAAAGTCCGCTTCACGGCCTCCATCTGGAAAGAAGAGAAAAAGGTCTACGAGGATACCGTCTTTATCCTCGACATGATACAGGTGCGCCGCATCGTCAATCCCAAAGGCGTCTGGCGTAAGTCAGGGAGTACCGAGGGCTTCCATGTGACCCTGCTGCGTATGCCTGAGGACAAAGACGGAGCCAAATTTGAAAAATTCGATTCTGAAGGTGCCTGGAGTGCTGAAGTGGTTGTCGGCACAGGTGTTGTGACTCTGTCGTCGACTCGCGAAGGCAGCGGCGACGATACAGCGCCACAGATCAGTGTGAAGCGTGTTCAGGGCGCTACCGAAAAACCGATCGACTTCAGAATCAACTTTACCGGTACTGACGGCTGCGCCATTGTGCGTGTGCGCTACCACAATTATACCTGCGAACACGACATCTTCTGTCGCGAAGGTTATGATCCGATTGCTCTCGGCAGTGGCAATGCCCACGACGGACGCCCTTATGCCGAATGGAGTACATTCAACGTGGACCATTTCGAAAACGGCAAGGCCGTCATGACCAACTCCCCTCTCGATGAAGGCTCGCTCTTCCGCCGCAAAAGCAATATAGCAATCACATCGGCCAACAATGCGAAATATCCCCGTCCGCGCGGCGACAATCGCTACGCACCGGGAAGTTTCGATGTGATCGATGCCTCCGGCTCCGCTACAACCATGACCTGGGATCAGACCAAAGGTTCCTGGAGCAAGGACCAGGACCACACTTGGGATATAACCAATGAAGACTATAAGATTGCCTCCATTGAAGACTTTTTCCAGCTCATGGCCAATACCAACGATCTCTCATTCCCGATCAGCAAAGCCTATGGTATCGTGTATGGTGACGGAGCCACTGAGGTAAAAGACACCCGCGCCGAAGCCTACGGCTATCTTAAAAATGCGGCCGCCTCATCCGAGAATGGCATGATCGGTGTGATCGTATACAATAATCAGACCGGAGCTCAGATATTCTTCCCCTTAGGAACCGAAGCCGCCGGACGTCGAAAAGGCGGTGGAGAACCAAATAATGAGAAAAACTCAAACAGAGACTTTCCCGGCACACTGCGTTATGCGAGCCGCAGCGGATATTATGGCGTCAGATCAAGTGACAGCAACAATGTCAAATACCAAGCCATGTTTTACGACCTGTATCGTCGTCCCGGAGCTGTATATTGGGCATATCAATGGTGGACAGACGGCAATCGAAATGACTTTAATCATTCTTGTGCATTTGATATGAACTTCTTCACAATGGGCTTCGAAGGATTCCAGAACGGAGCCGCCGCAAATGCCAATACGTCCGACGCCTGCTTCCTCCGCCTCGTAAAAATAAAGAAATAGTCCCGTCATTTCCACGCCCTACATATAAATCCCCTCCAAATCCAAACCTCGGAGGGGATTTTTCGCATTATATTCCCTTGTATTAAATGTAGGAACACTTTTTAAAACGCCTGCAATCGACTGAGGGACAATATGTTTGGTGGAGGATGTAAAAAAAAACGTCCCCGGCCGTGACCGACCGTGGACGCTCCGTATATGGATGAAACGTTTGTGTGATTAGCGCTGAACGCGGCCGTTGGCATTGCCGCCTGCGAGAGACATAACCTCATCAACAGAAACGAGGTTGAAGTCACCGGGGATAGTGTGCTTGAGAGCCGAAGCAGCCACAGCGAACTCAAGAGCCTCAGCCTGGGTCGGCATAGTGAGCAGACCGTGGATGATACCGCCAGAGAAAGAGTCGCCGCCGCCTACGCGGTCGATGATCGGGTTGATGTCGTAGCGCTTGCTTTCGTAGAATTCCTCGCCGTTGTAGATCATAGCCTTCCAGCCGTTGTGGGTAGCAGAGAAAGACTCGCGGAGAGTAGAGATGACATATTTGAAACCGAATTCCTTGGCCATGGCCTTGAAGATGCCCTTGTAGCCTTCAGCGTTGGTCTCGCCGCCTTCAACGTCAGCGTCGGGTTTGAAGCCGAGGCAGAGTTCGGCGTCTTCCTCGTTGCCGATGCAGACATCGACATACTGCATGAGAGGACGCATGATGGACTGAGCCTTTTCCTTTGTCCAGAGTTTCTTGCGGAAGTTAAGGTCAACTGAAACAGTCACGCCGTGACGCTTTGCAGCCTCGCAGGCAAGACGGGTGAGTTCGGCAGCCTTGTCACTGATGGCGGGAGTGATGCCGCTCCAGTGGAACCAGTCGGCGCCTTCCATGATTGCGTCGAAATCGAAATCTTCGGGATCGGCCTCGGAGATGGCTGAGTGAGCACGGTCATAGATGACCTTTGAGGGACGCATCGAAGCGCCGGTCTCGCAATAGTAGATACCTACACGGTCACCGCCGCGGGCAATATGGTCGGTGTGCACACCGTAACGACGGAGAGCGTTGACAGCAGCCTGGCCGATCTCATGTTTAGGCAGTTTAGACACGAAATAAGCGTCATGACCATAGTTGGCGCAGCTTACTGCAACGTTGGCCTCGCCGCCACCCCAGATGACGTTAAAGTTATCCACTTGCACAAAACGGTTGTTCCCTTCGGGGGAAAGGCGGAGCATGATCTCGCCTAAAGTTACTACTTTCATAATTCTAATAAGTTATGGTATTTAATTAGGTATAATTTGATGATCTTCTGTTTTTAAGCTACAACGAGCCGGAGATCCGGACGGTCAGTCCAGACGGGTATTGAGTATGATCTGTTCAAAAGCCTCGGCCATAGACTTCGCTGCCTTGCGGCCGTCGCCCATAGCGAGGATCACGGTAGCGGCGCCTCTGACTATGTCGCCTCCGGCATAGATTTCAGGCGATGACGATTTCATCGACGAGGCATCGACAAGGATCTTGCCGTTGCGCGATAGATCTACATCGGGGAGTGAAACGGGAGGATTGGGAAGGAAGCCTACACATACGACCGCGAGATCGACCTCGACATCCACAATGTCACCCTCTACCGGCACGGGTGTGCGGCGCCCCGACTCATCAGGCTCTCCGAGTTCCATCCGCTGAAGCCGGACAGCCCGGAGCAGACCTTTTTCATCAGCAAGATATTCGAGAGGATTGTGAAGCGTGAGAAACTCAGCCCCCTCTTCCTTGGCGTGGCGCACCTCTTCCTGACGGGCCGGGATTTCGGCCTCACTGCGGCGGTAGATGATCATTGCCTTTTCAGCACCGAGTCGCAGCGCGGCGCGCACGGCATCCATCGCGGTGTTTCCGGCGCCGATGACGGCCACACGCTTCTGCTTGAGAGTAGCCACATTCTGTCCGTAGATCTCATGATGGCTGAAATTGACACGGATAAGATACTCGTTGGCAGTCATGACTCCCGGCAGATTCTCTCCGGGAATGCCCATGAAGCGCGGTTTGCCCGCTCCGGTTGCCACATAGATCCCCTTAAAACCCTGCTCCTGAAGCTGATCGTAGGACAGAGTCTTGCCTACAAAGGTATCCTTCACAAACTTGACCCCGCGGGCACGGAGTTTCTCGATCTCGGCATCCACGACATAGTCAGGCAGACAGAACTGAGGTATCCCGTATTTCAGGACTCCGCCGAAACGGTCGAGGGCCTCGAAGACGGTGACGTCATAGCCGCGTTTGGCCATATCGCCGGCAAAAGCCAGGCCGGAAGGACCGGAACCGACAACTGCAATCTTTATCGCGGCAAAATACGACGGAGCCTGCGGAGCTGAGGGCGCCGGCGGCACAAGTCCTGCGACTGACTCTTCCAATTCTCGGTTGTAATCGGCGACGAAACGTTCGAGATGGCCGATGGCCACGGGCTGTTTCTTCATCTTGTTGTAGATGCAGCCGTGTTCACACTGCTTTTCCTGCGGGCAGACACGTCCACAGACAGCCGGAAGGACCGTTGTCAACGACAACACCTTCAGGGCATCGCCGAAGCGGCGGCGCTCGACGTTTTTGATGAAGGCAGGGATATTGTTGGACACCGGACACTCTTTCATGCAGCCAGGATCGGGACAGTCGAGACAGCGGCGCGCCTCAAGGACGGCCTGCTCTGTCGAAAGGCCCTGATTGACTTCGTCGTCGCAACGGACACGATAGGCCGCGTCCATCTCAGGCATTTTCACCCGCGGCACTGCGGTGCGCTCTTTGGTGGTGAAGCGCTTGCGCAACTCTTCACGCCACTCGGAATCGCGGGAAATCAGATTGTTTTCTTCCATTGTCATACAAAATGGCGCTGACGGTTTTGCAATTGGTCAAAATCAACATGGTGTGCGTCAAAGACAGGGCCGTCGATGCAGGTCAGCATCCGCTTTCCGTCGACCATCACGCGGCAGATGCCGCAAAGCCCCACACCGTCGAGCATCACCATATTGAGAATGCAGCGCGTCGGTATTTCCCGGACGCGCGTACATTCGGCGATAGACTTCATCATGGTGGTCGGCCCGGTCATTACGACTAAATCGACTTTTTCTTCCGACAGCACACGCCCGATGAGTTCCAGCGTGGTTGCCTCGTCGGAGGAATGCAGGAGTTCGTCGCAATACTGCTCGACATTGTCTCTGAGACACGAAGTCTGAGACGTAAATTCCGAAAGGATTGTCACAACCCTGTTACCGGCCTCTTTCAATGCACGGATCACAGGAATGATGGGAACAAATCCCACACCGTCGCCACAGCAGACCACAGTTCCGTAATTTCTGATCTCAAAAGCCTGCCCCAAAGGACCGAGCACATCTCTGATCTCATAATCCTCGTGAAGAGTGTCGATAAGAGAGGCAAGGCGTGCACCTTTGTGTATTATGATGGTAAATGTGCCCTCTTCTGGCGAGGCGTCGACTATCGTAAACGGAATGCGGGGGCAATCAGGAGAGAAACGCGCCATCACAAAATGACCGGCACGAGCTGAGCGGGCGACAGAGGGATTCTCTATCACCACCTCGGCTGTGTATTCTGAATGTCGGACAATTTTCCTGATTCTGTTCATTATTCGGTTCAAGAAACTTGCTTGGATTTCTTACTGCATCTGGAGATAAGTGATCTTGTCCATGTCGCCATAGTCAAGATTTTCGCCACCCATGCCCCAGATAAACATATAGTTGGAAGTTCCTGCGGCAGCGTGGATGGACCATTCGGGCGAGATGATGGCCTGCTCGTTGTGAAGCCATACGATACGGTTTTCCTGAGGCTCGCCCATGAAATGGCAGACGGCGTTTCCTTCCGGTACATTAAAATAGAAATATGCTTCCACACGGCGGTCGTGTGTGTGTGCGGGCATGGTGTTCCATACGCTGCCGGGCTTCAGCTCGGTCAGACCCATCTGCAGCTGGCAGGGACCTTCTTCAAGAACGTTGTTGACGATGAGCTGATTGATCACACGGTCGTTGCTCTCTTCCATCTTGCCGGCGGCAAATGAGTTGGCTTTGATAGAACCCTTGCGGCCGTCGATGGTGATGAGCTGGGTCTTGTATTCCTTGTGGGCGGGAGTTGAGTTGAGATAGAATTTGGCGGGATTGGAGGCATCCTTGCTACGGAAAGTCACTTTCTGCTTGCCGCGACCGACGTAAAGCGCATCCTTGAAATGAAGCTCATATTCCTTGCCGTCAACAGTCACAATGCCGTCGCCGCCGATGTTGATCACACCGAGCTCGCGGCGCTGGAGGAAGTAGTCGGCTTTCAATGGATCGATTGTTTCGAGAACCATCTCTTTGGCGACAGGTACCACTCCGCCGTAGACGAGACGGTCATAGAGGCAATAGGTGAGATTGATTTTGTCCTGCTCCATTACTTTCGGCATCATGAAATGCGAACGGAGCTGCTTGGTGTCGTAGTGCTTGACGTCATCGGGGTGGCAGGCACGGAGAATCGTATAGTCGGTTTGCGCGAAACCTGTAAGAGAAACACTCATAAGGGCAAGTGCGGTTAACAGTTTTTTCATATTCTTAAAATGCTATTTTAATCGTATTATCACGGATATTATTCTGTCGTCTGGATTTCGTCAGAGTTTTTAGAGATCATCTCGCGCTGGTTGCGGAGGATCAGGACGCGGTTCCACACCATCAGACCCGAAGTCAGAATTACCAGCAGACCGGCACCGATCCATTTGAGATTTTCAGTGCACTGATAAATGACCCACGCAAGTGGGCTGGAAGCGAAGTCGAGACTGCCACCGTCAAATCCGGCGGGAATTGCCACAGCGGCATCACCTGTCGCTGCGTAAACGTCTTTGGCAGCGAGAGTGAAGGCGGGAGCGAGATTGGTCACCATATAAAGGCCCATTGTCAGCACGACGAGGCCGATAATAAAGGTCTTGACAACATTGCCTTTGGTGAACGGAAGCACCAGGGGGAAGACATAGAACATGCCGGCCAACGAGGCAAGCGGCAGGAACTGGTTACCGGGAAGCACGACTGCAAGAAGCAGGGTGACGGGGATAAGAAGGAGTGAAACGACGAGGGTTGTCGGATGACCGATGACAAGCGCCGGGCTCATGCCGATGTTGAGACCGTCGGCACCCTTGAACTTGCGGGCGATCAGACTGCGGGTTGCGTCGCTGATAGGTTTGAGACCTTCGATGAAGAGGACGGTCACACGGGGGATGAGTTCCATGACAGCTCCCATCTTGATACCGAGACCGAGGATGTAAGGAATCTTGTCGACAATTTCGCTCCAGGTCTTGCAGGTGAGACAGCCTATTACGACACCGACAACGACACCGAGGAAAAGGGGCTCGCCAAGAAGACCGAATTTCTTTTTCATGCCTTCGGCGTCGATTTCAAGTTTCTCGATGCCGGGAATCTTGTCAAGGCCCTTGTTGATGAGCCATGCGAAGGGCACGAAACCGCCGCAGAAAGGCTGCGGGATCGAAATGCCGTCCATGTCCTTATAGAAGGTCTGGAATTTCTTTGCAGTCATATCGGCGATGATCAGGGTGATGATGTAGCAGACGATTGCGCCGAAGAAGCCCCATGCGAGAGAATCGCTTGCGAAATAGATGACTGCGCCGATGAAAGCAAAGTGCCAGTAGTTCCACAAGTCGATATTTACCGTGCGCGTGGTCTTGGTGAAGAGCATGAGCAGGTTGACACCGAGGCAGACGGGAATGATGAAAGCACCGACGGCAGTGTTGTAGGCCACGGCGGCTGCGGCAGGCCAGCCCATGTCGAACACTTTCAGCTGGAGGTCATAGATATTGACCACCGTGTCAAGCGCGGGGCCGAGAGCCGAGGTCAGAAGCGCGGTGACAATCGACAGACCGATGAAACCGACACCTACCTTGAGGCCTGATTTGAGAGCGTCACTGAAACGGATACCGATGCAGACGCCGAGGATGGTAAAGATCACCGGCATCATCACGGCCGCTCCAAGACCGATGATATAAGAAAATACTTGTTCCATTTAAGGATGATTGGATTTTTCAGTCAGAGAGCGGATATTGCAAGAATCCGGATTCTTGCGACATCCACCCCACATTATTAATATATATTTTCTTATTTGGGCTGTTTGCCGATATAGGCGAGGATACCGCCGTCGACATAAAGCACATGGCCGTTCACAAAGTCGCTGGCGTCAGATGCGAGGAACACAGCCGGCCCCATGAGGTCTTCAGGGGTACCCCAGCGGGCAGCCGGAGTCTTGGATATGATGAACTGGTCGAAGGGATGACGTGATCCGTCAGGCTGAAGCTCGCGCAGAGGAGCTGTCTGGTCGGTAGCAATGTAGCCCGGACCTATGCCGTTGCACTGAATATTGTATTCACCGTATTCCGAGCAGATGTTGCGTGTGAGCATCTTGAGACCGCCCTTGGCAGCGGCGTAGGCCGATACAGTCTCGCGGCCGAGCTCGCTCATCATAGAGCAGATGTTGATGATCTTGCCATGACCTTTCCTGATCATGCCGGGAATCACGGCCTTTGCGCAGATATAGGGAGCGACGAGGTCGACATCTACCACACGGCGGAAGTCCTTGACATCCATCTCCTCCATGGGGATACGCTTGATGATGCCTGCGTTGTTGACAAGAATATCGATTGTGCCTACGGTGGCTTCAATGTCGGCCACCATTGCTTTTACAGCGTCTTCATCGGTAACGTCGCAGAGATAGCCCTTTGCATCGATTCCAAGTTCCTTGTATGCTTTAAGACCGCGGTCGACAGTTTCCTGACGTGAGCAATTAAATACTATTTTAGCACCGGCCTCGGCATAAGCCTGGGCGATAGCAAGACCAATTCCATAGGCAGCGCCGGTCACGAGCGCAACTTTGCCTTCAAGTGAAAAATTTACCATATTCGCGTTGTTTATCTAAGGTTCTGTATCAGAGAATCAAAAAAGTTTTACATGGTTCCGAGGGGAAATTCGGTCGTAAAATTAGCAATTTTAACACTATCCCACAAATTAAAGCACTTAAAACTTCTAAAATACAAAAAAATAGAACTTTTCTCCATCAGGATAAGTCTTATTCAATATATTTATGTTACATTTGTGATGTGTTCATCGTCACGAGAACATATCAATCATGTTTCACAATGACGATAAGGGATCAATTCTCAAAAATAATAACAACCCCTGACTATGTCGCCAATTGACAGCAAAACCAACGAACGGCAAGTTGAAAACGACCGTCGAATACTCGAACTCCTCGCGCAGACTTTTCCGAACATCAGCGCGGCAAGCACAGAGATCATAAATCTTGAAGCCATACTCAATCTGCCAAAGGGCACCGAACATTTCGTTGCCGATCTCCACGGAGAACACGAGGCATTCCACCATATTCTGAAAAACGCCTCCGGCAACATCAAGCGCAAAGTCACCGACCTCTACGGAACCACCATGCGCGAAAGCGAGATCCGGCAGCTCTGCTCACTGATCTACTATCCGGAAGAAAAAATGCAGATCGTCCATTCCAAAGAAGAGAACATGGACGATTTCTACAACATCACCCTTCACCAACTGATCCGCGTATGCCAGAGCGTTTCCTCTAAGTATACCCGCTCCAAAGTCCGCAAGGCTCTTCCTAAGGAATTCGCCTACATCATCGAGGAACTTCTCCATGAATCGCGCGGCGAATATGACAAGCAGGGCTATTTCAACCGCATCCTTGAAACCATAGTGACCACCGGCCAGGCCGACGCATTCATTGTGGCTCTCTGCAAGGTGATCCAGAAACTCAGCATCGACCAGCTCCACATACTCGGCGACGTCTACGACCGCGGTCCGGGCGCACATCTTATAATGGACACCCTCTGCCATTACGGCAACTGGGACATACAGTGGGGCAACCACGACATGCTATGGATGGGCGCAGCCGCAGGCAACAAATGCTGTATAGCCAACGTGATCCGCGTCTCGCTACGCTATGCCAACCTCACCACACTTGAAGACGGCTACGGCATCAACCTGCTCCCGCTCGCAACCATGGCAATGGAGACCTATGCCGACGATCCGTGCACGGAGTTTGCTCCGCGGGTCGACGCCGAACAGACCGAGCATCCCGAAAAGACTCTGCGCCTGATGGCCCAGATGCACAAGGCCATCGCTGTAATCCAGTTCAAGCTCGAAGGAGCGATGACCCTCAAGCATCCCGAATGGGAGATGACCGACCGCAATCTGCTTGACCGCATAGATTTCGGGAAAGGAACAGTCGAGATCGACGGGAAGGCATATGAGATGTCGGATATGAATTTCCCGACAATCGACCCTAAAGATCCCTATCGCCTGACAGAGGAGGAAGAAGAACTGATCGACAAACTGCACCACTCGTTCACCGTCAGCACCGGACTGAAACGTCATATATCATGCCTTTTCAGCCACGGCTGCATGTATGGCATATACAACTCCAACCTTCTCTTCCATGCCTCGATGCCGCTCAACGCCGACGGCACGCTGAAAGACGTAATAGTCAACAAGCAGAAATATCGCGGACACGAGCTCTTCCATCAGATAGGCATGCTTGTCCGATCCGCGTTCAACGACGACACTCCGGCCGAAGACAAGGAGTATGCCCGCGACTATTACTGGTATCTCTGGTGCGGCCCCGACTCCCCTCTCTTCGACAAGAGCAGGATGACCACCTTCGAACGCTATTTCATCAAAGATCCCGAAGCCCACAAAGAGGAAAAAGGCTATTACTACAAACTCCGGCAGAACGAGGAGATCTGCGACATGATCCTCGACGAGTTCAAGGTCGAGGGCGCACAGCGCCATATCATCAACGGCCACGTGCCCGTACGCACTCAGAAGGGCGAGAGTCCGATCCGTGCCAACGGCAAACTGATGGTCATTGACGGCGGTTTCGCCAAAGCCTACCACAAGACGACAGGCATCGCAGGCTACACTCTGATCTATCACAGCAGCAACTTCGAGCTTGTCGAACACGAGCCGTTCATCTCCGAAGAAGAGGCCATCAGAAGCGGCACAGACATCGTCCGCTCAACCAAAATGGTCGAGCAGACTTCGCAGCGAATCCGTGTGCGCGATACCGACAAGGGCAAAATCCTTCAGAGTCAGATCGACGAACTTACAGAGCTTCTTTATGCCTTCCGCCACGGCATCATCAAGGAAAGCAATGCCGGAAAAATAGTGCTCTGACGCCCTCCGGCAAAAAGACAATAACCCCGGCCACATGTCTTGACATATATGGCCGGGGTAAACTTTATCTGTATGGGTCAAATTGTCAGTCTTCGGAATAGTGGCGCAGAACGCGGCGATAGGAGTTGAAGATCTTGGATTTCGACACAAATCCCACATATCGGCCGTTTTCAACTACGGGAAGGTTCCAGGCGCCTGTGGCGTCGAAGGCCTTCATCACAGACTCCATGCTCTGCCCCACTTCGATCATGGCAGGAGGCACAGACATGAACTGATTGACATACATGCGTTTATAAAGGTCAGGGCGGAACATTATATTGCGTATTTCATCAAGGATGACAACTCCGAGCAGTTTGCCGTTGTCACCGATGACCGGAAAAAGGTTGCGCGACGAGCGCGAAATGGCATTGACCATCTCCTTGAGATTCATTTCAGGACGGACTGACACAAAGTCAGTCTCGATGACATTGTCGATCTTCAGCAGTGTCAGCACTGCCTTGTCCTTATGATGTGTGAGCAGTTTCCCTTCATGAGCGAGACGCATTGTGTAGATGCTGTAAGGCTCGAAAAACTTAATGGTACCGTAAGAGATCGCCGAAACGATAAGCAACGGCAGGAAAAGTTCATAACCGCCTGTCAGCTCAGCCGTAAGAAAGATGCCCATCAGAGGAGCGTGCATCACACCAGACATCACACCGGCCATCCCCATCAGCGCGAAGTTCTTGGTCGAGAGATCGAGCCCGAATACGGTGTTCAGGAAGTAGGCGAAAAAAAATCCTGCCATACACCCGACATAAAGCGAGGGTGCAAACGTACCGCCGACGCCTCCGCCACCATTCGTGGCGGAAGTCGCAAATGATTTCAAGAGCACCAATGCGCCCACGAACCCCAGAATCCACCAAACGGAACCTCTGTCCTTATAAAAGATCGAACCGTTGACGATTGATTCGGTATTGCCGCTGAGAAGGTCTATGATAGCCGAATAGCCCTCGCCGTAAAGCGGCGGGAAAAGGAATACAAGGAGAGCCACTATCGTGCCACCGACAATCATCTTTCGCCAGGGAGTGCCAAGTTTGCGGAACACTCCTTCCATCATGTTCATAGAACGAGTGAAATACAGCGAAACAAAACCGAGAAACAGCCCCAGGAGTATGACGAAAGGAATCCTTCCGGTTACAAACGGCTCACTCTGAAGAAAAAAGAATTCCGCATCATAACCGGTAGCCACATAGGCCACCGTGGCGGCCGTGATCGATGCTATCAGCAGCGGCATCACCGAAACCGTGGTGAGATCGAGCATCAGCACTTCAAGCGTGAAAAGCATCCCCGCGATCGGAGCCTTGAAAATGCCGGCGATACCGGCGGCGGCCCCGCAGCCGACAAGAATCATTAGAATCCGCGGCGAGAGCCTGAACACCCGCCCCAGATTCGAGCCGATAGCCGCTCCTGTGTAGACGATCGGGCCCTCGGCACCGACCGATCCGCCGAAGCCGATGGTGATCGAACTGGCTATCACGGACGAATACATGTTGTGGCGTTTCAGCCGCGATTTGTTCTGCGAAATGGCATAGAGCACTCTCGTAACACCATGAGATATATTGTCTCTGACAACATACTTCACAAACAGCATCGTCAGCAGGATGCCGACAGCCGGATATATGAGATAAAGAAAACTCCCTTCGTCGATATTGATATTCGATGTCAGCGCATGGCTTATCAAGTGGATCAGCGTCTTCAATACCAAAGCCGCAACGCCCGCCAGAATTCCCACGACAAGAGCAAGAATAATAACAAACGTACGCTCCTTGATATGACGCTCGCGCCACACAAGAAACACCATGAAAGCATCCTGAAAACTTTTAGCTATGGATGTGAAAAACAACTTCATCTCTATCTGTTGATATTATTAGACCCCTTCCCCCTTTGCGATTGTGCGCAATGTATAAAACACTATTTTCAGATCAAGGGAAAGTGAAAGATTCTGAATGTAAAGCAGATCGTATTTAAGTCTGCTGAGCATTTCTTCGACCGAAGCGGCATAGCCGAACTTGACCATGCCGAGCGATGTCAGACCGGGACGGACCTGATGGAGCAACACACAGTAAGGGGCCGCCTCACGCATCTGCCGGAGAAAGTATTCCCGTTCAGGACGCGGCCCGACAAGCGACATATCGCCTCTGAGCACATTCCAAAGATTGGGCAGCTCGTCAAGACGGTATTTTCTCATGAACCTTCCGATCCGTGTGACACGCGGATCATTTTCGGCCGACAGGGCCGGACCGCCTTCCTCAGCATCGACTTTCATGGACCGAAGCTTATAGATTCTGAACGGAATGCGGTGATAACCGATGCGCTCCTGCGAATATATGACCGGTCCCTTTGATTCGAGTTTGACAAGAACACCGAGCACGGCCATCACAGGCAGCGTCACAAGCAGTCCGGCAGCCGAGGCAATCACATCTATGCACCGCTTGACGGCAACCGATGTCTCCGGGAGTGTCATTGAGGAAATATCCATCAACGGCTCGCCCATAAGATTGTCATATACCACTTTGGAGGTCAGCAGGCGGTAATCATCCGCAAGAACGATTATCGGGCATTCCAACAGATAGAGTTCGCAGATAATTCTCATCCATTTGTCCTGTGTCAGAGCCGAGAGCGACAATATGAAACCATCAGCCTGATATTTATCCAGTTGCCGGCGGAAATAATCGTGAGACTGGTCCGTGCTTCCCTCCCGGACTTCGGCCGGAGGAATGGTCGCCACGATCTCTTTGCCGCTTCTGAGAGCCTCACGCCTCAGAGCGTCGAGATCGTCTCCCTCACCTACCATCAGCAATCTCTGAGGACGTGAACGGCGGGAAAAATATGATTTGATCAGCGATGTCAGCAGGAATCTTGAGCAGCTTACCGGTATAAACAGGCATCCGAACAGTGTCAGCAGCAGTTCATAATTGTGGAGGCGCCGCGGCAACACGTCATTAAGCAGCACGACCATGAAGAATATTATCGATCCGACGGCCACGCAGCATACCGAATTCAGAAACTCTCTGACTCTCGATTTACTGACGACATTGACATAATAGCCGGAAACACAATATATGCCCAACATGAACACCGGAAACAGCAGCAAAGTCAATCGCGGACCGGGCGAATTAACAAAAGCCCCGAAATTTGGGAACAGATTCTGCACAGGTCCGATCATGATGAAACGAGCCAGAGTGAAAACGATCACTCCGACAAGCGTCGACAGATAGTCGGCACCGACATATAATGCCCTCAGAATCCTCGTATCGTGCGATTTCACGGGCGTATTACTGTGACGGAGCCGTCGGGCCCGATTTTTATTATTCTTGAAGGCAAGGCTTTAGTGTTATCGTCGCGCCGCGCCATGACCACATAATCGGCGGCATTCAGAATCTCGTCCGAAATCTCGCTGTAAATCGACGGTGCCGGACATCCGCTGATATTGGCCGACGTCGAGACAATCGGACGCCCCAGCCCGCGGCATATGGCCGCTGAAACCGCTTCGGACGTCAGACGGATGCCTACGCTTCCGTCTTCACCTACAAGTTCCGGAGCAAGCCCCATGGCACGGGGATAGATCACGGTGGTAGGTCTCAGACTCCCGCCTACGACCTCGCGCGCCATCGAAATATCCGAATCCGTATAGCGGGCTATCTCATCCTTGTCAGCGACAAGAGTGATCAAAGCCTTGGAATCGGCACGCCGTTTAATCTCAAAAACCCGGCGCACAGCATCGGAATTGCAGGCATCGCAACCTATCCCCCACACAGTATCTGTGGGATAGACAATGATTCCGCCCTTACGCAAAACGGCAACAGCGGAGGAAATATCTTGGTCTGAATTTATCACTGAATCGGAAGATTGAAACGTTTAGGTATGCAAATTTAATTTATTTCTTTCTATTATGCCACCTATTATATAAACTAATTCAGAAAAATCTCTCCTTCTGAATCCGGCCAAAGCCGATGTCCTAAGTGGTAAAATGCAATCCAAAATCACATCATTTTGTCATTTTGATAAAATTTTTCTAAATTTTATTGCATTTTGCTTGCATATTAAATATTTTGCCCTTACCTTTGTCACATCATAATTCAACAATCTAACAATATTTGCTCATGCCACTGATTATTCCTGAGAAATATCATCGCAAATTGCTTCCGGAAACCACCGAGGTAGCGATCAAAATGGTAAAAGACACATTTCAGACCATTTTTGCACGTGAACTGAAACTCCGCCGCGTGACAGCCCCGCTGTTTCTCCTGACCGGCACAGGCCTCAACGACAATCTCAACGGCGTAGAAGAGGCGGTTTCGTTCAACATCGACGCGATGGGCGGACAGAAAGCCGAAGTGGTCCACTCGCTGGCGAAATGGAAACGCTATAAACTCGGAGCCTATGACATCGCTCCAGGCTACGGTCTATATACCGACATGAACGCCATCCGCACGTTCGAGGATCTCGACAACCTCCATTCCCTCTATGTCGATCAGTGGGATTGGGAAAAATCAATCAGAAAGGAAGACCGCACGCTGGCCTATCTGAAAAAGACCGTGCGCACCATCTACAAAGTGCTTCTCGAAGTCGAGCAGATGGTCTACGAGAAATTCCCCCACATCACCCCCGTCCTTCCTCCTGACATCACTTTCGTCCATGCCGAAGAACTCGCCCGTCTTTATCCCGACAAGACTCCGCGCGAACGCGAGGCCATCTGTGCCCGCGAACATGGCGCTATATTTATAATAGGTATAGGCGCTCCGCTCAGCGACGGGCAGCCACACGACGGCCGTTCACCTGACTACGACGACTGGATCAGCATCAATGAAGAGGGCTTCCACGGACTCAACGGCGATATCATCCTCTGGAACCCTGTTCTCAACATTCCTTTCGAGATTTCATCAATGGGCATCCGGGTCAGCCCCGAATCACTGCGCGAGCAGCTTGAGATCCGCGGATGCACCGAACGCTCGTCACTCACATTCCACAAACTCCTCCTCGAAGGCAAGCTTCCTTATTCGATCGGCGGAGGCATCGGACAGAGCCGTCTGTGCATGTTCCTTCTCCACAAAGCCCACATCGGTGAAGTCCAGGCCTCCATCTGGCCCGAAGAACAGATCAAAGCATGTGCCGACGCCGGTATCGAGCTGCTTTAGTCCCCCATTCTGATACTTACACATGGAGTAAATCTTATACTAATCCCTAACCCCTTACACATAGTTTTAACTGCGGTCTGCCTCTACGCATCTGTCGTATTGGCAGACCGTGTCAGTTTTCATGGCAGAATCCTGCGTCGGCAAAAAATAATGAAATTTAAGCACTTACATTTTCTTCAACCTTTTTGGCACAAAATTTGTTACATTATTGGATGTCGGCGAGCAGGAGCGTCAGTCCGAAAGACCCCGCACCGTCTCCCGCACGACAGGTTTTAACGAAAAAATAAAAAAACAAAAACATAAAAATTATAATCATTATGGGAAAAATTATTGGTATTGACCTTGGAACAACCAACTCCTGTGTTTCAGTCCTCGAAGGCAACGACCCCGTTGTAATTCCTAACAGCGAAGGCCGTAATACAACACCGTCAATCGTAGCATTCGTTGACGGCGGCGAACGTAAAGTAGGTGACCCCGCAAAACGTCAAGCCATCACAAACCCGAAACGTACAATCAACTCGATCAAGCGTTTCATGGGCGAGACCTATGATCAGGTTGCAAAAGAAATCGAACGCGTGCCCTACAAAGTGGTCCGCAGCGACAATAATACTCCGCGCGTCGATATCGACGGCCGCGAATACACTCCGCAGGAAATCTCCGCAATGATTCTTCAGAAAATGAAGAAAACCGCCGAAGACTACCTCGGTCAGGCTGTAACAGAGGCTGTCATCACCGTCCCCGCTTACTTCAACGACTCTCAGCGCCAGGCAACCAAGGAAGCAGGTGAAATCGCCGGTCTTACCGTAAAACGTATCGTCAACGAACCCACCGCCGCCGCACTTGCCTACGGTCTTGACAAATCCGACAAGGATCAGAAGATCGCCGTATTCGACCTCGGTGGCGGTACATTCGATATCTCTATCCTCGAACTCGGCGACGGCGTGTTTGAAGTGAAGTCGACCAACGGTGACACTCACCTCGGCGGCGACGACTTCGACCATGTCATCATCGACTGGCTTGCCAACGAATTCGAAAAAGAAGAAGGCATTGACCTCCGCAAGGACGCCATGGCCCTCCAGCGTCTTAAAGAAGCTGCCGAAAAGGCCAAGATCGAACTTTCTTCTACCACTTCCACTGAAATCAACCTCCCCTACATCACTGCCACCGCAACAGGTCCCAAGCACCTTGTAAAGACCCTTACCCGCGCACAGTTCGAACAGCTTGCCGACAAACTCATCCAGGCAACAATCAAACCCTGCGAACAGGCTCTTAAGGATGCCGGCATGACCGCGAAAGACATTGACGAAGTCATCCTCGTCGGCGGTTCTACCCGTATCCCCGCAATCCAGCAGGTTGTAGAGAAATTCTTCGGCAAAGCACCTTCTAAGGGCGTCAACCCCGACGAAGTTGTGGCCGTAGGCGCAGCCATCCAGGGCGGTGTCCTCTCAGGCGATGTCAAAGACGTCCTTCTTCTTGACGTTGTGCCTCTGTCGATCGGTATCGAAACCCTCGGCGGCGTGATGACCAAGATGATCGAAGCCAACACAACCATCCCGACCCGCAAGAGCGAGACTTTCTCCACCGCAGCTGACAATCAGCCCTCAGTTGAAATCCACGTACTTCAGGGCGAACGTCCTATGGCGAAAGACGACAAGACCCTCGGCAAATTCCACCTCGACGGAATCGCACCCGCTCCCCGTGGCATACCTCAGATCGAAGTCACCTTCGAAGTCGACGCCAACGGCATCCTTAACGTATCGGCCAAAGACAAAGCAACCGGCAAGGAACAGAGCATCCGTATCGAAGCATCCAGCGGCCTGACCGACGCCGAAATCGAGCGTATGAAGAAAGAAGCCGAAGCCAATGCCGCAGCTGACGCCAAGGAAAAGGAAAAGATTGACAAACTCAACCACGCCGACACCGTCATCTTCCAGACCGAGAAACAGCTTCAGGAACTCGGCGACAAGATCCCTGCCGACAAGAAGGCGCAGATCGACAACGCCCTCAACAAACTGAAAGAAGCCCACAAGGCTCAGGACATTGCAGCCATCGACGCCGCAATCACCGAAATTCAGAACACCTTCGGTGCCATCCAGCAGGAGATCCTCAACGCCCAGCAGGCCGCAGGCAGCGCCCAGGCAGGTCCTACCCCCGGCGCCTCACAGGCAGGCAACCCCGGCGAAGGCCACGTCGATGATGTCGAATTCGAAGAAGTGAAATAAATTCCCGAATCAGAATACATAACCTAATAAAACGGATTGTAGCTCATGAGCTACAATCCGTTTTATTTCATATTTTTATAATTATTCTCCTTTTGCCAATTATTACGAAATACCAATTGGCAATGTATCATCAATTCCATACTTTCTTGCGATCTCTCTGAGTCTCGTCATTTTAGGCTTGCTATTATTCCTAAATCCCCATTGATTGGATACAACAACTTTCGTTCCATCAGCAATTTTTATTATATCATTTTCTTCTATAAACCAACGGGATTCATCTTTTATCTGTGTAATATTTTCAATATAATTCTTTCTCCCAAATATTTCCATTAATTGATTAAATCTCAAGGTAGGATTTCTGTCTATAATACTTCTTATCAATGAATAGGCATATCGCTGAGCCACTCCATTATTTTTACATCTTATATTACCGTGATTATGATTTGACTCACAATAACCACCAGTAGGCATCGAAATGGACGTATCTTCATCTTTTACCATCAAAGAAAGCCTGATGTCAATTTGATTTAAAACATCATTCACTATATCCTCATTTTCACCGCTATCAATTAAATGAGTACTTATGATATTTTGGAGTTCATTTTTAAATACATTTGAAGTTATCTCATTAAGCAATCGTTTACAATTCTCCTGATACGCGATTCTTCTCTCTCGCTCTTTCTTATAGAATAATATATTTTCAATCGAGAAAGCATTCGCATTGAATAACATTACAAAATCATCTCCATCTGAATCGGACATATCAAAATATAATGTCATTAATAACAGCGGATCGGATCCGTCTCCTATATTTTTATAATAGATATCCATTTCATCACCAAAATAAATACCAATAGGAGTTTCAAGTTGCTTCATATAAGATACTAATTGATTAAGGTCTTTCGAAGACTTAACATGTCCAGGTCTCTTAAACTCTATTATAAACCGATTATCTTCATCCTTAGCAATCATAATATCTGGTATAAGACGTTCAGTAGCACCCAACTGTAACGATAGCTGTTCTGAAATTTGCTCCTTATGCCATCCCAATTTCATTTCAAACACTAAATCCTTGACATATTTTTGATATGCCATTTCATTTCCTCTGTCAGCATGTCTCATTATCTGACATATATCACTCCAAATGCTCATTTTATATTCTTAATCTATCAAAAAAATTATTTGCATGTAAAATTAAGTATTTGGCCCAAATATTCAAAACATATTATTTCAGAAATGCCGAAAGATATTTTACCGGAAACTAACCATAAATATAATATTAAATATCTATTCCATGTATCACTGAGTTGTAGGCAGTTAGTGTATAAGTTGTTTCAAGTTGAACAAATAAAGAATCAGTAAGAGCCACACGGACGGCGATCTGATATTTAGCAATAAGTCAACCCTCACGCACCTTTGGGATGATGTCTATCAAGATCCCAACGGCGGACGCTGGCGCCGTAACGGCAAGGAATTCACCGAAATTCCAAGAGACGAGTGGTAAAAATCCTTTGATTCAACTCAAATTATCAGCACACCACAATAAACCTATCACAACCCTCCGGTAGGGACACTTTTTAAAGCGCCCGCGTTCTAACTGATTACCAGACGATTGCGGACGCTTTAAAAAGCGTCCCTACTATACATTAAATAGTACCGGCAATCCCCAAATACGTCCAACTCTTCCAATCCTCCCAAAATTCTCAGAACGAGAAATGGAAAGTAAATCTCAGTCCCTGCTTGCAGGCGCCGGGGTTGTCGCGGTAAGTCAGACGCCAGGTGTAATCGACGCGGAATACCTTAAACAGGTTGTCAAGTCCCACGCCCACCTCCATATAGGGGGTATTCGACATCAGCTGCGTATTGTTGATCTCCGGGAAACCGTAAAGATCGGGATTCAGCCAGGGCTTGTTGCGGTCGCTCAAATGGCCCCACACGCCTTTAAACATGAACGCCTCGCGCAGTTTGAGACGCTTTATCAGCGGAATATAATTCAATATCAGACCGTTGGCCCAGTAGGTCAGATCCCATTGCGCATACGAATCGTTAATGAACTCCATGGGATTCATACACGAAAACAGGTCAGGTATGATCAGATACGAGAGATTGGCACCCGGAATCAGCAGTCCGGGATAGGGAGTGCGCGACCACACGTGGCCGCCTTTGAGCGACACGTCCACATAGCCGAACGCCGACAGCCAGAAGCGCTTGAAAAACGAAGCCTCCGTCACATTCAGCGCAAACGAATTGCCCATGAAGCCCTTCGGGGCATAGGTGTGCGACAGCACAAATTCCGGAGCGTCGAAATTGATACGCGTGCGGCCTGTTTTCATCTGATAAAACTTCTCGCCCGGAGCATAGCGCAACTGGAGACGGAAAGAGTTGATCGTATAATGACCGAAGCTCTCCCCGTGACCGTTGATGAAGGTCATGAACCGCGTCGAGTACTGACGTTCGTTCTGCAACCGGGCCTCAAGCGAGAAATGCTGCTCGGTTTCGAGTATATACTCCAATTTCGTGACACGGTGATAGGTCATCTGACGGTCTGGCAAACGGCTTGCCGAAAGGAAAAAGTTGTCGGCATTATGGACAGTCGACAACTGTCCGAGACGGTCAAGGTCATAGAGATGTGTGACTCTCAGCGAGTGCATCGGAAACTCGCGAGAATGATAATCCTTATCGCGGAACGAGTATTCCAGCTCTCCCGAATACTTCCATTTGTGGTCCCTGAAACCATAGGCCCCATAGCCGCGGGCAAACCAGCGACGCGACAGGTTGGCCGTGGTCATGCCACCGGCCCTCAGACGCAGTCCTTCCACGGAGTTGTAGGAGGCGAGCGACGTCATCGGCCCGATGTCGAAATACGACTTCTCTGCCGTTGGCACATAACCGGAGACGAGTATCTTCACCACCTTTTCAGTCCAGTAGAAGACCGGAACCTGTCTCATCCGTTCCATCATCTTCTCCATCGAGTTCTCGCCCTGGGCAATCTCCAGTTTGCGGTTCTCCTCCCAGAAATCTTTCCCCCGGTATTCGGCACCCGGAGCATAGATCTGCGCGATGCCGCGCTTGAAGATCGACTGATCGGGCGCCGGATCGAAATTGTGGCTGTCGTAGACGGTATGGCGCCGTCCGTACACGCCCCCGGACCCCGGCAGCACGCTTGCTTCGAGTATCATGTCGTCTTTCGTCTTCAGGCGCGAGCCGTCGGGCGCTTTCTCATAGTCCTGGCTGATGACGAGACCGTCGATGAAATTCAGATTGATGTCATGAGGCACCCGCAGGATAATCCTCTTGATGAACATAGTCGTGTCGCCTACCGGCACATAGAAACGCCCAGTGAAACCCATCGTGCTCGGATTGCGCGGCACAAAGGTCAGCTCCACACAGCGCGTCGAGTCGACAAACACCGTGTCGCTCAGATAGAATTTATAGAAATCAGGCGCGATTCTCGACAGCGGCGACACAAAGCGCGTCTGCATCAGAACTATGTCGTTGTCATAGACATCCACCTCGCGCAAGACGTCCTCATAAAACGTCTGCATACTCTGCTTGTCAAGCATTTCGTCGACGCCCGACGACCGCAGGCCGGTGACGTATTCTTTCTCACCTTTCGGATCGCGGCGGTAATGGACCGATGACAGCTTTTCGCGCAGAGCCACATTCAGTATCGGCTTTCCCGAAACCTCCGACGTGTCAATATACTCCTTGATGAACGAGAACATTTTGTCGAAACCGCGTTTGGCCGAATCGTTGAACTGATAGTTGTTCAGCGCCAGAGTGATGCGCTCATATTTGTTGTAATTGTAATTGTCGTGGCGCCGCGGGTCGTTCAGGTCCTGCGTATGGCGGATTTTCTCCATGAACGCCACCGCCGGATTGTTTTTCTTGGAATAGTGCTCGCGCTTGGGTTTCGCTATGACCTCGCCGAGAAGCACTCCGGTTGACACCAGGTCAAGATCGACCTTCACATTGTCACCTTTCTTCCTGACCGGCACTGTCTTGGTCGTATAACCCAGCGACGAGCCCATGACGCTGTCAAACGGCAGCGCCGTAACCACCGTGTAGCGGCCCTGATCGTCAGTCAGCACTCCGCGGTCAGTCCCTTTCAGCAGCACTGAGGCAAATGGAATCGGCTCGCGGGTCAGCGAATCGCGCACGACACCGCGGACAGTCACATTGCGGCCTGCCGAAGAAAACGGAAGAAAAGCTATGCTTAAAAATAATATGATGACGCACGTCAGCGCGCGCAATTTGGTCATAGGAAACTGTTGCAAATAGTTACAATCTTTTTTAATTTTGCAAAATTAGTCATAAATGCCTATATAAGCGCTATCCTCTCCCCCTCTTTACACTCTTTTAACACTCAATATCACTTCGGTAAGACAATGGCAAAAGAAATCGAACGTAAATTTCTCGTCAGCGACACGAGTTTCATCGCCTGTGCTGAATCTTCATCCCGCATACGTCAGGCATATATATCAGTCAATCCCGATGCGACAGTGCGTCTGCGCGTCCGCGACGACCGGGCCTTTCTGACAGTCAAGGGCCGCAATCATGGCGCTGTCCGGGACGAATGGGAATATCCCGTTCCGGTTGACGAGGTCGAGGATATGGCCGAACGTCTCTGCGGAGGATTCGCCATCGACAAAACCCGCTATATCGTCGATTTCGAGGGGTGGAAATGGGAAGTCGATATCTTCCACGGGCGCCACGAAGGACTCATCCTTGCTGAAATCGAAATCCCGTCGCCCGACTGCAATCCCCCGCTTCCTCCTTTCCTCGGACCCGAAGTCACCGGCGACCCCGCCTACTACAACTCCACCCTCGCCCGCAAATAATCAATAATACAGAGTTCCCAGGCATCCCCAGAACTCTCAGCTTTCTCAAATCTCCCACTCCGCCCAAATCCCCCCAGCACCTCCAAGCTTCCCAAAACTCCCAGCCCTTCCAATCCTCCCGGCTCTTCCAAAGCACCCGGTCCGCCCAAAGTTCCCGGCTATCCCAATCTTCCCAAAACTCTCAGTACTCCCAAAACTCCCAATCCTCCCGGCTCTCCCAAATCTCTCAGTCCTCTCAATTCTCCCAAAGCTCCCTGCACTGAAGCCAGCGCCCAAGGCTCGAAGAGCCTGTGTTTCAGGAACCCCAGGCTGAGCGAGCGCCGAAGCAGAGCGGAGGTCGAGCGGTGCCTGGGGTAATGGCAGTGCCGTGCTATGCCTGCATCGAAGATGCTGGATAACACCCGGCCCTACTCACTGAGAAACCGATAAGCCCGAAGATACTTGTTATAGCGCTCCATCATACCCGCATCAAACTCGGTGAAGCGGAAAATATCGAGATTATCCTCAAGATCATGTATTTTAACTGCCCGGCCGATAGGATTTCGCTTGGCACGGGCCACAAACTCCTCATAGTTCTCCCCTTCGCGTTTCGTCACTGAAAGCACCCCGTCGACAATTGCCTGAGGGAAACCTTCGGCAAGCAGATATTCGGGAGTAACGTCTGTATCCTCAATTGTATCATGGAGTAGAGCCACCATCTTCTCCTCATCGCTCTTGCAGCGCATAGCCACACGCATCGGATGCTGAAAATAAGCAGCCCCCGTCTTATCCCGTTGACCCAAATGCTTCTCCACACAAATCCTTGCAGCCTTATCAAGCAATTTCGCACTCTCTTCTTTGGTCATGATTCTAATATATTGTCATGATTCTAATATATTGTCATGATTCTAATATATTTTAGCTACATTATATAATGGATTTGAAATACCTGACATGATATAAATAAGGAACAACGTAACCCGTCTCTGATTTAAAACCTTTTGCCGACGGAACGATCAGATTTATCTCTGCACCTGCTTCAATTCCATATTTCAGCGGCAATTGTATAGCCTCTCCCCATTGTAATGTCATAATATCCTCACCATCAAAGATAAAAGATGTGGTCTCTACTGAAATGTCATTCCAATTTCCAGACAACTCTAAATTATCAGTATGCATATAATTGATCAGATTACCTCTTTCAAAACGAAAATACACTTTATCTCCAATCGAAAAACGGCCTTCTCCGGAAGATAGAACCTGCATATAAACTCCCGAATCAGCCAGTCGATAAAACGGTGCGTCGTTACCGATTCTTATATCATTTTCCATAGGCCAATCCTCTACGGTCTTATCTTTGAGAAAATATAAAATCGCAGATTGTTCTTTCTCCAACAATTGCTCATAAGTCATGCCGGATTGTTTTATTATCATAGTAAGCACCAAGTCTTTATATCCATCAGCATTGACTTTTATCTCAATACTTCCAGCCCTTTCATTATCTCCTCCTTCTACCTCCTTCAATTCTTCTATATCTATTTTTAGAATATTTCCTCCAATCACATCTGTTGAAATCCAATTGTTGGAATTTACAACACTAATTGATGGTCGGCACTCCGGGGCAAACGTCAATATAATTCTCTCATACTCACTGCCAAGATTATATGTATAACAATCCTCGGAAATTGTTGGTGTCATATCTTTCGGCGAATGAACCTCATAAGTAATTGACTTCTGATCCGGATCGTTGGCACCACAAGCAATCAAAATAAGAGGGATAAAAAGATAGAAAATATTTTTATACATAGTTGTAATATTTTTGCATCAAAGCCAAGAAACACCGATCCAAAGTTTTTATATCTGAGTGGTCAATCATAACAGTATTGCAGACCTTTACAGATACAACGAGTAAATACGTGTATAGGTATATATCAACCGCTTGTAATCACCGGAATTACTGATGGATTTTTTATAATCCAATGTAAACTCGTCATCAGAGACAAAGTTTATTATACCCATATTTAAGGAACCTATAATCAGGCTATTGCTTTTGATACTATATTCACCCACTGGACACGCCATCTCATCGGTATATTCACCAATACTTATATGCCACTCATTAAAATCTATTTCATACTCAATTTGTCCATCAACTGTTTCTAAATCATAATCAGTGGATTTAGGACAACTTGGCATATCACCCCTGACGGTGACCATATCTTCATCAAAAATCAAGACATCATAGCGATAATTATTGTCACCAGGGTAACTATCAGTTCCATGTGGAGGTATTACTTTATCAGTCGTATTGTGAACACCTCCAGCGTGTTCAATTTCCTTAATATGAGTAATGGCCCAATAACCGACAAGTTTGTTCTCTTTAGCCTTCGGGGCTTCACTATTATCAGAACAACCGACAAATATCAGTGATAGGATAAGAAGTGTGATTGAAATATATCTCATTTCTATGTGATTATACTGTATTAACCAATCATTTATCTTCACTGATGTGGGTCAGATCCAGATCGGCGATGAGGAAGTTGCTGCCGGCGATGAGGATCATATCGTCAGGAGAGGTTATAGCTGCGGTTGCTGTCGCAAGGGCTTCGTTAACGTCATCGATGACAGCGCCCGTCAGGCTGAACTGCGCGGCTTTTTCGGCAAGCGCATCGGCTTTCAGGCCGCGCGGAACGGATGGCGCCGAGAAATAAAGCCGCTTTTCGCCACCGATCTCCGAAATCTTGCGCAGGATGGCCGAAATGTCCTTGTCATTGACAAAGCCAACGATCAGATGCACCGTCCCGGCTTTTCTTGCCGACAATTGCGCTGCGATATACTCCCACCCTCCGATATTGTGGCCGGTGTCACAGACCGTCAATGGTTCGCGACACACAACGGTCCAGCGCCCCATAAGCCCAGTGTCCTCACAGACATGCGCAAAGCCTTCTCTCACAGCCTGCGCCGGTATACGGAATCCCTGATCTTCAAGAGTCCTGAGTGTAGCAAGAATCGTAGCCGCATTTTTGATCTGACAGTCGCCCGCAAGCTCTCCGCGGATTTCGCCATAAGGCGTGGACGGGTAGACAATCGTTCCCACCTCATGATGCCCGCTAACCTCTTCGGCATACCTCAGGGGCGCGCCGACACTGTGTGCCCGCTCCTCGAACACAGGCGCGGTCTCCGGCTGCCACTCTCCGATGACCACAGGGACACCCTCTTTGATAATCCCGGCTTTCTCGAAAGCAATTTTTCCCAAAGTATCACCGAGCAGCCCAGTGTGGTCAAGGGAAATATTTGTAATCACGCTGACGACTGGCGTGATTATGTTCGTGCTGTCAAGCCGTCCGCCAAGACCGGTCTCGATCACCGCCACATCGACCTTCTCGCGGGCGAAATATTCGAAAGCAAGCGTCGAGGTAAGTTCAAAGAAACTCGGAGTCAGGTCCGACTTCACGGCCTTCCATCGTTCCACGAAATCAACCACGGTTTCATGTGGTATCTTACGGCCGTTGATCCTGATGCGCTCGCGGAAATCGAAAATGTGAGGTGACGTATATAACCCCACCTTGTAGCCTGCGCGTGCAAGTACCGCTGCCAATGTGTGGGCCGTCGAGCCTTTGCCGTTGGTACCGGCAATGTGTATGCAAGCATACTCGCGGTGCGGATTCCCGAACATATCGTCGAGGGCGATTGAGGTGCCGAGCCCCGGCTTGTAGGCCGACGCACCCTCGCGCTGAAACACCGGAAGAGAATTAAACAGAAAATCAATAGCCTCCTGATAAGTCATGGCTAATATTTTGATTAAACTATTACTTTAACTAAATTATTGCTTTAAATATCTAAATTTACATCGCGGCTTATCAATATATAAGCCACCCGGCGACACCTGCGAGACAGATGATCAGTATCGGATGGAATTTGAATTTGTAGACCATCAGAAAAGCCGCGGCGCAGATGGCAACGCTCCAAACTATCTGCACGGTCTCGCGTCCGAAATTCTCGCCGTTCATCAGCAGCAAGGCCGCCGAAGCGATCAGCCCGACGACCACCGGACGCAAGCCGGCGAAAATCCCTTTGACCACAGCGCTGTCCTTGTGGCGCCGTATCAGATGGCTCGTATAGGCTACAAGCAGGAACGACGGCAACACGACCACAAGCGTGCACAGCACCGAGCCGAGAATACCAAAAAGCGGCGATGAAAAAGCCTCGGAATATTCCGCGGGAGCCACATATCCTATATATGTGGCCGAGTTAATGCCGATAGGTCCCGGAGTCATCTGCGATATTGCCACGATATCGGTGAACATCTGCGATGAAATCCATCCCGGTCCCACGATCTCACGCTCGATCAGCGCAAGCATCGCATACCCTCCGCCGAATCCGAACAGACCGATTTTCAAATAGGCCCATATAAGTCTGAGATAGATCATAGCTTCTCGTCCTCCTTTCTGATCTCCTTTTCAACCTGATGCAGAGCCTTGACATGGCGCGAGAACCACAGCCATCCGAAAAATCCTCCGGCCATGATATAGAGAATCGGGTTGGAGACGACAGGAAGTTTCGAAAAAATCAGCAGAGCCACACCCACAGGAATGATCGCCGTCTTCCACCCTATTTCCGCGGCTTTCGCCGAAGAGATAACCGGTGCGATAATAAGCGCCACCACTGCCGGACGGATGCCCTTGAAGATGGCCGAGAGCGTCGGATTGTTCTTTATAAGATCGGGAGTGAGGAACACGGCTATACACAGAATCATCAGGAATGACGGGAGTATGCACCCCGCGGCGGCAGCTAATGACCCTTTCATGCCTCTGAGCTTGTCGCCCACGGCAACGGATATGTTGACAGCGAGAATGCCGGGGAGCGACTGCGCGACGGCCAACAGATCCAGAAACTCCTCACGCTCGATCCAGTGATGCTTGTCGACGATCTCTTTCTCGATGATCGAGATCATCGCCCAGCCGCCTCCGAACGTGAATGCCCCTATCTTGAAAAAAGACAGAAACAGTTGCAGACAGATATTATTCATTCGAATCCTGTGATTAAACCTATATTTAAAGCACGGTTTAAAAGCAACCCGCACTTCGGCCGACAAAATTACAAATTAATTCCCTAATTAAACTCAAAAATCAACTTTTCAGCCCGCTCCGTGTTCTATAAGTAAAGTTTTATGAAAAATACGCATTACCGCGCCTATCAACCATCTATTTATTAATCATCTATTTATTATAAAAACATACTTACTATTATGAACACTGCCCCTCTTCAAGGAATCAAGGTGATTGACTTCACCGAAGTCCAGTCAGGTCCTTCATGTACTCAGATGCTCGCGTGGCTTGGCGCTGAGGTAATCAAAATCGAACGTCCGGGCGTCGGCGACGCAACCCGTAAGGAACTCCAGTTCAATCCCGACCTGCCAAGTTATTACTTCCTGCAGCTCAACTCTGACAAAAAATCTATTTCGCTCGATGCGAAAACCCCCGACGGCAAAGCTATCCTGACAAAACTGATTCAGGAAGCCGATATGTTTATCGAAAACCTCCACCCCGGAGCAATGGATAAACTCGGTTTCAGCTGGGATGTGGTCCACAAACTCAACCCCAAATGTATCTACGGTACAATCAAGGGCTTCCCTGAATCTTCGAAATACAAAGACCTCAAAGCCTACGAACCTATTGCACAGGTGACAGCCGCAGCGGCTTCTACTACCGGCTGGTATGAAGGCGAATATGATATTCCTACCCAGAGCGGTGCCGCCCTCGGCGACTCCAACACCGGTATGCACCTCCTCATCGGCCTGCTCGCCGCACTCCAGCAGCGCAACAAGACCGGCGAAGGCTGCTTCGTCTATCAGTCGATGCACAACGCATGTCTTAACCTCTGCCGTATCAAGACCCGTGACCAGCTCACCCTCGACAAGATCGGTTATCTGTCGCAGTTCCCGCAGTACCCCAACGGCAAATTCGGCGACTGTGTGCCCCGTTCAGGCAATATCGAAGGCGGCGGCGTCCTCGGATGGACCTACAAATGTAAACCCGCCGGTGATCTCGACTCGGCCATTGATGCCAACAACTACGTCTACATCATCCTCCAGCGCGGCGAAAAGGAATTCAAACTCGCCTGCCAGGGACTCGGTTTCGAAGACTGGCTCACCAACCCCGACTTCGCGACAGCCGACGCCCGCGACAAGCACAAACAGGAAATCTATCAGCGCATCGGAGCCTGGACTGCCGACAAGACCAAATTTGAAGTCACTGAGATACTTTCGAAATACGGTGTGCCTGTCGGACCTGTCCTCTCGACCAAAGAAGTCATGTCAGACCAGAGCCTCTATGACGGCAATACCCTCGTAAAGATCAATCAGGGAGGCGAAATCGGCGAATTCGTGACTGTCGGCTGCCCGTTCACAATGAGCAACTTCCAGCCCACCTACGGACCGTGTCCTTCACTCGGCGGTAACACCGACGAAGTCCTCAAGGGCCTCGGCTACACCGACGAACAGATCGCATCTTTCGCACAGAACGGCACCACCGCCCCTATGCCGGCTGCAAAAAAGTAAGCACAACCTGCAATAACACCTAAACAAAGAGGGGACAATCAACGATTGTCTTGTACGGCAAGTCAGATTGCTGATTGTCCTCTCTTTACTGTCTTTAAATCAACTTCAAAATCTGTTTTTATATGGCAACCACAACTCCCAGCAACAATACACCCGCAGCTTCCTGCGGATGCCAGCCGAAGGCCGCGCCCAAATTTCCTGAACAGGTGACGGGCATGTACATTCTCGCCAAGGCATTGAAAAATGTCAGTATAGAAAATGTCTACGGTCTTGTCGGCATACCTATAACCGAAGCCGCCTATCTCGTACAGGGCCAGGGCATACGCTTCGTTGGATTCCGCCACGAACAGCAGGCCGGTATGGCCGCCGCTACCGAAGGTTTCCTCACGAAGAAACCCGGTGTGCTGATGACCGTATCGTCGCTCGGTTTCATGAACGGTCTGACCGCAACAGCCAACGCCACTGTCAACTGCTACCCGATGATCCAGATCTCCGGTGCATCCGATCCGACCATGGTCGACATGAACATGGGCACCTACGAGCAGCTCGATCAGTTCAACACGGCCAAACCGCTGGTCAAAGCCGCTTTCAGATGCAGCCACGCCAAAGATATTCCCTCGGCCGTCAACCGCGCTTACCGTGCGGCCGTCTCCGGTCGTCCGGGTGGTGTCTACATTGACATGATCACTCCCGCCCTCGGCGAGGTCATGGACCGCGACGAAGCCGACAAACTGTTCTACGAGTCAGTCGATCTCTATTCGCCAGTTGCGCCAAACGGCCAATCCGTCAGCCGGGCTGTCGAAATCCTTACTTCAGCCAAACGACCTGCCATTCTTCTCGGCAAAGGCGCGGCCTATGCTCAGGTTGAAGACAAGATCAAGACTTTGGTCGAAAAATACAACATCCCCTACCTCCCGATGTCTATGGCCAAAGGAGTAATGCCTGATGCCGGTCCTCTGAGCGCCCTGTCATGCCGCTCTACCGTCATGGAGAAGGCCGATGCCGTAGTTGTCATCGGCGCACGTCTCAACTGGATGCTCTCGTTCGGCCGCGGAAAGTGGAACCCTGCCATGAAGTTCATCCAACTCGACGTAGATCCGGAAGAAATTGATGTCAACGTACCTATCGCCGCACCTGTTGTCGGTGACATGGGACTCGCTCTCGACGCCATGCTCGCAAAGATGGAAGGTACGAAAATGGCAGCCGATCCCGCATGGGTCACTTCACTCCAGGCCGAAGCCAAGGAGAAGAACGCCAAATTCGCCACCCGTCTCGAAGCCAACAAAGCCATCCTGCCAATGAACCACTGGACAGCTCTCGGCGTGATCAAACCTATCATCGAATCCAACCCTGACATAGTCCTCATCAACGAAGGCGCCAACACGCTTGACGATACCCGCGACGCCATCAACATGTCGCTTCCGCGCCACCGCGTAGACTGCGCCACCTGGGCCATCATGGGTATGGGCATGGGATCAACAATCGGAGCCGCCGTGGCGACAGGCAAATCTGTCGTCGCCATCGAAGGTGACTCGGCTTTCGGTTTCTCAGGCATGGACTTCTCGACTGTCTGCCGCTTCAAGCTTCCCGTTACCGTGGTCATTTTCAACAACGGAGGCATCTACAACGGCATCGGAGTTCCTCTCGACAAAACCACAGACCCCGCACCGACCACTCTCGACATCCACGCCCGCTACGACAAACTCGGCGACGCATTCGGAGCGCAGACCTACTACGTACAGACACCCGACGAACTTCAGAAAGCGCTCACCGAGAGCATCGCAAGCAAGAAACCGTGTCTGATCGACGTGCAGCTTGCCGCCGACTCCGGCAAGGAATCAGGCCACATCGGCTATCTGAACCCCGCACCTCTTCAGGACATCACTGTTTAGTCTTTTCCCGAAACACCACATGACCCGAAATTCCGCCGGATGGACCCGCGCAGCGATGCGCTCCATCCGGACGGAAATTCCGCTTACACTGATTATCAACTATCAACCAACTATTTATGGAACACATTATTCTTTATGCCATAGTCCCTATCATCGTTGTGATGTTAGCCGGCTATATTTCGGGGAAAAAGGGGATATTCTCAGGTGAAGATGCCAAGAAGTTCAACAAGGTTGTGCTTGACTATGCACTTCCCGCAGCCCTTTTCGTCTCTATCGTTCAGGCTACCCGCGAGATGCTCGCCCACGACCTGAAACTGTCGCTGATCTCGCTCATAGGCATCATGCTCTGCTTCATGATCGTCTATTTCGTTTTCCTGCTGTTCAAGAAAAACACAGGAGCCGATGCAGCCGTATCGGCACTTATCAGCGGTTCGCCGACAATCGGCTTCCTCGGATTCGCCGTCCTGGAGCCTATCTTCGGCACCACTCCGACCGTAGCGCTCGTTGTTGCGATCGTCGGCATCGTCGTGAACGCAGTCGGCATTCCTGTCGGTCTTTCACTGCTCAACGCATCGCTTGAGAAACAGAATCCCGGCTCGTCGAAAAACAAGAGTGCATGGGCTCCTGTGATCCACGCTCTCGAACAGCCGGTGGCCTGGGCTCCTATACTCGCAGTGATCTGGGTACTCGTCGGAATACCCTGGCCTGAATGGGCAAGCCCGTCATTCGATCTTATCAAGGGCGCCAACGCATCAATGGCCGTATTCTCAGCCGGTATCACTCTTTCAGCAATCAAGATCTCCATCGACTGGCAGGTTATCCTCGGCTCCATCCTAAAGATGGTCATGATGCCAGCAGTATTGCTCATCATGGGCCTCATCTTCCACATGGACCCGCTGAACCTCAAGATGCTCGTTGTTGCCGGCGCACTTCCCCCCGCATTCTCAGGCATCATCATTGCCGACGAATACGACACCTATGTAGCCGAGGGCACCTCGTCGCTTACACTCTCGGTGATCCTCTTTATCGGCTTCTGCCCGCTGTGGCTCTGGATCACTGACCTCTGCCTCGCAGGTTCGATCTAAAAAAGAATATACATAAGACCTTATAAGGGCATAAGGGCCTGACCGCCCTTATGCTCACCAATTCTACAAGCCCCACTCAACTTTTATTGATCAGAGAGATGAAAAAGCAGATCCTTGACGGCTGCACGGCGGCCGCACACGTAGCTTTCGCCCTGAGCGATGTAGCGACCGTCTATCCTATCACTCCTATCGCCGCCATGGGCGACACGGCCCAGAAATGGGGCCTCGAAGGGAGGCGCAATCTGATGGGGCAGCCTCTTGAGGTCCGCGAAATGGAAAGCGAGCTTGGCGCTGCCGGAGCCGTTCACGGAGCGGCCGCCGCCGGTGCTCTCGCCACTACATTTACGGCTTCGCAGGGCCTTATGCTTATGATCCCAAACATGTACAAGATTTCCGGCGAACTGTTGCCGGTGGTCTTCCATGTCGGCTGCCGCTCGCTTGCCACACACGCCCTCTCGATCTTCGGCGACCATCAGGACGTGATGGCATGTCGGGCCACGGGTTTCGCCATGCTGGCTTCGGCCTCGGTGCAGGAGACTATGGATCTCGCTCTTGTTGCTCATCTTGCGGCTATTGAAGGCTCACTCCCCGTGCTGCACTTCTTTGACGGATGGCGCACGTCATCGGAAATGAATACAATCGACGTTATCGATTATGAGTCGATGCGGCCTCTGGTCAACTGGGACAAAGTGAGACTTTTCCGAAGTCAGGCCATGAATCCCGAACACCCCGACCTGAGGGGTTCGGCCCAGAATCCGGATGTCTATTTTCAGAACCGCGAGGCGCCCAACAGGTATTACGACGCTTTCCCTGGAATTGTCCGTGAGGCGATGGACAAGGTGAGCAAGCTGACCGGGCGCCAATATCACACCGTGGACTATCACGGAGCACCGGACGCCGACAGGGTCATTGTCGTGATGGGTTCGGCTGCCGACGTGGTCAGCGAGACAGTCGACTGGCTTAACCGTGAGAAAGGCGCCAAAACCGGAGTCATAAAAGTCCGTCTCTACCGGCCGTTTCCTTACGAAGACCTGCGCGCGGCGCTTCCGCCAACGGTGCGCACAATTGCCGTACTCGACCGTACCAAAGAGCCAGGCGCCCAGCACGAACCGCTGTGCGAGGACATCATCACGGCGCTCCGGGGCTGTGACACTTTCGACTCCACACGGATCATAGGCGGACGGTACGGTCTGTCGAGCAAGGAGTTCAACCCTTCGATGGTCAAGGCTGTTTTCGATGAGATGGCCGCAGAAAAGCCCCGCAATCCATTCACGGTCGGCATCACCGACGATGTCACCGGACTTTCCATCCCGGTCACCGAAAATATCGAGACGGAAGTCGCTTCGGAGACTTATCAGACCATCCTCTACGGTATCGGCAACGACGGAACCGTCGGAGGCACCAAGCAGGTGGCCTCGATTATAGGCAACACCCCAGGGCTCTACGCACAGGCCTATTTCAGCTACTCGGCAAAGAAATCCGGAGGCTACACTATCTCGCAGCTGCGCATCGGGAAGGCTCCGATCACATCGGCCTACGGTATCGCCGAGGCCGACTATGTCGGCTGCCACAAAACCTCCTATGTCAACCGCTTCACTATGGCCGACAAAGTCAGGGAAGGCGGCATTTTCGTTCTGAATTCACCCTGGACCGCCGACATGATGACTGCGAAACTGCCGCTTGAGATGCGGCGGACGATCGCGGAGAAAAAACTGAGGTTCTACAACATCGACGCCGACGCCATTGCCGCCGAATGCGGCCTCGGCCCACGCATCAACATGGTGATGGAAACCGTGTTTCTCTATCTGAGCGGCATCATGCCGTTTGACGAGGCTGTCAGCGCCCTGAAAGAACAGCTGTCGGCGACCTACAACCACGAGGGCGGCGATGTGGTCAGGCGCAATATCAAGGCCGTCGACATGACCGTCGCAGCTCTCCGTGAAATCGACTGGAGTGGCATTCAGGGATGGACCGAGATCCCTGAGAGCGTGACCACGCGAAAACTTTCGTATGCCAACGCCGCACTCGAATCATTTATAAAGAATATCCATACACCCTGCATCAAGGGGCAGGGAGATCTCATCCCGGTCTCCGCATTCGCTCCTGACGGAAAGATGCCGATGGGCACCACGGCCTACGAGCACCGCCGCATAGCCACACGCGTACCGGTATGGGACGCGGACAAGTGCGTGGAATGTACGGAATGTTCACTTGTGTGCCCCCACGCCGCGATCCGTCCCTTCATCCTTTCAGCCAACGAAGCATCCAAGGCTCCTGAGGGATTTGCATTGAAGGACGCACGCGGATTGCTGAAAGGCTACAAGTTTCACATTCAGAATTTCCCCGAAGACTGTCTCGGCTGCTCGTCATGTTCGATCATCTGTCCGGGCCACGCACTGACGATGACTCCGGTCGGCGATGTACTCGACCGCGAAGTGCCGCTTCTGGACTGGGCTTTGGAAAATGTCAGTCTCAAAGACCGGATCGTGCCGGCGGAAACTATAGTCGGCTCGCAGCTCCGGCAGCCCTGTCTGCAATTCTCCGGGGCATGCGCGGGTTGCGGCGAGACGCCGTATGTCAAGCTGCTGACACAGCTCTTCGGCCAGCACCTGCTGATTGCCAACGCTACCGGATGCAGTTCGATCTGGGGAGCCAATTTCCCATCCAACGCCTACTGCACCGACCCGCGGGGAAAAGGGCCTGCATGGGGCAACTCGCTTTTCGAAGACAACGGCGAATACGGCTACGGAATGCTTGTGGCCATCGAACAGCGGCGTCGCCGCATAGCCCAACAGGTAAAGGAGTTCCTTGACAGCCCCGACACCCTCCCCTACATCAAGGCTCCTCTTGAAGCATGGTATTCGGCCAAAGATGACTTTGAGCTTTCAGCAAGTACAGGCGAACAGCTACGAACGATGCTCGAACCGCTCGCAAAACTCAGTCCGGCGTATGCCAATCTCCTCGACGGAGCAGACCTTTTCGGAAAGAAATCTGTCTGGTGCATCGGCGGTGACGGCTGGGCCTACGATATCGGTTTCGCCGGTCTTGACCATGTGCTTGCGTCAGGCGAACCGATAAAAGTTCTGGTCATGGATACCGAATGCTACTCCAACACTGGCGGCCAGACCTCGAAAGCTACCCCCAGAAGCGCTGTGGCAAAATACAATCCCGACGGAAAGCGCGTGGCCAAGAAAGAATTGGGCCGCATGATGATGACCTATGACAATGTCTATGTAGCCTCCGTAGCCTTAGGAGCCAACTACCAGCAGACAATCGACGCTCTCGCCGAAGCAGAGCGCTACCCCGGTCCGGCCATCGTGATCGCCTATTGCCCCTGCATCAACCACGGCATCCGTCCGGGACTCGGCCATTCCATCGTCGAGCAGCGACGCGCAGTCGAAGCAGGCTACTGGCCTCTCTACCGCTACAATCCGCAGGCCCGCGCCGACGGGCGGGAAGCGCTGACACTTGACTCCGTGATCCCCGGTCGCGACAACAGCGGCACCAACGGGTCTTCCGCTCTGACGACGTCACCTTGTTATCCCAATACCGAACCCGTCAGAACAGTCGAGGGTTTCGTAATGAACGAAGACCGCTATGCCGATCTGGACATCAACGCTCCTGCCGAGACCGCCACACTGCGGCCGGAACTCCAGAGCGACTGCAACCGCAATATGGAAATATTGAAATACCTGTCAAAACAGCCATAAAAGACAGAACCCGACGGGCAAAACCATACGGCGCTATATAACAATAGTTTTGACGTTGATTTTGAAGGCGAGGGAGGGGCGTTGCCGTAACGCCGCCTCCCTCATTTTTTTGCTCTAAGCAATCCGGTCCGGGAGGACGCCCTGCGTTCTCGACGGCAGAGTTCGCGCTCCTGACGTCTGCGCTGACGGCGGTTCATCATGATTTCCGTGATCTCCGTTGCATCGGTACCCTCTGCGGCTTCCGCAGGTGCTTGCTGCGCCTCTTCCACTGCGGGAGCAGGCGTGTGAACCACGTTTTCTTCTTCGGCTACCTTTACGGAGGCCTGTTTTGAGCTGCGGCGACGTCGGGCAACAGCAGAACGGGCCATGGCCTTGTCAAGTTCATGTTTCATAAGCGCAAACACCATTCTGACAGGCATTTTCGCCGTCTCGGCAGGCTCACAGCCGGTCAGCAGATAGGTTTCGATGGTTTTGACTATCTGATTGATTGCGTCAGTGGTTTCCGCAGGCTCAACGTAGTATGGAACAGTGTGAAATGTGTTGGTGATACGGCTGATGATTTCATTGTAGAATTTTTCCGATACAGGGAAATCAAAAGCATGTCGGGACGATTTCGGAGAGTGCGGTGTCTTTTTCATAAATCGGGCAAATAATAAAGTTAAAAAATATTCAGAGGTTGTATCCTTGTGGGACAGACGTTTTTTAACATCCACACCGCAAAGATACAACCTCCCCACCCTCTTTTTAGTGCGATAATGCGGAGTGGCCTCAAAAAAATTAAAAACTCCGCAGGTGTGAAACTAATTCATGCCTGCGGAGCTAAAATCTATTGAAAATATATTCTATTTTTTCTTGTAGGGAGGTGGGGTCGGGCCGGTGGGATCGGTCGGTTTGTTGTCCGACGGGGTGTTGTCTGCCGGGGTGTCGGCGGTCGCTTCCGTGGCTTCGACGTCGATGACGGTTGCAGTGATGTCGGCATCCTGCGGGGCAGCCGGAGTGGCTTCAGTTGCCGATGCGTCAGCCGATGCGTCTGAAGATGCGGCGGCTCCGTCGGCGGAGGCATCTTCTTTCGTTCCCTCGGCTTCTTTTGCGGCATTTTCTTCGGCGAGGCGCTTGGCGTCGCGGGCGGCCTGAAGCTCCATGATTTCCTCGGTGCGCGATTTCCACTGGCGTTTGCCGAAGATGTTGACGAGGTCTTCAGCATACATGACCTCTTTGGTCAGCAGTGTCTCGGCAAGTTTGGCGTGGCCTTCCTTGTGGTCGCGGAGTATCTGCTTGGCGCGCTCGTACTGCTCGCTGATGATGCGTGACACTTCGTCGTCGATCTGCTTGGCGCGTTCGCCGCCGTATGGTTTGGAGAAGCCGTAGGCCTGACCGGTCGAATCATAGTAGCATACGTTGGGGATCTTGTCGCTCATGCCGTAGTAGACCACGATCGCATAGGCCATCTTTGTGACCTTTTCGAGGTCGTTAAGTGCTCCGGTGGAAATCTGACCGATGGTGAGTTCCTCGGCGGCACGTCCGGCAAGCGTCATGCAGATCTGGTCGAGAAGGGCTTCTTTGGGCGTGATCTGACGTTCCTCCGGCATGTACCATGCTGCGCCGAGAGCCATACCGCGGGGCACGATCGAGACTTTGACCATCTCATTGGAGTATTCAAGGAACCAGGAGACAGTGGCATGGCCGGCCTCATGGATGGCAATTGATCTCTTTTCTTCGTCGGAAATGATTTTAGAGCTGTGTTCGAGACCTCCGATGATACGGTCGATCGCGGCCATGAAACTCTCGCGGTCGACGGCTTTCTTGTTGCCGCGGGCAGCGATGAGGGCCGCTTCGTTGCAGACATTGGCAATGTCGGCGCCACAGAAACCGGCGGTCTGACGGGCCATGAGGTCTACATCGACTGAATCGTCGGTCTTAATGTTGCGCAAATGCACCTTGAAGACCTCGATGCGGTCCTTGAGTTCGGGAAGATCGACGTTGATCTGACGGTCGAAACGTCCGGCGCGCAAAAGGGCCTTATCAAGGATGTCGGCGCGGTTGGTGGCGGCGAGGATGATGACACCGCTGTTTGAACCGAAGCCGTCCATCTCGGTGAGGAGCTGGTTGAGAGTATTTTCACGTTCGTCATTGGCTCCCATGTTGGGATTCTTGCCACGGGCGCGGCCCACGGCGTCGATCTCGTCGATAAAGACGATACATGGAGCTTTCTCCTTGGCCTGACGGAAGAGGTCGCGCACTCGCGAGGCACCCACGCCGACAAACATCTCGACGAAGTCAGAACCCGACATCGAGAAGAAAGGCACATTGGCCTCGCCCGCAACGGCTTTGGCAAGAAGGGTCTTACCGGTTCCGGGAGGGCCTACAAGGAGGGCGCCTTTGGGAATCTTGGCGCCGAGATCGGTATAGCGCTGCGGATTGCGGAGAAATTCCACGATCTCGCGGATCTCGGTCTTGGCCTCGGAGAGTCCGGCGACATCCTTGAATGTCACATTGGTCCCCTCTCCCTTGTCAAACATCTTGGCCTTTGATTTGCCTACATTGAACACGCCTCCGGCACCTCCGCCAGACGCTCCGCCTGACATGCGGCGCATCATGATGAACCAGAAGGCCACGAGGAGGATGATCGGCCCGAAGGACCAGATCAGCGATCCGTAGTCGGACGACTTGTCATATTTGACCTCGCCGTGCTTTACGCCTTCCTGATTCCAGAGGTCGATCTGATCTTCAAACTTGTCGGCCGAAGGGATGTCAGTGATGATTTTGGCTATCGTACCCTTGCCCCCCTTGTACTGGCTTTCGGGGAAGATGGTGCGCGCCAAAGAGTCGGAAAGCACAGCCTCGGCCTTGTTGGTGTTGGAAAAGACCGTGATCTCGCCCACACCGCCGGTGGTGACATATTCTTTGAATTTCGTATAGCTGACCTCCTTCTCGATGGATGTGTCGTCGATATAGAGCATCGCGAGGAGAAACACTATTATAATGGCATAGGCCCAGTACATGCTGAAACCTATACCGAAAGGTTTCTTGGGTTTCTGATTATTTGATGGAGTCGGTGAACTCATTGGTAAAATCTTAGATAGGGTTTGTAAGTCAGTCTTCGTCAGGATAATCGGTGATTACGGCGTCGCTCCACAGCTCTTCGAGCGCATAGTGGTCGCGGGTCTCGCGGAGGAAAACATGGACGAGGGTGTCGCCGTAGTCTATTACGATCCATGTCGAGTTGCCGTAGCCGTCATAGTTGTAAGGCTTCACGCCGATGTGTTCAAGAAGGTATTCCCTGATGCTGTCGGCCACTGCGGCCACATGCTGGGTGGAGGTTCCTTCGCAGATCACGAACCGGCGTGCAGCAGCGGTGTCGAGTTCGCTCATGTCAACGGTAGTGATCTTGCGGCCTTTACGGTCGCGTATGCCCTCGATGATCGAGGGAAGTATGTCTGTTGTTGTTTCAGTCATTGATCGGTCAGATGAATTTAGTTGAAACCAAAAATCTGTTTAATAGTGATGAGTTTTTACTTTTAAGACGCAAAGATAAGCATTTTCCCTGAATAACCATAACGCCTGAGTCCGGTCAATGCGTAGGCGCGACTAAGAAAAGCGAAAAAGGCACCACTGATTCAGGAATGTCTCGTCAAGAATTTAACAATCCGAAACGCGATTTGGTTTTTCGAGTCAAGGCAAGGCTAACGCTTGTAAATTTTTGTTGTAAATTTTTGTTAAAACAGCACGGATTATTTGCAGCCCTCAAAAAAAGGTCTTAACTTTGCAGCGCTAAAACCGGAAAGGAGACAGGCAAGAGAGTCCCGCAGAGATCCTTTCAAGAGTAGTGAATGGCGATTTAGTGTAGTGGCCTAGCACGCCACCCTCTCACGGTGGAGACCTGGGTTCGATTCCCAGATTCGCTACTCGGAAAGATGACTTCTAACAATCGAAGTCATCTTTTTTATTACCCCAGCCCTGTCAAAGAGCATCGCGGGCAAACTGCCGCAAATACCGAAAGGATGAAATGCGTCAGATCACAGATAAGGTCACGAATACCGAAAGGCAAGCCGCGTAGCGGCGAGGCGAATACAGGCCACCGACCGCTAACGCGGTCAGCCTACCCCGCCAATCCGACATCTTCCACAATAGACTCTTTCACAATGGCATCTTCTCACTGAGACCCCACCAACATCCGACACCATCTCACTCTACGCGGCTACGCCTCCAAAAGCAGCGGCGGCAGGATAAAAGATGACTCCCAAATTGCCCTGAGAGCCACTGAGTTCCATTTTCGGGGCTAAAAATAATACAGATTTTCTGAAAAATCCATTTGGAAAATCAAACGAAATAGTATAATTTTGTGTTGTAAAATTGAAGAGTACGAAAAATCCCGCGCCGGAGCACGATTGGGAAACTCATCAATTATTCATGAAATACCGAGACAAGCTTAGCCGCCCGATGGCGGGCCTCATCCCCTTCGGGGGAGGCGTAATTGCCCGGAGGATTACAAAGGTCGGCGAGCACTCAAATCCTGTCATTCGGAGTTTCATCATCTTCCTCCGGCGTGGTTCTTATAAAGAGGCTGCGGACACCCCGCAGCCTCTGATTTTTATCCGGTCATTCAAAATACCGCCACCTTGACCAAAATATTTTTCAGTCGGAAGAAGAGATATCAGTCTGCTTCAAAGAAGACTGCGAAGTCGTTTCGGTGCGGAGACGGCGGCGGGAGAACATGATGTAGAAGGCGCTGAAAATGCCTGAAGCGATCAGGACGGCAGTCTGGAAGCTCCAGCACACAATCGAATATGCGGCGCCGTCACTGTCGCTGATGCCGAAGAGACTGAGGGCGAACATGACGGCTATGTTCCAAGGGCCCAGTCCTCCGTTGGACGGGACTCCCATGCTGCAAGATCCGAAAACGAAAACAACAAGACCCGGAATCAGGCCCCAATAGTAGCCGTGACCTGTGATGAGCTGACGGGTGAAGGGAAAGGCGAAGAAGCAGAGGTAGGTGTCGAGAAAATAGCAGATCCATATTCCGAACGTAAGCACGATATACATGCCCGTGCCTTTCATGTGGAAGAGCACCATGAAACCGTCGTAAAGGCGACGGATGCTCTGATTGACACCCTTGACAAACGGTGTGTTGCGGAAAAACCAGTCACCGGCGACAAGCAACACGACAACCACGCCGAGCCCGATCCATAGTGCGCCGTCGGTCGCAATGTGGTCGATAGTCTCTCCGAGAGGATAACGATCAAGGAAACGATCCATTGCCGGACGCGCGATGATAAGAGCCAGGATCAGGAGGAGCAGAATCATAATGCCGTCAGACGCACGGTCGCCGAGATCGGTGCCGACTACCGTCGAGAGCTTGCAGCGCTCGCGCTTGGAGATATAGACACAGCGCCAGGCCTCACCGAGATAAGGAAAAATCAGATTCAAAGCATAGGCCCCGAAAATCGAGACGCTTTCAGCAAGAACAGGGATGCGCGGAATGCCCGCGGCCCGAAGCTGTATACCCCAGCGGATACCACGGATAACATGAGACAGCACCGTAAGACACATCATTATCGCCAGATAACGATAGTCGACACCCCTACTAATGATCTCCTTGATCTGGTGGAGGTTAACCTTGTCAAACAGCCAGACGATCATACCGGCGGAAACAGCAATCGGCACAAGAAATTTCAAAACGCGCCCGAAGCCGTCAAGAAGTCTGTGAGCCGGATCGGCGCCGGACGCGCCACCTGCCGCATCCTTAGGGGATTTCATATATTTGTCATCAGTATCCACGTGGTTATTAATTGTGATTCACATATTTTAAAACAAGCGGGAATGCACATTTGATCAGCCGACCGGTCAAAAAACATCATATCACCTGTCCGACCGCACGTTTCTGTCCGATGCAAAACGGACAAAGCGGACACTTCTGTCCGAATCCGTACACCCTGCAAAATTCGATTCGATTGACTGACAACGCCTTACATTTTTGGCACGGTTTATGCGCAATCTAATGACAAAATTTAATCATAAAACCAATTACATTTCATTATCAACAATGAAACTACAAAAGACTATCGGATTGCCTCTCCTTGCCACCCTCACCCCGTTGCTCTGCCCCACCCTGTCGGCCCAGACGCCCAAAGCCGTCAGCGACACACTGACCAAAACCGAACAGCTGAAAGAAGTCACCGTCACCGCCAATAAAATGCTTGTGACGCCCGACAAGACAATCATCCGCGTCAGCAACAATGTCAGACGACATTCCTACGACGGATATTCGGCCCTGTCGCTCATGGCAATTCCCGGACTCGACGTAGACACCAACGACGGCAGCGTCTCAACTTACGGAAATAGCGTACTGCTCTGCATCAACGGTATCGAGGCCGACAAAGACGAGATCAAGACTCTCAACCCGAAAGATATAAAGCAGGTGGATTTCTACACCAACTTCGACCCCAATCATCCGGATAAACAGTATGTCATCGACTTCATCATGAAGATCCGCGACCACGGAGGTGCCGTTATGCTACGGGCCAACGAGGAACTGAACCGGGCGAGCGGCGGAGGATTCGCCGACTGGCGCACATTCCGCGGCCGATCGGAATTCGGAGTGTACGTAAGCCCCAACGCCACATTCTCAGAACCGAAAAAGGGAACCGAACTTACACGCACCATGATCTTCGACGACGCCACAATCACCAAGACCGAAAACTCGCTGCCGTCAAAACAACGGTCGGCAAACATAAACGGAAAGCTCTCGTTCCTCCACCGATTCCAGCACGGGACGCTGAAAACAGCCGTCTCCCTGCGTCACAACCATGACCGAAACAACAATCGCATGACCCAGGACTATTCCAATACAGAGATCATAGACCGCGATGCCAGAAACTACACCAACACCGACCGCCTGACACCCTCGCTCAACGCCTCGTATGACCACAAATTCGCCAACAACTGGAAATTGGGCGCCAGCTTGTCCGGCAATTACAGCCACTCGGACGGTTCGCGAGCCTACGACGGTGAAAAAAGCTACCTTTCCGACACAAAAGAAAACTATGTGAGCTTCAATCCGCGGCTGAAACTCACGATGCCGATGGGGAAAATATTCACGCCATATATAATGGCCACATTCTACCATGACAATTCCCGGATGACCTACACGGAAAACGGAGAAGAGACCCGCAGCCGCCTGATCAGCAATCAGACAATTGTCGAAGCCGGAACCAATGCCAAGATCGGAAAAAATTTCAGCTTTTCGATGCGTCTCCAGGAACGTGTGATGGGCACCAACTCCGGAAGCGTCCGGCAGACACACAGCTATTTCACTCCGGCGTTTTCCGCCTCCTACCGCCTGCCGCGCAACAACCGGATAGCCCTGACATATTCGATGGGTGTCCTCAACCCGCAGCTGAGCTGGTACAGCACGGACAGAAAACGCATCGACGAATACCTGATCCGCGTGGGAAATCCCGAACTGAAAATACAGAAAATCCGTGGGCTGAACCTTTCGTTCACGTCAATACACAAATGGGGTGCTCTGCAATTTTACTCCGAATACACCAACGTTCCGCGCGCAATTTACCTCGAAATGATGTGCGACAATGCCGAACAGGTCTACATCTAGACTTTCAAAAACGGACGCAGCTACGAGACCCTCTCCCTTGTACCCGGCGCCCAGATCAACATCCTGCCTGAAACCCTGATATTGAGCGCCTCGGTCAACTATACATATTCAAAATCGAGAGCCTGGGCGGATCTTCATCACGACGACCTGCATTTCGGAGCCAAGCTGCAATTCATGCACCGAGGTTTCAACGCCGACATAAAATTCGTATCGCCATATACCACACTAAGCAATTCGTCAATGCTTATCCGCAAGGCTCCACGACTCGACCTGACACTCGGATATGCCCTCGACAACTGGTCATTCAACATCATGAGCAAAAATCCGTTCATGAAAACATACAGCAAAGAAACACTCTCGGCCCCCGGATTCCAATCGGTCAGCAGAGAATACAGACCCTTCAAGGACTATAATTTCTTCTCCGTCAGCGTGGTCTACCGCTTCAATTACGGCAAGAAACATAAATTTGAAGATGTCAAAGTCAATGACAACATCAACTCAGGCATCCTCGACCACTAAAAGGAGACTTGCAACAATTATCTTTCATGCAACATATCAATACAAAAAGTCACCCGCAGGGATGCGGGTGACTTTTCTTATATGAGCGGGCTTTTTCAGCTTGCTTTTTCCAGACGGATCTCGATCAATAGCGGCGGCGCTTCTGCTCGTAAACGAGAGTGAGCGAGGGCTGGTCGCAGACTTCAGTCGGGCCGAAGTACTGGATGGGACCGGGATAAGTGTAGCAAGTGCCGTATTTCCAGTTGTCGCGCTCTTTGGCGAACTTCAGGAAGGGAGCGCCGTCGAGTTCTACAAGAGCCTTGCGGATTACGGGCTTCATTTCGCCGTGGCGACGTTCCATGTTCATCATCATAGTGATGGGAATACCGCCGGCAACCCAGTTGACGGGAGCGAAGGTGAGGTTGCGCAGGCTTGACATGTAACCGGTCTTTCCGGCAGCGATCAGGCAGGCTGCGGTGTAGCCGAGAGCGTAGCAGTAGTTGGCGTCGAAGTTAGAAGGATCGGCGCAGCGGCCCTCATAGCCGAAGAAGTGGTGCATAGTGGCATACTTGCCGTTGTATTTGCCCTCGGCAGCGAGTTTTTCAAGACGCTTGCCGACCATTTCGGAGAGGAGCTTCTCGGTCTCGATGAGCGATACCTGCACATTGCCGTGGGGGTCGCGGTCGAGAGTGAGCTGACGGGCAACTCCGGCGGGAAGCGACTCGTAGGTCTTCGCGTTGGCTTCGCTGAGGTGAGCGATAACCCATTCACGCTGCTTTTCGGGATTGACAGCGGCAAATTCCTCTGCCTTGACAGCGAGAAGGTCGTTAAGCTCGGCGATGAGAGCCTTGACAGCGGGGATGAACTCGATGAGACCTTCGGGGATGAGGACTACACCGTAGTTGTTGCCGTCCTTGGCACGGGCGACTACTGCGTCGGCGATGTCGTCGACAACCTGATCGAGAGTGAGGTTCTTGGCCTCGACTTCCTCAGAGATGATGCAGACGTTGGGCTGGCACTGGAGAGCACATTCGAGAGCGATGTGAGAAGCCGAACGGCCCATGAGCTTGATGAAGTGCCAGTATTTCTTTGCGGAGTTGCAGTCGCGCTGGATATTGCCGATAACTTCGGAATAAACCTTAGTTGCGGTGTCGAAACCGAAAGAAGTCTCGATGACATTGTTCTTGAGGTCGCCGTCGATGGTCTTGGGCACACCGATAACCTGAACGCCTGCGCCGATAGCCTTGTAGTATTCGGCGAGGATAGCTGCGTTGGTGTTGGAGTCGTCGCCGCCAATGATGACGAGCGCTTTGATGTTGAGTTCCTTGAGGATTTCAAGACCCTTGTCGAACTGCTCCTTGGTTTCGAGTTTGGTACGTCCGGAGCCGATGATGTCGAAACCGCCGGTGTTGCGGTATTCGTCGATGATGTCGGCTGTAAGTTCTTTGTATTTGTGATCGACGAGACCGCCGGGACCCATCAGGAAACCGTAGAGGCGGCTCTTCTTGTTGATGTTCTTGATGCCGTCGAAGAGACCGCTGATGACGTTGTGTCCGCCGGGAGCCTGACCGCCTGAGAGAATCACACCTACATTGATAGGCTCTGCCGACTCCTCAACCGGAGTTTTTTCGAAACGGATTTCGGGCAGACCGTAGGTGTTGGGGAAAAGATTCTTGATATCCTCCTGATTACCGGCAGACTGGGTAGCCTCACCTTCAACCACTTTCACACCACCGGTAAGCACGATGGGGAGCTGGGGCTTGTAAGCCGCGCGGGCTTGCTGCAAAGCGCTTTTTTTCATCTTCTATTTATATATAGGGTTATATTTATTTAGACATTGCACGTGAGAAAAGAGCGAACGAATGCCAAAGGCATTGAAAGACATGTACCTTTTGTTTGGCAAAGGTCGCAAATATTTCGGAGAAAATCAAACGATTTTTTACCGCACCGACTGCTATGGTGAAAAGGCGGAAGAGATATTGTTAAAATACGCAAAATATTGTAAAACAGCACACCCTTAACCAATATGTGCATTGAATTATAAATCACATCATTATATAACCAAAAGGCACCGTAATGTTTAACATTTACAAATACAAACAGCAACCAACCGGCAGGAAACAGTCAAGAATCTGCAAAATAAAGCCGCCGCCATTAGTTAACAGATATTAAAATTTGTATTTTACATGGCAATTATACCCGATTTCTTTAACATTTACCCGAATAGTGCTAATTTTTGTTTCAATCGCGACAAAAAAGTTTCATTTTGTCAATTATCGGAAAGTCAGGTTTTTGCCATTTTGAGGCAAAGCCATTTTTTAGTAATTTTGCAATGTAGTTCAGAAAAGGAGGCCTCCGAGGCCCTCAATTGAAATTTAAGAATCATCAACAAAATGAATCATTATATCGCAACTGCAATGGCAACACTCATTCTCCCTCTTCTGTGTTCCATTCAGGCCAAAGCCGAACAAAATCCGACTCCTTTCAAACTCCCGGCAGCTCACATCGAATCGTTTACAGCTGCTTCAGGAGTAAGCGGAGACGCAATAAACGCCCTTCAGGCATTCTCACCTTTTGCCACCGCCGAAATCGAAGAACCGTCGTTTGACTCCGATCTTATCGGACAGATGACCGACTATGCCGCAAAATTTCTCGGCACCCGCTACCGCCGCGGCGCCGCCGGTCCCTCGGCATTCGACTGCTCCGGTTTCGTGGGCTACGTTTTCAAGAAATTCGGCATCAACCTCAGCCGTTCGTCACGCAGCCAGTATGCCGAAGGCGAACGTGTCAGCCGTGAGGATATCCGTCCGGGCGATCTTCTCTTCTTCACAGGCCGTTCGGCAAAGAGCAAGACCGTAGGCCATGTAGCAATGGTTGTAGACGTCAACGCCGACGGTTCGTGCACATTTATCCACGCTTCGATCTCACAGGGAGTCACTTATCAGCGTTTCCCTGACGGAGGCTACTATTCAAAACGCTTCATCGGTGCCAAACGCATAATCGGCGTCAACTCTCCGACTGCTTAACCGAAACCCACACTGCCAACCGAAACAACACTATCCATACTTTTCTATTCAAAAATAGTTTTAATCCATCAGACATAGCCAACAAAAAATCTCACAAATCCGCGACGGATCTGTGAGATTTATTTTTTGTCCCGATATTTCCGGTGAGGCCGGAAAAGGATCAGTCAAGTTTATGGATGACGAGGCCTGAGCGGAGCTTAGGTTCGAACCAAGTGGTCTTGGGAGGCATGATATTGCCTGAGTCGGCAATGTCCATCAGCTGCTTCATCGACACGGGGAAGAGAGCGAGAGCCACGGCCATTTCGCCGGAATCGACACGCTGCTTTAGCTCGCCGAGACCGCGGATACCGCCGACAAAGTCGATACGCTTGTCGCTGCGAAGATCGGTGATACCGAGGATGTCGCGCAGGATCAGGTCGCTGGAGATCGTCACGTCAAGCACCCCGATCGGATCATTGTCGTTGTAGGTACCGGGCTTTGCGGTGAGCGAGTACCACTTGCCGTCGAGGTAGAGAGCGAAGTTGTGGAGAGCCTGCGGGCGATATTCACCGGCGCCTTTTTCCTCTACAACGAAGTTTTCGGCGATGCGGTCGAGGAACTGAGCGGGAGTCAGACCGTTGAGATCACGAACAACACGGTTGTAGTCGATGATATTGAGGTGCGATGCGGGGAAGGCCACGGCAAGGAAGTAGTTGTACTCCTCGTCTCCGGTATGTGCAGGGTTGGCCAGAGCCTTTTCGTGGCCCACGAGAGCAGCAGCTGCAGAACGGTGATGACCGTCGGCGATATAGAGATAGGGAATCTTGGCGAATTCCTCGGTGATGCTCCTGATCATAGCGGGATCATCGACCACCCAGAAGTGATGACCGAAGCCGTCGGGAGCTGTGAAGTCATATTCAGGCTCGCCTGCGGTCACGGTGTCGATGATTTTCTGCAAAGGCTCATTATCGGGGAATGCGAAGAAGACCGGCTCGACGTTGGCGTTGTTGATGCGGACATGCTTCATACGGTCCTCCTCCTTGTCGCGGCGGGTAAGCTCGTGCTTCTTGATGCGGCCCTCCATGTAGTCGGCGACATTTGCGGCGACAACGATGCCGTACTGAGTGCGGCCGTTCATTGTCTGGGCATAGATGTAGTAGTGGTCCTTGTCGTCCTGAACGAGCCAGCCGTTGGCACGGAAAGCGTTGAAATTCTCTACGGCTTTGTCATAGACTTTGGGGTCGTGTTCGTCAGTGCCGGGTTCGAAGTCGATCTCAGGTTTGATGATGTGGTAGAGCGACTTGGGATTACCCTCGGCCTCGCGACGGGCTTCCTCGGAGTTAAGGACGTCGTAGGGGCGGGATGCGACACTTGTGACCATTTCACGCGGGGGACGAATCCCCTTGAACGGTTTGACTTTTGCCATGGTTTAGATGTGTTTGGGTTTAAGGTTATAAGGTTGTGTTTATCAGGCGCGACCTAAAAGGCTTTTTCAAGCCTTTCTGTCGCGGACGATTGTCTGTTTTCTGTCAGGACCGATGGAGACGATGGTGATCGGGGTTGCGAGTTCTTTCTCAAGGAAAGCGATGTAGTCGCTGAACTGACGGGGAAATTCGGTCTCGCTCTGCATCTTGGTCATGTCGGTTTTCCAGCCTGGAAGTGTGACATAGACCGGCTCGATGCTTTCGTCAATCGAGAAGGGGAACTGCGAGGTTTCGCGACCGTTGATCTTGTAGGCCACACAAGCCTTGATTTCGTCAAAATCGTCGAGCACGTCGCTCTTCATCATGATGAGCTGGGTGACACCGTTGAGCATGATGGCGTAGCGGAGGGCCACGAGGTCGATCCAGCCGCAGCGGCGCTCACGGCCTGTGACAGCACCGTATTCATGACCGAGATCGCGGATGCGCTTGCCTGTGGCGTCGAAGAGTTCGGTGGGGAACGGACCGCTGCCGACACGGGTGCAATATGCCTTAAAGATTCCGAAAACCTCACCGATCTTGTTGGGAGCCACACCGAGACCGGAACATGCGCCGGCGCTGATGGTGTTGGAAGAGGTCACGAATGGATATGAGCCGAAGTCGATATCGAGGAGTGTTCCCTGAGCGCCTTCGCAAAGCACACTCTTGCCCTCGGCAAGAAGCTGGTTGATCAGGAACTCGGAGTCAACAATGCCGAAGCCTTTGAGAAAGACGATAGCGTCCATCCAGGTCTCTTCAAGCTGTTCAAGATTATCGGGGGTCGCGCCGAGCGAGGCGAGCATGCCAAGATGACGCTGGCGGAGGGCGGAGTATTTTTCCTTGAAGTTATGGAAAACGTCGCCGAGGCGCAGGCCGTTGCGCGAAATCTTGTCGGTGTATGTCGGGCCTATGCCCTTGCCTGTGGTCCCGATTTTCTTGCCGCCCTTTGCCTTTTCGTTGGCAGCGTCGAGCAGACGGTGGGTCGGGGTTATAAGGTGGACTTTCTTTGAGATCTTGAGGATGGAGCGCAGATCAACTCCGCTCTTTTCAAGTTCTTCGGCCTCCTGCTTGAAGAGTACGGGGTCAAGGACGACACCGTTGCCGATGATATTTATCTGGCCATGCTGAAAAATTCCGGACGGAATGGAACGGAGGACATATTTCTTGCCTTCGAACTCTAAGGTGTGGCCGGCATTGGGGCCGCCCTGGAAGCGAGCCACTGCATCGTAGCGCGGGGTCAGCACATCGACCACCTTACCTTTTCCCTCGTCGCCCCACTGGAGACCGAGAAGCACGTCAACTTTCATGATTTTGCTTAAGTTCTATGAATTTATACTGTGTGATGGTTATTTGTCTTTACTGGTTTTGCGGATGCGCCCTCCCCCACGGCAACGTGAGCAAAGCCCGTGGATATAGAGGTCGAAACCGCTGATGACGAACGACGGGTAGCGTCTGAGCTTAAGGGCTTTGGCCAGTTCGGCGTCGCGGAGCTCGCGTGTGCGTCCGCAGCGCGAGCAGACCAGCGTCATGTGCTCGTCAACACGCGAGGCACACTCGTAGGTGTCAATTCCGTCGGCCGACGGGCGACGCCTGACCATCGCGGCCGCCTCAAGGAGGCGGAGGGTATTGTAGACGGTGGCCTGACTCAGGCGAAAATCCTTTTCAGAGAGCGACCTGAGCAAATCGGCGGGGGTGAAAGAGCCTCGCGAGTCAAGGACTATGCCCAGAACCGCCAAACGTTCCGGAGTGCAACGCAGGTGATGCTGAGAAAGATACCGTCGCAGAGCTGTTTCAGCCTCGCTTTTTCGTTTTTCATCGTTCATCAGTTGACAAAATTACAACTCAAAGCCATAATATCCAAATTTTAGGCCACGAATTTAACACAGCTCCACATCCGGCCCGGCTTTAAATATCTATTGAAAAAAAAGAGACGCCGCATTCGCTGCGACGACTCCATAACGATACAGGGGCTGTTTAAAAACAACCTATTATTCTATAATATAGATTGGGTTAGGTTAGATTTTAAGGGCTGTTCTTATTATTATTCTTCATTATCACCGTTTTCATGTCAGGCCGGAGGCATCAGCGTATAAGACCGTTTTTCTTAAGATATCCACGGTCGATCGCCTTGACTATAAGGTCGGCGACATTGACAGCACCGAGTTTGGCAAAAAGAGCTTTACGATGGGCCTCGACAGTATTGTCGGACACAAACATGGCGGCCGCAATCTCGCGCGAGGTCTTCCCTCTGGCTATCTGATGGAGTACTTCAAGCTCACGCGAGGAAGGGTGCTGCGAATTGTCACCGGCCACTTTCAAAGCATTGTGCACTTCTTCACAGTAATATGTGTTGCCTTTGAGGATTTCGCTTATGGCTGTGAAAATCTCGTCGCCGTCACCGGACTTATAGATTATGGCGTTGACATCACGCGCAAGTAGCTTGCGCAAAGTCCATATCTCGTCATGAACCGTGCAGACTATGATGCGGGCAACCGGATCGCGGGCCCTGATCATCTCCATCAGTACAAATCCGTCAAGATCAGGCAATTCAAGATCTATTATATAGAAGTCGAACGAGGCTCCCTCGTCGAGCCGCGCCACCAGAGCAGTCGCAGCAGCGAATTTTTCCAGATATTCGGCACCATTAAGTGTCAGGACCGAGCCGAGCCCTTCCCGTATCAGATCATGATCATCAACAATGGCTATTTTCATTTGTGACAGAACTGATTTTTCGATCATTGTCAGGCGGTTGATTATTGCGATTATTTACATCGCAAATTTACGACGCCTTTCAATGCGTGTCAATTACGGAATTCCGTAGGTTTTAAACGATTCTAAGCATGGAAATTCAAAATTTCGCCCTGACACGCACTTCAGTGCCACCGGCTTGCCCCAAAATAACATCGACGGTACCGTTAACGGCCTTTGCCCTCCGGCGTATGGATTCCAGACCGAGCCCTTTGCGTCCTGAAGACTTATATGTACCGTTATCACAGACAGAAACCTCCAGCATTCGGCCGTCAATCCGCAGGCTGACATCAATGCAGGTCGCGCCCGAATGACGGACGGCATTGCCGACAGCTTCCTGCACTATGCGGTAGACTTCCAGGGAAACCGCATCCGGGACAGCTGACCACAAGGTCCCGGCAGCAGAGGATTCATAAGACATGGCGATCCGGCCTTTATTAGCCTCAGCCTGCTTGCGGACAAAAAACCGCAGAACCTCGTCGACAGAAGCATAGGCAAATTCAGGTGGCATCAGTTCATGGGAGATGCGGCGGACCGATTCACGACAGGAGTCGATCAGAGAGGCCGTACTTTCGACGGGAGTCCCGTTGTCGATTTTCATTCTGATCGCAAGAAGATCGTTGCACACACCGTCGTGAAGTTCACGTGCCATCCTGCTGCGCTCGTTTTCAAGACCTTCGACATACTGCCTGGTCAGCTGACGGTCAGTATCGGCGCGCAATGCTGAAAACTCCATCTCACGGCGCATACGCTGACGGCGCTGACGGCCGGCATAGACTACAAAGATGACGATGACCGACAAAAGCAACCCGACAGCGGCGAAAAGCCACATCAGCATTCCCGACCGACGGGCCTCGCTGCGCGCAAGAGCCAGCGCCGTCTCCTGAGTCTCGTATTTGATCTCCAATTCCTTGACGGCTTTGGCCTGACCGTCAGCATAGCGCTGCTTTTCAAGATCGACGAGTGTGGCATAGAAATCTACAGCATCTTCAAAACGACCTGTCTGACGCGAAATCTCAATGAGGTTCTTGCAAATCTGAATCTTGTCGATGATCAGATTCCTGATACCTTCGGCCCTGTCAAGTTTGTCGAGTGTGGTCACAAGGATCTCCTTGGCTCTGGCATAATTGCCGTTTTTCATCCATGCCTCAGCCAAAAGAGAGGAAACCGAGATCTCGACCTCCGCTATAATGTCGGTCTTTCCGTGATGATCTACGGCAAGAGCCTTATCACAATAATAGATCACGCTGTCCATCGGCGGACGGTCATTGGTGTTTACAAACAGGACAGCCCGGTTGTAATAATTCCATGAGGGATTAGAACCTCTGGCGGTCCATTCAGGAGTTGATTCAATGAGCAGAATCGCGGCAAGAGAAGCCTGATTGATCGAATCGAGATAGAGCTCGCGCTGAGCTCCTTCTGATGCCTCATACAGATTATTGTAATGGGCCTCCCTGACGGAATAGAGATTAAAAAGAGCATAAGGTCTGGTTTCGGGCGCAGTCTCACGGGCGACTTTCTCAAGGCGTGCAACCACCTTTCCCAGTCCGGAATTGTCGTTGATGCGCAGATAGGTCACAGCCTGGAGGTAAAGACACTTGACAATGTAATCGTCGTTATTGCCCGGCGCTCTCCGGTAAGCGGCGATAGCTTTCTCGGACAGGTCGAACGAGTCGGATATGTCACCGTATTTCCCCGTCTGGAGCGCCATGTGTTCGAAAATGCGTCCCTGACGGAAAAAGTCACCGGACTCGACCGCATATTTCAGACCTTTCTCAAAGGCCTCACAGGCTTCCGGGAAACAGGTCTTGCCCGAACGGCCGAATGTCTGGCCATATTCGTCATAGAGGATTGCAAGCGAAGCTGGAGGGAGAGAGTGTTTCAATCCAAAAGGTATTATGACGGAACCGAGCACCTCGCTGCTTTCGCGATAGGCATCGGCACCAGAACAGTCTGTCTGACAGACGCGGATAACAGACAGAGCGCTGTCAACCGCCTCCTGCGGCGACAGGCCGGATTTCAGTATGGCTGTGACGTCGGATTTCAGCCCTCCTGCAAAAGAGACTGACGGCAAGATAACAACAGACAGAATGACAAGGAGACGGAGAGATGTGATCATGGTAAAAATTTAAGTGTGTTGAGTGTGATAAGGGGTGTGTCAGCATTTTCGGCACTTTGATTCTGCAAAGATAGTCTTTTATAATTCATCCGCAAATTTATCGGACTGATAAACGAAAAACAGAGCCGCTGCATTCACTGCACCGACTCTGCTTCCAGTCATTCAATATTTAAAACGGAGTCTAACTGTATATTACATTAATGCTTATACCTTCACTTTTCAAGCTGATAAATTGCCATTGCAGCTGTGTAGACACCCTGACTCGACATAGAACCTATGTATTTACGTATGAAAGCGGAAATAGCTTTTTTCTGCTCCGGAGTATCTGTTCTGAAGATTTCTCTTACACCGGAAACAAGGCTTGACTGCGCATCTTCATCGAGCAATGAGAAATTCTCGTCGCAATATGCAAGATAGGCTGTATCGTCGGACTGAGCGCGTTTCTCTACGAAACGGTATATTCCGGCAAATTCGTCAGAATAGCCCAGATCGGCGGATTCTTTCTTAAAGAGATCATAGGCAGCGCGGCCGCCCTCTTCGGCAATAAGGTTCCCCGCAAGATAACGGTATGCCTCATTACGATACAGAAGCCCGATCATTTCCTTTATTTCGGCACGCGACGATTCATCGAAATCATTGACATGCGCACACATGAACTTCAACCGCGGATTGGAATAATCATAAGTGTAGTTCGTGAACATAAGTACATTTTCGGGTTTGAGGCGGTCGGCATCGGAAAGCGAGTTGAAATAGCCGTCGATGACCTCCTGGCTCTGACGGATACCTTCCTGATAGGAACGGTTGCTCTCCATGAGATTGCGGGCATAGGCGAAAACGAGTTTGCCGTTGCGCTCACCGGAGAGATAGCGTTCTTTCACGCGCTCAGGGTTCATTTCGGGATCTTTGAGGGCGTCGACAGCCGCAATGAAATCCTTGCCTTCCTTGTAACCGGCAAACGATCCGAGTACCTTACCGTCGGTATCGGCCACAATGAGAGTCGGATATGCGCTGACACCAAACTTCTTCGCAAGATCGGAACCTTCTTTCTCGGCATCGAGCTTGAGACATACATAGGTGCTGTTCATATAATCGCCGACTTCCTTTGTCGGGAACACATTGGCGGCAAGACGCTTGCAGGGACCGCACCATGAGGTATAAAAATCAATGAATACTTTCTTTCCCTCGGCTTTTGCGGCGGTCAGAGCCTCGTCAAATGAAATGTGACGGAATTCAGTCTGTGCGGCGCCGGTGAGAGTAAAGCCCAGAACAAGCGCGGAACTCAAAATAAATCTTTTCAACATGGTATTTATAATGGTAATTTATAAAGTATCAATAGTTCTGTGTCAAAGACTTGTTGTGTTTGGTGGCATTCATCGGGAAGGGGAAAACCCAAATGGGCGATTCGGGAGAGAGCGAGTATGTTCCGAGACCAAGTGAGCTGAGATCACGGACAATAGTGGTCTTATAAGCATCCTCTGAATTCCAGCGCTTGCGGTCAAAGAAATTCTCGAAAGTCTTCATGAACTCGAAACGCTTGCTGTCCTGGAGGAGCTTCATGGCCTGGGCTTCGGTCAGACCGGTCTTCTCGGCATAGATTTCAGGATTCTCGATGCGGGTGGCGCGGACTTTGTCAATCTGCGCGAGACCCTCGGAGATTTTGCCTGAGCGGATAAGACATTCGGCCTTAAGATAGTACATCGACTCGGAACGGAGACCCCAGACATTCCAGCGGGCATCGCTGATGTTCGACTGGCGGCATCCGTCGGGAACGGTGGCATAAGGGTCGCCCCAGGCGGGGTCCATGTACGGCTCGGCAAGATAGTATTTGTTGACATAGTCGTTGGGGTCGATGCAGGCGGCCATTTCGGGAGAAATCACGTAGCCGTAGAAGTCGCCGAGGTTGGAGTTGTCCTGATAGATGATATAGTAGTTGCTGGGGCAGGAATAGTCAAGAATCCACTTGCCTGAGCTCATGACCGGGGCGCGGTTTTCGAGACGGCCGTTGACCTTGAGGGCGAGGTCGGCATAGCGGAGAGCCTCGTCGTAGTGCTTCATCTGGAAGAGGACACGCGCACGCACACCATAGCCGAAATCGAGACCCGCACGGCAGACGTTATCGATAGTTCCGGGGACGAGATTTTCAAGGACCTTGTCGGAGCAGTCCTCCAGAATACGCTCATAAGTCTTCTTAAGGCTCAGCTTTTTCTTTTCCTCGGCGGAATTGGTGTTGTCGACATAGGGAATGCCGCCGAGTTCGTCGGCCGTGGCATCGTCATATTGCCGCGCATACATTCCGACAAGGAGGAAATGATACCAGGCACGGCGCACACGGGCCTCGGCCACAATCTGGGCTTTCTTTTCGGATGTGCCGCCGTCGGCTCCGGGTACTTTGGAGATGACCGTATTCATGTAATTGATTTTCTGATAGAGGTCAGTATAACGGTCGTCGGTGTCGGTGAGGTCAGCGCGGTCGATGCTTTCGTCGTAAGCGAAATAGGCGTAGCGGAGACTGTTGTCGTTGCCGATATAGTCGGCGATACCGTTCCAGGGACGGTAGGTGTTGTTGCAGATAACTTCGAGGTCGAAATAGTCGGAGCCGTTCCAGATGTAGGGAGAACCGTTGAGCAGGGTTTCAAGTTCGTCGACCGTGCTGAGAGTCGATGAACCGTAGGGCTTTATATCGAGCTTGTCGTCGCACGATGTCAGCAACATCGCAGCCGACGCAAGAGTCAGAAATATTTTTTTCATTGTTGTTTTGGCATTTTAAAGATTGAACATGAGGCTCATTGTGTAGCTGCGCGGGGTTTTGTTCATGTGATAACCGCCGGTGAGATTGTAGGCTTCCGGGTCGATACCGCTACCGTTGCGTGCCCATGTCGCGATATTGTTCATCTGCACACGGAGACGGAGGTCGTTGAGACCGATTTTGCGGCAGAGCTGCGGGTCGAAGTTGTAGCTGAGGGTAAGGCTGCGGAACTTCATGTAGTCGGCGTGTTTTACGGCAGTGTTACGGATTCTGCCGGTCGATATGTTGCTGCCGTTTTTGGTTGACATCCAGCCGTTGGCGGGAACTTCGTCACCTTCCCAGTAGCGGAGCAGATCACGTGAGAAGGAAGCATTGCCAAAAGCGCCTTTGTAGCCTGCGGTACCGGCCGGTAAGTTCGTCCAGGCTTCATTGTCGGTACGCATGTAGTGACCGCCGTAGAAAGCAAACATGGCAGAGAGCGAGAAGCCATTCCATTTGATTTCAGGTGTGATAGAACCTGAAATTTTCGGGACTGTGGTGCCGGAGAAGATTATGTCGTCCATCGTGAATGTCGAGCTTGAGGTCGATGTGGTCTGAACTTCGCCGTTTTTGTCGTACCAGCCGACAAAGATAGTGCCGTCCTTATCAACAAGACCCGCATAGTCGATCGAGAACAGAGAGTTGAGCGGGTAGCCCTTGTGATAGCTCATGTCAAGGAATTCGCTTGCCGATGTCGGGTAGCGGCGGAGGTCTGTCACCTTATTGTGGTTGTAGGCGATATTGAATCCGAGGTTGATACCGATATCTTTGCGACGGTGTGCAGGAAGGATCTGGCCGTCAAGCTGGAGTTCGACACCGGTATTTGTCATTTTGGCACTGTTGATGGTCTGGGTGGTCCAGCCGGTTGTCGGGTCAAGTTCGGCGGAGGTCAGAATATCGGAACCGTTTTTGCGGTAGAAGTCGAAGGTACCTGCGAGACGATAGCCAAAGAATGCGAAGTCGACGCCGGCATTCCATGTAGCCGTCTTCTCCCAGCGAAGCTGATCGTTCGGGGGAGTGTTTAGAGTGCCCTGAAGGTTGCCGAACTGGTTGGTGGACATGCTTGCCGTGAGATATGACGACACCGAGTTGTCGATATTGCCTGTCAGACCATAGCTGGCACGAAGTTTCAGGACATTGAGCCATGTGACGGGATGAAGGAAACGTTCGTTGTGGATGTTCCATGAAGCGCCGACCGACCACAGCGGTTTACCGCGGAATTTAGGATCGGTGCCAAACATATCGGCCTTGTCGACACGATAGCTGCCGGAAACAGAATAGCGGCTGTCATAGACATAGTTGCCGGTGAAGTAATAAGAATAATAACGGTGGAGTGTCTCTGAGGTTCTGAAACTTATGGGCGCGCCATAGGGGGTATAGTTCGAGCCCATAACTCCGACAGTCGGCTTGTTGATATACTCCCAGTTGGTAAGCATGTTAAGGTTGGAACTGGTCTGACGGTCATAACCGTAGTAGCCGCCCTGTTCAAATGAAGTATGTGTCTGGCGATACTCGAAACCGGCGAGGACGTCGATGGCATGAACTCCGAGGAACTCGCGGTTATAGCGGGTCTGGGCGCGGAATGTGTAATACTGACTTTCTGTCTTACTGGTACTCAGGGCATCGCCGTCAGGGATATTATGGATAGTCTTGTTGACAGTCACCGGATCTTTGTAGAAGTGGTCAGGGTCGCCGTCCCAGCCGGCAAAATCCCAGTTGAAAGGATCGTCGGTGTCGACCCACTCGGTCACAGACGAAGTGGTGGTATAACGGTTGTAGAGACTGCGCATGAACTGAGAGTCCTTGCTGTACTGAGTGCTGCGGGTATTGTAGATGTCCTCGTACTGGAACTGGGCCTGTGCAGTCCAGCCTGTAACCGGGAGGCGGAAAAGGGCAAACACATTTGTGCGCACATTGGTATAGCGCGACTTGCCCTTGTTGTATCCCTTGTCAATTTCGTCTGCGAGATTGTAAGTCACATCCTTAAGTCCGTATTCGGGATTTTCGAGGACTTCTTCGCCCGGATAAATGTCGGCTTCCATGCGGGCGCGGGTACCGTCAGCATTGTACATCGACTGGTAGGCAAGGAATGAGTTGATGTTTCCGTAGCCGCCGAGATCGTGGGAGGTAGAACGATTGTTCAGCACATTGAGGCTGAAATTAAGGTCCATCCACGGTGCGACCTTGAGATCTCCGAGATATTTGAGCGAGAGCGCCGACGCATCATAGCCCCTGACACCACCGTTGTCACCGTTGTAGTTTACGACGATGTTAGATGAAAGAGTCTTGCCGCTCACGCGCAATGCGAGGTTGTACTGCTGCGAGACCTGAGTGCGGTCGTGGACTTTCTGATATTCCTTGCGATAGTTGTTTCGGCTCCACTGGTCGAAAGTGCTGTTCATCTCGCTGTCGCTGAGATTGCCACGGTTGTTTTCGAGAAGCATACGCATCACCGGGGTGAGTTCGTGAGCTTTCCCGCGATCAAGGAGATTGAAATTATCCTCAATACTCTTGGGATTGTTCTTGAGCATGGCATCGAAATTGTACTTTTCGAGCTGGATAAGATCGGCAGCCGAAGCCCAGTTATAGTTATCATAGTCCATCTTCTCGCTGATCTGGAGGTCAGCGTTGAAATCTATGCTGAGTTTCTGGGACTTGGCCTTCTTGCTGGTTATGACTATGACACCGTTTGACGCACGGGCACCATAAATAGAGGCCGCGGCAGCATCCTTGAGGACAGTGATGTTTTCAATATCGTAAGGGTTGACCGTATTCATACCTCCCTCGATCGGGAGCCCGTCAACAACGATAAGGGGCGATTCTTTTGCGCTGAATGTACTTTTGCCTCGGATAGTGATTGCGTTCTCGTCTTTTGAGTTGGATTTCGGATCATAGACGACGCCCGGTACCCGGCCTTCGAGATTGGAAGTAATATCGCCTGTGTAACGCTTGTCCATGTCCTCAGCTCTGATTATCTGATAGGAACCTGTGGCATTTTCACGCTTGATATTCTGATAACCTGTCACAACAACCTCCTCCATCATATTGGGGACGGCCTCCATGATGACACGTATATAGTTGTAGTCTTTCTCAACCTTGAACTGTTTGGTTTTCATACCCACATAAGAAAACACAAGCGTCGCATTCGGTTTATGACACAGCAATGTGAAATTGCCGTCCATATCCGTAGACGTGCCGTCTTGCGTTCCCTCGATCATCACCGTGGCTCCGGGGAGAGGTTCACCATTTTCGTCAAGTACTGTGCCTGATAATGTTTTCTGGCTGATTTTATCCATGCTCGCAGACACCGAAGGCGTATTTTGGGCCTGCGCGTCTGCCGTCATGGGAATCGAGAATGTCAATGAGACAGTCAGAAGGTATAGGATTGGTTTAAACATATAAAGAAATATTTAAGGTGACTGGACTATATCAGATGAGATAGAAATGTGCCGTCTTTAAGCATAGACGGAAGTTGCTTCTATATTTGTTGTCGATCGCAAATATAGACATGTCAACCATATTATTACAAATCCAATGTTTCCTGATGCGTAAAATTTGCGAAAACCGGAAAATACTTGTCTGAAACCGGCTGTTTTTATTACTATGTGACAAGGGATTGCTTAAAAGCAATAGTTAAACGACCTCTAAGACTCCATCTGCCTCAGATTGGTGCGGTAACGGGCGGGGGTCATTCCGGTTATTGCCTGAAATGTGGAATAGAATGTCGAAAGCGCGCTGAAACCGACATCGAAACAGATCTGCTTCAACGGAGTGTTGGCTTCAAGGTCGGAAATCCGGGCGATAGCCTCACGGATGCGGTATTCATTGACCACCTGCGTGAAGGTCTTGCCGGTGGATTCGTTGATGGCACGTGACAGATATGTCCGGTTGGTGGCAAGTGTCTCGGCGACGCCACCAACTGTGATGGACGGATCGCAGAAAAGTTTTTGCTCCATCATCAGAGTCGTGAAGCGCATCATCAGATCGTTGGCCTTATTTTCGGGCAGCGGCGCAGACACCTGAAGATCCGGCTTGTTTTTTCGACTCTTCAGACTCTCGACCTGTTCGAGAAGAAGCTTTTCGCGCACGATGAACTCACTGTTCTGGGAGACAATAGCCCGGTAAAGACGGTTCTTTTTCCGATAGTTGGCATATGTCAGTGCAAACAAAACGAACACGGCAATAATGCAGACGAACAGGACTGTGATCTTATGGCGGCTCGACAGCAATTCCATCTGCTGTTCGTCAATCAGACGTTCGTTGGCATAGACTTCGTGGCGGATGCGGTTCTCCTGAAGCGCGCGTTCGCGGCTGATATTGAAGATGCTGTCCTGATAGGTCTGATAGAGAAGACTGTAATCCAAAGCCTTGCGATAATCACCTGCATCGCGGTAGCATAGCACGAGTTCTTTGGTTATCTCAGGCTTATGGATTTTCATCTCCGAGCTGTTGGAATTTTCAAGCCCGTGTTCCAGAACCTTGATTGCCGACTGAAGATGGTTGTCACGACGAAGCAGACGGGCATAGGCAAGATATGTCGCCGACACTTCCGAAGCATCAACATCAGGGAAGTGCATCATTGCCTCGGCATAGTTGTTGTAAGCAGTCCGGATGTCTCCACGCCTATCCGCCACCATGCCGCGGAGCAGATAGAGATTCGGCTCACCCTTGAAACCGCCCTCACGGTGAAGCGTCTCTATCTCCCCTATCAGTTTGTCAACGCGGTCGAGACTGTCGGCAAGTAGGTCGAAATGGATCAAAGCACACTTGGCATAATATAAAGGTACCGGCTCACCGCGCTTCTCGGCAATAGCGTGCGACTGCTCGGCGAGCTTGCGTCCTGACACATCGTTCATAAGCAGGTAGGCTCCCGACAGATTCGACAGGACAATTCCGTAGCGGCGGCGGTCGTTGATGGCCTTTGCGTTTTCAAGCGCGTCGTAATAATATGATGTGGATGTGTAGGCGTCGTTGTGGACAAACAGATAGTACATGCCGAAACTGTTGTTTATCGAGAGCATGGCGTCCTGATTGCCGGTGCCGAGGGCTATGAGTCGCGCCGCCTCAAGCTGACGGAAACTTTTGTCCGCGTCTTCGTCGAGCGAGGTGGCCGCAGAGACTATCAGGCCGTAGAGTTCGCAGAAGTCACGGTCGCCGGTAGTTTTGGCCATGTCAAGGAGACGGCGCCCATATTTACGTGCTTCTGAGAAGTTGCCGACATTCATATAAAGAAAGGCCACATCTCTGATCGCTTCCTTATCGTCAGGATGTTCGCCGAGATACATCAGACGGCTCTCAAGCGAGTCGCTGATGTCGGCTCTGACTCCGGCAGGAAACAGCAGAATCAGAGCTGTGATTGCAGCGATAACGAATCTGTATATGTGTATAGCGATTTTCATGCGGTCATGGTATCTATCATCCGATGATGCCGCGGGCGGTAAGGATATGGAAAATGAGATCTTTGAGAAGATCATATTCGTTCTGACGTGATCCGATGCCTTTGCTGCGGGTATCGAACTCACGAATGGCTGAAATTATCTCGATGGTCTGCCTCACATTATAGTTGCGGGCCGCGGTCTCGTATGTCTTGAGGGCCCAGGGCGTACGCAGGCCGAGCGCATCCATGTAGCCGCTCGGCGATTTGTCGCGGGTGTAGTGATAGACAAGCAGATTCGAGAACTGGTTGAAGAGCGAGGAGACGGTCATCACCGTCGGATTGTTTTTCGGATTGTTTCTGAAATACTCGATTATCGTGAAAGCCTTGGCGGCATTGCGGGCGTTTATGGCGTCAATAAGCTCGAAATTATTATAGTCTTTAGAGATGCCTATGTTGCGCTCGATAGCCTCAGGTGTGATCATAGCACCGGGTCCGAGGATCAGGGCGAGTTTGCCGATTTCGTTGTAAAGCCGAGAAAGATCTGTACCGATATAGTCGCGCAGCATCGAAAGGGCTTTAGGATCGACGTTGAGTTTCTTTTCCTTTATGAGATCAGAGATGACCGGAAGAATGTTGCGCTCGCTGAGTCGCTTGGATTCAAATATGACACCGTTTTTCTTCACGGCCGCCAACAGATCCTTGCCTTTTGCCTGCGCGCCACGGCAGGATATGACGAGTATGGTGGTGGGGTTGGGACGGGAGACGTAGCTGTGGAGCTTGTTGAGGATGTCGGCGCGCACGGCCTGGGCCTCTTTGAGGATGACCACCTGACGCTCAGCCATCATCGGATAGCGGTGGCAGACGTCCATGACGGTCTCCACCCCCGACTCAGGGCCGTAGAGAGTGTAGAGGTTGAAATCGCGTTCTTCTTCCGGAATCAGGTTTTCAAAATCCTTGACAAGCTCGTCGATATAGTAGCCCTCCTCCCCATGAAGCAGATAGACGGGAGAGAGCGATGCACACGCGGCGAGCTGGCGTCGGAGTTCTGAAAATGTCGGCGTTGCTGAGGCCATTGACTGAAAGGATAAGATGGTTTTTCATGACAAATTTACGCAATGTGAGCGAGAATGCAAAGAAAAATCGTCGGTCGCCGGCAATTAAAGTACATTATTTACTAATTTTGCACTGCACAAGCACCTGCACTGACATGAAAGAAAACCCCGGACATCCCTCAGCCATTCAACCCCTCAACCTGCCTCCCGCGCAGCTCAGACTGCGCCGTGGAGCGAAAGGAGAGGAAATATACGACCCCCTGCGGGGCAAATGGCTGGTGCTGACTCCGGAGGAATGGGTAAGGCAGAATTTTACGGCGTGGCTTGTCACGGATTTCGGTTATCCGGCGGGGCTTATGGCAAATGAAATTGCCGTGAACCTGAACGGAACGAGCAAACGGTGCGACACGGTGGTCTATGACCGCGGGGCGCGTCCGATAATGATAGTGGAATACAAGGCGCCACACATCGCCATCACGCAAAAGGTGTTCGAGCAGATAGCCCGCTACAATATTGTGCTGAAAGTGAAATATCTGACCGTTTCAAACGGACTGCACCATTATTGCTGCGAACTTGACGACGAAAGCGGAGGATACAGGTTTCTCAGAGAGATTCCGGAATACGGAGCATTACTCTAAGACTACGCAGCCGCGCAACATAAAAATATAGAACGGGAGAAGAGTGCAAGCACCCCTCTCCCGCTTTATTTTATCTCTCGGTGGGTATCAGGTCAGACGGAAAGCAGTTCGCTTTCGATTTTTGCCACGTCGTCCTGGAGTTTCTTTTCGAGCGGCATACGCTCGTCGATAAGGCGGCAGGCGTAGAGCACCGTGGCATGGGTGCGTCCCAGACGGGTACCGATAGCCTTAAGCGGCATTTTGGTGTGCTTCTTGGCGAGATACATGACCATCTGACGGGCGTCGGACACTTCACGCTTGCGCGATTTGGTGAAGATCTGGTCAGGCTCGATATTGTAAAATGCGCTGACCTGACGGGCTATGGTCTCGAAGTTGACGGTCCGCTTGTTGAGCTTGACCGAATTGGAGAGCACACGACGGGCAAGATCCACTGAAATATCCTTGTCAAGGAAAGTCGCGTGGGCGAGGAGCGAAACGACCACACCTTCGAGTTCACGGATGCTCTCGGTAACATTGGATGCGATGAAATCCATCACTTCTTTGGGAAGCGACAGACCGTCGCGAAGCGATTTCTGAGTCAGCACATCGCGGCGCAAATCAAGATCGGGTTTCTCCAGCTGGGCTGTCATGCCTGATTTGAAACGCGAAAGCAGACGGTCCTGCATTCCCTCCATCTGCGAAGGACAGCAGTCGCTCGACATAATCAGCTGGCGATGATTCTGCTTGAGGTGGTTGAAGATGTGATAGAATGTCTTCTGAGTCTTATCCTTGCCGATGAAATCCTGAATATCGTCGATGATCAGGGTGTCGATACTCTGATAGAAGTTGATGAACTCATTTACCTTGCTGCGCTGCACGGCGGCGGTATACTGGCTTTCAAAAAGGCGGGCGGTGATGTAGAGCACTCTCGCACGGGGATTGCGCTCCTTGATACGGATGCCGATAGCCTGAATAAGGTGGGTCTTACCTACTCCGCAAGGGCCGAACACGAAAAGCGGGTTGAAGGTCTGAAGTTTCGGATCATTGGCGATGGCCTCGCCGATCGAGCGGGCCACTTTGTTGCTGTCGCTGATACAATAGTTCTCGAAAGTGTAGTCAGGGTTGAGCTGCGAATCAATATCCTCTACGATCTGTTCTTTGAAAGGATTGGATGTCGCTCCGGGCATCGGCTTCACTGCCGTGCTGGGATGAGCGCTGCCGACAGAGATCTTACTTGTAGGATCATCAGCTACGATGGGATACTCATAAATCAGCCTGATCGACGGTCCGAACACACGCTTAAGAGTCTTGCCGAGAACGTTGATATAACGCTCCTCAAGCTGCTCGGCGAAGAATTCCGTAGGGCAGTAAATGGTCAAAACATCATTCTCAACCCGCAGGAATGTCAGCGGGCTGAACCAGGATTTGAATTGTTCTGCCGGGATAATGTCGCGAATGATCTCAAGACATTTGTCCCATTTCTTAGAGTATTCTTCTTGCATTGCTCAGTTAATAGTAAAAGCGCAGGCCAATCAAGCTTCGGGGTTAGGAGAAATGTGTCGGCTGAATGATTTGGAAACTTCGGGCTGACCGGGGATGCGCCGTCGGATGATCGTCAACTTGTGAATGCAAATTTCCTATTTTTTTTCTTCAAAATCAAGGCTTTTTTTATTTGGAAGTTTCAAACAACTTACACCGCCTTGAATGTCAGCAACTTATAGCAGCACTTCAACTTTGCTTGAAGCGAGGGTTCATATTAACACATCCAAACAGCTATATTACAACATATTAACAAAGAAATGAGGGATCTCAAAACACGTCATAAGCCAAAGTATTCAGAAATGCAAACTCACTGAAATTCGGCTTTCTGTGAGATGTGGCCGAATGGGATCAAAACACATATTATTTATAATGGTTCTAAATAAGCGTTTTTTACCGCCGCTAATTCAGTCAAGAATAACGAACGTGAAATTTCGGCCTGATTCAACGCCGGATTTACGGGCGGAAAAATAGCGTTCCGGATGACAGCAGGTGCATAACTCCGGCGAGAAAGAACCTATCCGGTCGGGACGCAAACCAATGGCACACAACTGGGCGGCAACAAATCCGGGCAGATCGACATGCGGTCTTGGCCACTCAGGCTTTCTTACAACGTATTTATCCGGGAAACGCACCGCGACCTCCTCCCCCACCTCAAAACAACCGCAACAGATCGCAGGCCCGAAGAAGGCCTGCAAGCCTGAAAGATCGGCTCCGCGGCGAAGCATCTCTTCAACCAGTCTGAGCACCACGCCGCCGAGCGCACCACGCCAGCCTGCATGAGCCACTCCGGCCACTCCGGCTTTGTCGTCGACAAGTGTCACAGGCACACAATCGGCCGTCGAAACCCCGATAGCCACACCTTTGAGGGTGGTGACAAGCGCATCCACACCTTCAATCAGCTCCGGATCGACCGGAACCGAACCGATAAACCGGACCTCAGTCGAATGAGTCTGACGCGGGACCACGATATGATCTTCCGGGACGCCCAGCCACGCGGCAAGACGTCCGCGGCACTCAGCGGCGTGCATCTGAGTATCACCGGTATAGTGACACAGATTGAAACCTGAATAGGGAGTGGCTGCGGCTCCGTCGGCATTGCCACGCGAGGTGAACATCACTCTGCTGCGTGGTGACGATGAAAGCAATGATAGCCATGAAGGCAAATAGGCTGAATGTGGCATAATTCTGGTTGCTGAGAGAAATTACACGAGGGCCGGGCAGGAGAAAAATGACACTCTGATTTGCCTATCTCTCGATTTTGTGATAATTTTGCGCGATTTTTGAAAACGCAAAATTACAAAAATCAGACAACACCCGCAAAAAATGTGATTTCAGAGGTCGTGCATTTATTTTTTGTGATATGAGAGAATTCAAGCTGAAAGGCCACCTGGCCATGTTAGGAGCCAACGCTATGTGGGGCATCATGGCACCGGTGGCAAAACTCGTGATGGCGGCCGGCGTCATCAGCCCGCTGCTGCTGACAAATTTCAGGATTTTCGGAGCAGCCGTTCTTTTCTGGATCGCATCGCTGTTTACGCCACGGCAGCATGTGCCCGTACGCGATCTGCTGCTGCTTGCCGGAGCCGGACTTTTAGGCATTGTGTTCAATCAGGGCTGCTACGTGTTCGGAGTGGGCTTCACATCTCCCGGCGAAGCTTCGATCATCACAACCACCATGCCGATATGGGTGATGCTTCTCGCCGCTGTCATCCTGAAGGAACCGGTGACATGGAAAAAGGCCGGAGGCATAGCTCTCGGAGGATCAGGCGCTCTGATACTGGTACTGGGAAGCACAGGAACAGGAATGAAAGGAGACAATCCGGTGCTCGGCGACATTTTAGTACTGACAGCGCAGTTGAGCTATGCTCTTTACCTGACATTTTACCGCAACTTCATCAAAAAATACTCGGTGTTCACTCTGATGAAATGGATGTTCACCTTCGCCGCCATCGCCGTCACTCCAATATCAGTCAGAGAATGGCTGTCGACAGCGTGGAGCGACGTATCTGTAACGGAAATCTGCGGAATAGGCTATGTGGTTGTCTTCGCGACTTTCATCGCATACATCTGCACAATGATCGGGCAGAAAAATCTGAGGCCGACACTGGTGGGAATGTACAACTACGTACAGCCTATAATAGCCTCCGTCATCGGCGTCTGCCTGGGACTCGACCGTTTCACACCGCTGAAAATCGTGGCCGTAGCTCTGATATTTTCAGGAGTCTACCTGGTGACAATCAGCCGCGCGGCAACATCCGACAGCAAGGCGCAGGTCAAATCCTGAACGGAATAGGAAGGATATAATAAACCGGAACTAATGAATCAGCCAGCACTCCGGCATCCCACTTGGGCATGTTTGAGATGATCCGCACCGCTTCACGGTCGAGCGACTTCTCGACACCGCGGATTACGGAGATATGTGACAGCGAACCATCCTCGTTGACAACAAAACTGCACAGCACACGGCCCTCAATGCCGTCGCGATAAGCCTGTGCGGGATATCGGCGCTCCTTATTGATGAAACGCACCATCGCGCCATCGCCTCCGGGAAACTGCGGCTGAATGTCGACAAAATCATATTCATAAACATCGACGCATACCGGAGCCACACGCGAACGTGAAACTTCGCCGATATGCCGTGGCTGCTGCGCCGCCGAAATGACTGCGCAGACGGCCAGAAGAGGGAGAAGGAGAATGGAACGGAGTAAAGATTTCGGCATATAAAAACGGATAATGTGATACCACAAAATTATAATGCAAATAGCTATATTGCAAGTATTTTGAGATTGATTACAATTGTTTTTGTTTTGTTGACATTTTATTTCCCCGTATAATAATAGGGACGTCTGCACGTTATTAATTTGAAGATTCCATGTCATGACATTATCCCTACCAACATATCCACACCAGGCGGCTGTCCGATTTATAGGACAGCTTATTGCATTTACTCTCATTATCTCGACGGCAGGCAGTCTTAGAGCGCAGGATTCATCCCCTGCCTACCGTTTCTTAGAACTGCCATCCTCTACGTTGGCCTACGGTCTCGGAGGAGTCAACATCAGCGCGATTGAAGACGACATCAACAGCATTGACCAGAATCCAGGCCTTTTGGGCCCGGAAATAGACATGCAGCTCGGAGTCAACTATATGCGCTATGTCGGAGAGAGCAATTTCGCAGGAGTGAAATTCGGACACAGCGCAGGCGAGCACGGGGCATGGGCCGCCGGGATTCAGTATTTCGGCTACGGGACAATACGGGGAGCCGACGTCAACGGTGTGTTGACCGGGGACTTTTCACCAAAAGACATGGTCATAAACGCCATGTATGCCCACGACATCAGCGATCGCTGGCGCGGCGGCATAAATCTCAAGTTTGTCTATTCAAGCTACGACGCCTATTCCGCCATGGCCGTAGCAACTGATCTGGGCGTCAACTATTTCAATTCCGAATCGAATCTATCGTTTTCCGCAGTGGTCTCAAACCTCGGCGGCCAGGTCAAACGCTTTCAGGATTCCTATGATCGTCTCCCGATCGATCTCCGCATAGGTCTGACAAAGTCTTTCGGATCGCTTCCGATCAACTGGTCGATCACAGCGTGGAATCTTACCAAGTGGCACCTTCCCTACTACGACAACGGCGACGGCACAGATGACTCCGACCCGGAGGTGAAAGACAGTTTCGGTTCGAATCTGTTCCGTCATCTTATCTTCGCAGCCGATTTCGTCCCAAGCGAAAAATTCCACATCGGTATCGGCTACAATTACAAGACGCGCACCGATATGGCGACTTACAAACGCAGTTTCCTCTCCGGTTTCTCTGTATGTGCAGGGCTGAATGTAAAGAATTTCGGTGTCGGAATCGCACTCGCTCAACCGCATACCGGCGCCACAACAATCATGCTGAACCTATCAACCAAACTATATGAATTCCGATAAACTCATCATAGCCATCGACGGTTATTCATCGTCAGGCAAAAGCACAATGGCGCGCCGCCTAGCCAAAACGATCGGCTACCGCTATATCGACTCCGGAGCGATGTATAGGGCGGTTACGCTCTATGCAATGCGCAACTCTCTGATTGCCCCTGACGGCTCGATCGACACTAAAGCTCTTGTCAATGCCCTTCCGAACATAAAGATAGATTTCAAAGTCTGCCCCGACGGTCAGCGCACAACGCTCAACGGAGAGGATGTCGAGGAGGAGATCCGCACTCTCGAAGTCTCAAACCACGTCTCACCCGTAGCAGCCATCGCCGAAGTGCGCCACGCCCTTGTCAGGATGCAGCGCGAAATGGGCCGTAGCAAAGGGATTGTGATGGATGGCCGCGACATAGGCACCGTGGTCTTTCCTCAGGCCGAGATCAAGGTGTTCTGCAACGCATCTGCCGAAAAGCGCGCCCAGCGACGCTTCAAGGAGCTCAATGAAAAAGGACAGAACATCACTTATGAGGAAGTGCTTGCCAATGTTGTCGGCCGCGACCACATCGACGAGACAAGGTCCGAGGGACCGTTGCGCTGTGCCCCCGATGCCGTGAAACTCGACAACTCGGAAATGACTATCGAGGAGCAGGATAAATGGCTGCTTGATCTGTTTAACCGATACATAGCCGGATAAAAAACATCCGCCACATATTTTTATATAAGGACTGATGAAAAAATCACCGGTAATTGAAATCGACGCCCGCTCAGGCTTCTGCCACGGCGTTGTGACAGCCATACGGAAAGCCGAAGAGGAACTCGAACGCTCGCCGGAACCCCTCTACTGCCTGGGTGACATCGTGCACAACAGCGACGAAGTCGAGCGCCTTGAGCAAAAAGGTCTGGCTACAATAACCCATGCCGACCTTGACCGTCTGTCAGGAGCGCGCGTATTGCTCCGCGCCCACGGAGAACCCCCGTCAACCTATACAATCGCATCCGAAAAAGGGATCGAGATAATCGACGCCACCTGCCCGGTAGTGCTTCAGCTGCAGAAACGGATCAAGCAGACCTACGATTCCATATCTCCCCGTCCGCAGATTGTCATCTATGGCAAGGCCGGACATGCGGAAGTCAACGGCCTTGTCGGACAGACCAACGGCGAGGCAATCGTAGTCGAAAACGTCAGCCAGCTTGACCGCATCGACTTCAACCGCGACATAGCGCTCTACTCTCAGACCACCATGCCGCTCCAGGGCCTGGCTGAAATGGTCGCGGAAATCAACCGCAGGATAGCCGACGGCGTGAAATTCGAGTATTTCGACACAATCTGCCGTCAGGTCGCAAACCGCGTGGAACATCTGCGCGAATTTGCCCGTGCCCACGATGTGATACTTTTTGTTGCCGGAGCCAAAAGCAGCAACGGGAAAGTGCTCTATCATGAATGCCGCGATGTCAACTCCCAGTCATATCTCGTCTCGAATCCATCTGATTTCCGTCCGGAATGGATCGAAGGCGCGGGCACAGTGGGCATCTGCGGAGCTACCTCTACACCGCGCTGGCTGATGGAAAAAGTCAGGGACAAAGTAGCCGGAAATGAATGACTTCGTAGCCATCGACGTCGAAACGGCCAACGGAGAGCCCTCGTCAATCTGTGCCATCGGAGCTGTCAAGGTGACTGACGGTGTCATCTCCGACAGGTTCTACGAACTTGTCAAACCGGAACCGGAATACTATTTCCGGCATTTCACGCTCAACATCCACGGTATCGGCCGCAAGGACACCGAAAACGCACGCGTGTTTTCCGATGTGTGGCGTGATGTCCACCGGCTGATCGGCAGCCTGCCGCTGGTGGCCCACAACAAGGCTTTTGACGAAAAGTGCATCCGTGCCGCCCACAAAGTCTACGGGATGGACTACCCGGACTACACTTTCCTCTGCACCCTGACAGCCGCACGCAAACAGATCCCGCGACAGATGCTGACCTCCTACTCACTGCCGTTTGTCTGCGAATTTCTCGGAATACCGTTTTACAATCATCACGATGCCCTTGCCGATGCCGAGGGATGTGCCAAAATAGCCATGACAATCTTATGAAATCCATTGTACTGAAATCAATATATTCCGTTGCAACATTACTCCTGTTGCAAGGTTCGGCAGTTTCGTGCAGCTGTTCCGAAAAGAACGCGCAACAGGAAACCGTATCAGGGAAAGTGAAAGATAAAAAGGCGTATCGCCTCGGAGGCGAACATGCAGAACGTCTGCTCGAATATGCCGCCGATGAGGACGCTTTGCAGGACGGTCTTCTGGACATCAGAGCAAGAATAAGCAATATCCGATCTAAACTCGGAGCCCAGTCTGCGACCGATTACGAACGTGGTTTCACCGACTATATCCGCTCACACAACGATTCACTGGCGAGAATTCTGTTTTAAGTGCCATTCATTTCACGGAACAGATTTTCATTTTGGACTCCGCGCCCTCAAAATTCATCCTTTTCACTATTTTTAAATACTCTTGTTTGGATCTGCTCGCCGAGATGTTTATCTTTGCTTTTAGGAATATACCTTCTTTATAATCATCATGGAATTTTACAGCACAAACCGACAAAGCAGACAAGCCACGCTCGAAGAGGCTGTGATGACAGGATTGCCGGCCGACGGCGGTCTTTATATGCCTGAGCGCATCCCGCTCATTCCACGCGCATTTTTCAATAATATAGCCGAGATGTCTGTCCGCGACATCTCCTATGTGGTTGCCACGACAATACTGGGCGACGACATTGATCCGGCCGAGCTGAAAGAAATTGTCCATGACACTTTCACGTTCGATATACCTCTGCGCAAGATTTCAGACACGATAAGCGTACTCGAACTTTTCCACGGTCCGACACACGCATTCAAGGACATCGGAGCCCGCTTTCTCGCCCGCATCATAAGCCACTATTCACGCCATCTCGACCGGCCGGTCAATGTACTTGTGGCCACGTCAGGCGATTCGGGGGGCGCCGTTGCAAGCGGCTTCCACCGTGTGCCGGGAGTCGAGGTCTTTGTTCTCTATCCTGAACGCGGACTCTCCGCCAAACAGCGCCACCAGTTCACATCCTTAGGCGACAACGTGCATCCGATCGAAGTACTCGGCACATTCGACGACTGCCAGCGGCTGGTCAAAGAAGCTTTTGTCGACAGTGATCTGCGCCGGAATCTGAGCATCACATCGGCAAATTCAATAAATATCTGCCGCTTGCTGCCGCAGATGTTCTATTATTTCTATGCCTACGGCCAGCTGATCGGCCGCACCGGCGGAAAAGCAGGCGACAACAGAATTGTAATTTCCGTCCCCTGCGGCAATCTTGGTAATCTGACAGCCGGACTCCTTGCTAAAAGGATGGGGCTGCCGGTCAAACGTTTTGTTGTCGCCAACAACAGCAACAATACCTTCACCCGTTTCATCAACAGCGGGAGCTTCACCCCCGCACCTCCACACCACACCATTGCCTGCGCGATGGATGTCGGAAATCCGTCGAATCTCTCCCGCATTGTCGATATGTACGGTAACGACCATCGGCTGATCAGCACCGACATGAGAGCATATTCTTACGACGATGCCGGAATCGCCTACTCCATCAACCGCTTGTACCGTGAAGCCGGATATGTTGCCGATCCTCATGCCGCCACAGCTTACCGCGCCCTTGCCGAAGATATTGAGGATGGCGAACTTGGAATATTCCTTGCCACAGCCCACCCCGCGAAGTTCGCGGAAACAGTGGGCCATATCATCGGCTCCGAAATTACTCCTCTTCCGACAGAGAAAGACTGTAATCACTGCATACGCCACGAGGTCCCGAAAATAACGCCTTCGCTTCAGGCGCTCAAAAAAATCCTCATCACTACAACTTAAATAAAGACTTTTTTGTTAAATTTGCAATATCGCTTTCCTCTGACCGCAAAGAGGGATACCGATTTAAATAGTATAACAATCAAAAACAACATCACTTATGGCCTCTAACAAACGTATCCTGAAGAAAGAAATCAGAATGATCTGCGGCGCCCTCGCAGGCGAATGCGTGATCGCCAAAATAACCGTTCCCGGCATAGATCCCGAAAAGCTAAATGAAATCATTTACGAACTTGCCGAACTTCAGTACAATGCTCTCAGCCGTGTGAATTTCGACTTCCCCCAGTCGCCTAAGGCGTTTGCATCCGTAGCCGAATACAACAAAGCCCGCTCGGAATATTTCAAGGCAGCTTATAAGAAACTCAAGGATGAATTCAACGCCCATATCGAGGCCATTGTGAAGAAAATGAACGAGGCTCTCCCGCAGGCTCAGAAAGACGCCAACAAAGCTGCTCTCAAAGCTTAAAATACTGAACCGAACGCAAAAGAGAAACCATGTCTTTAAGCAGTACAATACTACATCTCTTCGGCTGGAAGGTGGTGTGCAGCGTCCCGGATTATCCGAAATGTATAATCTGCGTCGCGCCCCACACTTCCAACTGGGATTTCATACTCGGCAAACTCGCCTACTGGTCACTTGGACGCCAGGCGGGATTTCTGATCAAAAAAGAGTGGTTTTTCTTTCCGATGAATCTTGTTTTCAAGGCTTTTGGCGGAATTCCGGTCTGCAGAGGAAAAGGTTCGTCGCTAACCGAGACGCTGATCAGGAAATTCGCCAAAACAGACAGAATGTCGATCGCCATTACTCCCGAAGGAACACGCTCTAAGGTCGAACAATGGCATACAGGCTTCCTGCATATCGCCTATGGTGCAAAAATTCCAATTGTTCTCGGGGCCATCGACGCTGCCTCAAAAACCATTCGTTTGCAAAAAACATTTTTCCCCACCGGCGACTACGAAGCGGATATGAAGGCCGTTAAAGCCTATTATAAACCGTTTACTGGAATCAATCGCGACAATTTCACCGTCTGAATCCGTACACAAGCCCACACAGAGTATTGCAATGCTGAAAATATGTGTTATCCCGGCTGACATAAGCTACGCGGATGTCGAAAACAATCTTATCTCAACCGCCCACAAGCTTAATCAGGTAGAGCCTGACACCGATATTGTCGTTTTGCCGGAACTCTTCACCACCTCCTTCGTACCTGACGCGGGGACAGTGGCTGCCATAGCCGAGACTAATGACGGACATACAGTCGAGTCGCTGAAACGCTGGACCCAATATTTCGGTTTTGCTATCGCAGGCAGTTTTCTTGCCACCGACGGCAGAGGCAATTATTTCAACCGGGCTTTTTTTGTCGAGCCCATGGGTGATGTGACGTTCACGGACAAACGGCATCTTTTCCCGCTTTCAAATGAGCACACGGTCTATAAAGCATCGCAGGAACTTCCCAAAAACATCCGGTTTCGCGGATGGAACATACGTCTTATAGTATGTTTCGACCTCCGTTTCCCCGTGTGGATGCGCAACAGCCACGACGATCTCTATGATCTGCTGCTCGTGCCGTCCAACTGGCCTGTTTCTCGCGAAAAACCATATAAACTGCTTCTCGCAGCTCGCGCAATTGAAAACCAGGCCTATACCGTAGGAGCAAACCGTACGGGTACAGACAAATTCGGAGAATACCCCACCGGTATTTCATCCATATTCGACTATCTCGGAGAAGAAATCAGGGAAACCAGAAGAAACGGAGACATCTATGCTCTGCTTGATCTTGATGCTCTGAAAGAAAGCCGCAAACGCTTCCCGTTCTATCAGGCAGCCGACAGATTTTCTGTCGAATTGCCCACTTCGGCTATATAGCCCGGAGCAATCTGGCTCACGACTGTTGAGAAGAACGTCCAGCAGCAATCTCGTTAATATTATTTAACACTATTTCACCGTCGGCATATCGAACTTTATCATTGGATCTGGTGTTCTAAATATAGAATGCTATTTTGTATCTAACGTAAAGACCAAACCACAATGGAATCCAATGACAAATTTTCAACCGTTCATGAAGAATTTTTCGGTAATATCGTAGGCTCAATCGTTCAGACCATCAGAAAGATTACGCCGCGCCAAACTCTTGAATTTGTTGCCGAGTGGTCCATCCCCAATCCCACTCCGACCACGCCAAATAATTAAAGGCTAATAAATCAACTCTAAAAATTATCAAAACGCACCAAGAGTCGATCCAAACTCTGGATCGGCTCTTTTGTTGTCTTTTTAATCTTTTTTATCACACAAAAAGCAGTATCCCCAATTTACATACTTATCTTTGCAACTCACAAACATCTCTACTCGAAAATGGAAACCGGAGCATTAAATCTGATCCTGCCCCTGATCTGCCTGCTGATTCCCACCTCCTGCGAACAGTCGGGCCATTATGACGCTGATCAGCAGGCACGCCTCAATCTGCTCACCTCAGTGAAATGGGCGCAATACTGGACAGACACATACGACCCGGACAATCCGGTTTACCATTATCAGTTCTGGAATTTTGACCGCAAAGGAAAAGCCGTTTTCACTCAAATCGGCACAAACGCCGACGGAGAAGAAATCCTGCGCGAGACACAATATTATGACTGGACTTTCACAACCGAAAATTTCGCCGTCATCTATCTCTACAACACTGCATACGGCCAATCATTCTGGCTCATCGAAAAACTGACAGCCACCGAACTCCGGGTCAAAGCTGCCAACCAGGACCCGGTACTTTATCCATCAGTCCCGCAGACAACGCTGTCATTCACGGCTGAGCCAAAATGAAATGACGGATCAAAAATCTTTGTTACCACCTCCCGCACATATACCAACGTCTTTATGAATCTTATTATCGGATTTTAGTTCTGACACAAATGATTATCTTGCAATATGAGATCTCTACTACCTAAATTTATCTGCTGTCTGCTGCTTCCGGCAACTGCCTTATCCAGTTTCAGCAGGACTATTGTCTCGGAATCGGACAAAAAGCCGATTATATATGCAAGCGTCGGTGTAATCAACTGCAAACTTGGGACGGTCACTGACACACTCGGCAATTTCTCCTTAAAGATACCTGCGGAATATATAAACGACTCTATACGTATCTCATCTGTCGGATATCTGCCACGGACGTTCGCAGTCAGAGACATCGCAAACCTGCCTGATACAATCACTCTGGCAGAGGATGCAATCAGGTTGGGAGAAATCATTGTAAAACCACTGAAAATAAAGCACAAGACTGCCGGGCGCAAGGGAGCCGGAGGTTTTATATATATCGACGTTGAAGGCTACAAAGCAGCCGGCCAAGGATTGGCCACACCGCTTAAAGTCAAAAACCGCGCATGGCTGAAAGAGATCGGATTTACCATCATCACCGATCCCAGACCTCTTTCCCGCATGAAATTCCGCGTGAACGTCTACCGAAAGGAGGACAACTCCTATGTGTTACAGAATATCGGCCCCGTGTATTTCGATTACAACAAATCTCAGCTGACAGACGGCTCATTTTCCTACGTCTTTCCGGAAGAGATCATGTTGGATGAAGGAGATTTCTATGTAGAGCTGGAATTTCTGGAAAATTTCGCCAACGAATATTTCATCATGAAAACTAAACCTCTGACAGGCAAAACACGCTACCGCTACGCAAGTCAGTCCGACTGGGAGACGCTGCCCTTCGGAGCCCCTATCTGGATCGGATACGACAGTCAGGATTAATATCCTATGTGGAATGAAAATGACAAAAGAGCCAAGTTTTAAAACTTAGCTCTTTCTTTATGTTGCCTTGGAAGGATTCGAACCCTCACAGGCGGAACCAGAATCCGACGTGCTACCATTACACCACAAGGCAATTTATGTCTGTCATCAGGCTTCGTTTTCAAGTTCGCTTACTTGTTTTTCCTTTTGACGGTGCAAAGGTAGAGGTTAATTTTGAACTGTGCAAATATTTTCTGATATTTTTTCAATTCAAAGCTGTTTTTCTCCGATTTTTTCACTCTTCCACCCCTTAGAATGCCGATCGGACAATAATCCTAAGTATCTTAAGGCAAAAAAACGTTTTTAAACCATGGCTACCGTAAAAGCAAAATGCCGAATGCTGAATAATAAAATCGGATTCGGGAAATTATATATACAGATCATACATAACCGCCAGGCCCGCAAAATCCAGACGCCTTATACGGTCGCGACCAACGAGTGGGACGAACACAAAGGCATCATAGCATCACCGACGTCTTCAACCCGTCAGCAAGAACTGGATCGGATAAACCGATGCCTTCATCACGATATACGGCGCATAAAAACACTTATCGGCAGAATGGAGATCAATAAAATGTATTATGATACATCAGAAATTATAACCGAATATCACGACTATATGTCAAGATTTTCATTCACAAGTTTCATGGAACGACGCATCGGATTACTTCAGGATAAAAACAGACTCCGGACAGCGCAGAACTATCGGTCTACTTTCAATAGTTTCATGATGTTCCGTAAAGGCGAGGACATTGTCATTGACTCGATTACGACAGATCTCATCGACAGATACGAGGCCTTTCTTCAGGCAAGAGGCCTGAAACCGAACACAACATCATTCTACATGAGGATACTGCGGGCCGTATGCAATGCGGCTGCCGATGAAGGGGCCTTTATACCGACCGATGTTTTCCGGCATGTCTATACCGGGGTGGACAGAACCGAGAAACGGGCTTTACCCCTTGCCATAATGAGAAAAATCCAAGCTCTGGATCTTACGGCAAACCCGGCTCTGGATTATGCGCGTGATATGTTTATGCTCAGCTTTCTTACACGGGGAATGAGCTTTATCGACATGGCTTTTCTCCTCAAAAGCAACCTGAAAAACGGATATCTAACCTATTGCCGCCACAAGACACGACAGCCACTGACATTGAAATGGACTGTCGAGATGCAACGCATAATTGACAAATATCCGCCCAATACCGGATGCTACCTGCTCCCTATATTGATAAATCCGCACTCCAATCCTGCATACGCATATCGCAACATTTCATACCGGATAAACACCAACCTGAAAAAAATAGGCCATATCGTCGGCTACCACAAGGGAATCACCCTATACTCGGCACGCCATAGCTGGGCTTCCATTGCCAGAATGCAGGGAATACCGATAAGCGTAATCAGCGAAGGCATGGGACATGATTCCGAACGCACAACCCGCATATATCTTTCAACCATAAATTCCTCGGCCATCGACCGCGCGAATACCAAAATCATCAATTCAATATTTTAAATCAAATTTCCGGAATCAAGCCGCCATCCGCCACATGGCTGAATCTTTCATTCAAAAACCAACTCAAAAATCGGCTTACATAAATTTGGATAATCGCCACAAGCCGATTAACTTTGCAATAATTTTAATCAATGCGAACTCTCCTCCGTATCATTTTTCCCGATAAGCCCTGATATGTTAATAATAGGTATAGCAGGTGGCACAGGCTCCGGCAAAACCACCGTAGTAAACAAAATCATCAACAGTCTGCCACCCGGCGAAGTCGCGGTATTGCCTCAGGACTCCTATTACAAGGACTCAAGCCACATTCCGGTCGAGGAGCGCAGCAAGATCAATTTCGACGAACCCGCCTCTATCGAATGGTCGCTGCTTGTCAGTCATCTGCAACAGCTGAAAGAGGGAAAGACAATCCAGATGCCGACCTATTCCTATCTTACCTGCACACGTCAGGAAGAAACTGTCCGCGTCGAGCCGCGCGAAGTGGTCATTATCGAAGGTATTCTTGTCCTGACCGATCCGGTGCTCCGCTCTATGATGGATGTAAAAGTGTTTGTCGATGCCGATGCCGACGAGCGTCTGATCCGAGTCATAGCGCGCGACTGCGTGGAACGCGGACGAACTCCCGCCATGGTTCTCGACCGCTATCAGGGTGTGCTCAAACCTATGCACGAGATGTATATCGAGCCTACCAAACGCCATGCCGACCTCATTGTTCCGCAGGGAGGCAGCAATGTCGTAGCCATCCAGCTGCTCACAGACTATATTGAATCGCGTCTCAGACGCGCCAACCGCTAACACAACCCTCTCCCCCACTCCACCAACCGCAAGAAATGGAAGAAAATCAGAATATCCAGCCTGCCATTCCCACAGGCACTCCTGATAAAATGGTGCTCCGCACTGACAATCTGGTCAAAAAATACGGTAAACGTACCGTGGCAAACCATGTGTCGATCAATGTCACACAGGGCGAGATTGTAGGTCTGTTAGGGCCAAACGGAGCCGGAAAAACGACAACGTTCTACATGACCGTAGGACTTATCACCCCCAACGAAGGCCAGATATTCCTCAACGACCTGAATATCACCAAATATCCCGTCTATAAGAGGGCTCAAAACGGCATCGGCTATCTTGCGCAGGAGCCAAGTGTCTTCCGCAAACTATCGGTTGAAAACAATATCAAAGCTGTGTTGCAGATGACCAATACATCTGCCGAATATCAGCGCGACAAACTTGAAAGTCTCATTGCCGAATTCAGCCTTGAAAAGGTGCGCCACAATCTGGGCGATCAGCTTTCAGGTGGCGAACGCCGACGCACCGAAATAGCCCGCTGCCTGGCAATCGATCCGAAATTCATCATGCTCGACGAACCCTTTGCCGGTGTCGATCCGATCGCAGTGGAGGACATACAGTCAGTGGTCTATCACCTCAAGGAGAAAAACATCGGTATCCTGATCACCGACCACAATGCTCAGGAAACACTGCGCATCACCGACCGCGCCTATCTTCTTTTTGAGGGCAAGATCCTTTTCCAGGGAACATCCGAAGAGCTTGCCGAAAATCCCACTGTCCGCGAAAAATACCTCGGCCGCGACTTCATGTTCTACCGCAAAAAATTCGACTCGGACTAAAGTTACCCTCCTTTTCATCTAACGCCATCACCGGCCATCACAGCATCATAATCATCCTTACGATTGATGATTCTTGGCGGGCAACTGTATTGGTCTGACAATGCATCACGTGAGGCCATATAATAGTTGCTGCCCGTCATATTGGCGAGATGGAAAAGAATGTGGGCAATATTGTCAGTCATAAACGGCTTATCCACAGCGCTCTGTATATTTTCCACAATTTCAGGATAACGGGCTTTATAGCTATCGCTGCACCAAATAAAAAACGGCACTTCATACAGAGCCTTTGCAAGAGCCGGGGTCGTAGTCTCTATATGCCTGCGCCCCATCACAAGACCGCTGTCATAGATATCGTCACCGTGGTCAGGGCAGTAAAGCACAGCCGCCACCGAATCGCGGTAAAAATCAATGATGCGTGCCAACTGATGATCATTGTATCGGGTGGCATTATCATAGGAGGCAATATCCGCTTTCATGGTCTCGGTCAAGCCGGGAGTTTTCTTCCGCGCCTTATCGACATCGGCTGACTTAAAATAAAGCCATTCGGGAGTCTGAGGGAAGCGTGAAGAAGCCATTATATGTTGACCATAAAGATGAATAAAGCTGAAATTTGACGCCGACCGAGTTGAATAATCTTTCAGATAACCCTCAATGAACTCGCCGTCATATCGGCACGGATGCGGGCTGATGAAATCATAACACTTCTTTTTCATGACATCAGCTGCCATAAAATTGGCAATATCAATATCCCAGCCTGCCTTTCTACCCACATTAAACAAGTCATTCTGGTTGTCCCACAACTGAACGTTAAAACCCGAAAGTTTGAACACAAGAGGGAAACAGGCCGAATACTGCCACGACTCACCGTCACCGACAGAATTAAGAGACAAGAGATTTTTAATCGCTTCAGTAGTCGAACAGTATGGCGTCACGACATCCTGAAACAGGAACAGATTTCCACGCTCTTTCTCTTTTTCCATCTGAAGATTGGTTGGCAAAGGGTAAGCATATAGCGAACTATGGATTTTTGAATGTGACTCACCAAGCACAAACACGACAGACAGACTGTCAGGTCGCACCTCAGGCTTGTAAGTAGCCACGATCTCCTTCTGCAACTCTTCCCATCTTCGTGTCGATTCGCCAAGTTCCCTGAGAAACACTGCCGACAGACACAGATTGGTCATAGTGTCGCTATATTGACCACATACAGCCCAATCACGCAGGCCCAAATTCAATATACCCATCAGATTGGCCCGGTCGACATCTCTTTTCATCGAAGCGCGCACCAATACTACGGTCTCGGCAATTTTATAAACCCCGGCCGCCATAACAAAAACAAAGAGACCGACACACGTATATTTCCGCCATGTTTTTGCCTTCAATTTCTCGGATAAGAGTGATTGCCGACGTTCTGCAAAAACAATAAATGCCATAATGGCAATAAACATAAGCAGATACCAAAGTGTGTGAGGAGTGCCAAGATACTGTCGGAGAAATTCACCGGATTCAGTTGAAGTTGTTTCCACCAAAAGCAATATGACGTCAGGAGAAAAGGTGCGCCCTAACTCCAGAATCATATATGTCGTTACCGTAAACACTAATGCCGCAATCAGGCAAAGCAGCATTTTCAGCCACCGCGGACTTCCGCAGAAGTTCACGACAGCAGTGACGAGATAGGACAACACCATAGACCGCGCAAGCCCTTCCAATGCAGGTCCCCAGTAGTAATACCATCCTCCATGAGGAAATCTGACCGGCACCAGAGTGGCATTGCCTGCGATAAGAAGTCCGAAGGCTATAAAGAAAATCCAGTTTAAGCGCAAGGGGCACAAAAAGGCTTTCCAAAGTTTAAAGATAAAGGTCATCATAGAGCTGATTATTTTAGACATCCTCTTCTTCGTCAAAATCGTCAAGGAAGTCGATGTCCCAGCCGTCTGACATTGATTCCGTAAACTCGGCCAGCTCGCGGCCCTCGCGCTTGGTGGGGCGGCCAAGTCCTTTACGGCGGTCGATAAAGCCGGAGATCTTCACAATTTCAAGCAGATCGAGTTCGCTCTTCGGAGTGATGTTTTCCATATATTCCGGCACTAATTTTGCTCCAAGACGATTCTGAGTCAGAGCAAGCACACGGAAAGAATAAGTCACCGGCGGTTTGCGGACCTTGACAATATCTCCCACTTTGATCGTCCGCGACGGCTTGGCAAGAGCGTCACCGACATAGACACGCCCCTTCTTACATGCCTCGGTCGCTATCGTCCGCGTCTTGAATATTCGCATGGCCCAAAGCCATTTGTCAATTCTAACCTCATTCATTTTCAGCAGTGTTTTTATATTTGAAAACCTGACCGGCTATTTTTTATTATACATATTCATAGCGCGCTCTATCCCCATCAGACAGAACGTCTTTACCGCATCGACGGCCATGTCTATGCGTTCGGGCATAGCCTCTTCCTCGGCCGGAGTAAAAGCGCCGAGCACATATTCGATCTGCATTCCGCGGGGAAAATCATTGCCGATGCCGAATCTCAAGCGCGGATAAGCCTGTGTGCCGAGCATCTGCGCTATGTTTTTCAGTCCATTATGTCCTGCATCACTACCGGAACCTTTCATACGGATCGCACCGAAAGGCAACGCGCAGTCATCGACAAGAACGAGAATATTTTCAATCTCAATCCCTTCTTTCTCTTTCCAGTAGCGCACGGCATTTCCGGACAGATTCATGTAAGTAGACGGTTTCAGAATGACCAACTGTGCGTTTTTCACACGCATACGGGCAACATCGCCGTAACGTTCGGTCGAAAATTTCGCGTCACCGCTCGCGGCGAGAGCGTCAGCAATTCTGAATCCCGCGTTGTGGCGCGTATTGGCATATTCCGGACCTATGTTTCCGAGTCCGACAATCAAATATTTCATTTTCAGATGATTATTAGGCTATACTCAGACTATTTGATCTGATGGATGTAAACGAGCAACAGATTTTCCCGGCTCGAAACGGACGAGAAAATCTGTTGCTATAAAACGGTTTACGCGCGAGATGCGCCAATGCTGAAATTACTGTGCGTTGGCCTGAGCACCACGGGCAGCACGAGTGAGCTGAACGGCGCAGACAACAGCATTCTTGGCATTCATCAGTTCGAGACCATCGAAGTGGAGGTCGCCGATCTGGAGAGTCTTGCCGAGACCGAGGTGGTCAACATTGATGACAACACGTTCGGGGATTTCAGTATAAACAGCTTTCACGCGGATTTTCTTCATCGAGAGGTTGAGCTTACCACCGGCCTTGACACCTTCGGCGTGGCCTTCAAGCTGAACGGGAACTTCGATAGTGACGGGCTTCTTGTCGGTCACTTCGAGAAGATCGATGTGGAGAATATTGTCCTTAACGGGGTGGAACTGAATGTCCTTGAGAACAGCCATGCGGGTTTCGCCATTGACATTGAGTTCGATAGCATAAATATCGGGAGTGTAGACGAGCTTGCGGACTGCGTCCTGAGTCACTACGAGGTCAGTTGTCACAAGGCCTTTGCCGTTGCCGATTTCCACGAGCTTTTCGCCGGGTTTGAGAGCCTTCTCATAGGGAAGGTTAACTACTTCACCGCCATTGAGGACAACGGGAATCTTGTTTTCTTTGCGAAGAGCTTTGGTAGCTTTCTTGCCGAGGTCGGTACGGGGTTCGGCTGTCAGTTGAAATGTCTTCATTTCTGATTGATTTGTTTAGTTGTGTTACTCAAAATTAAGTTGTAATTCAAATGCTCCTTAATTTCCCATCACACGGGGGATGCTAAAAAGCGACTGCAAAGTTACTGAATTTTCCGCGATTACAGCTCATTTGTTTATATTTTTTAACTAATTATTATCAGCCGTAGTCCGCCACCGGGTGACCCACCATAATATTTTGCGGCAAACCATTTGATGCCTTTCGATTGGCGGATTCGGATTTTATCGCTAAATTTGCCTTTGATTTCAGTTAAGCCGCGTATGGACAGCACGAGTAAAAAATACTATAAGATAAGCGAGGTGGCCGAAATGGTAGGGCTGCCGATGTCGACCCTCCGCTTTTGGGAGAGCGCTTTTCCGGCGATCAAGCCACAACGCAACGACCGTGGGACACGATTCTATACCCCACGCGATATTGAGACCATCCGCATGGTCAGCTATCTTGTCAAAGACAAGGGGATGAAACTCGAAGCCGCCCAGGAGGAGATGAAACGCAACCGCGACGGAATTACCAAGAAATTCGAGACCGTGCAACGGCTCAAATCTGTGCGCGACCGCCTGCAAGAGATGCTCGACTCACTTCACCGCCTGCGCTGACCGAAATCAGTTCTGAAATCCGAAATAACATATCCATAACGCTAAACGCAACTTGCTTTGGCTACTTCAACTACTAAAAAGAAGAAAAAGAAAAAACAGTCATGGGTACGGCAGCATAGTCTCGGACTACTGATTGCCGCAATCGCAGCTTTCGTTGCGATCTGTACGGTCATCGGCTTTGTCTTCATCCCCTACTCCGGGAAAGACGGTAAGAGCGAATGGATCTACATCCCCAAAGGAATCTCAACAGCCGCAGTCAGGGATTCAATGAAAAATTCCCTGGGTTCCTCGATGGGAAACCGGGTCTATGTCATCTGGAAGCTGCTTGGCGGTAATTCGGAAGTCTCACAGGGGGCCTACAAAGTAAGCGGGGGCCAAAGTGCGCTTAATATAAGTAAACGGATAGCCCGCGGGCATCAGACCCCCGTCGAAGTGCGTTTCAACGGTACCCGAACGATGAAACAGCTCTCGGAGCGCATAGCCTCACAACTTCAGTGCACACCTGATGAATTTCTGAGAGCCTGCGAAGAGGTGCTCCCCGACAGCGGTTTCTCGCGTCAGACCTTTCCCGCGGCCTTCATTCCGGACAGCTATGAATTTTATTGGAGCGCTGCACCTGCCAATGTCGTGAGACGTCTGCTCGATTACCGCAACCGGTTCTGGAACAAGGAGCGCAGGACCAAAGCCAAAGAGCTGAATCTGACTCCGGCACAAGTTGCTACCGTGGCATCCATCGTAGAGGAAGAGACGGCAAAAGCTGACGAGAAACCCAAAGTCGCCCGACTCTACCTCAACCGTCTCAAAAAGGGAATCAAACTTCAGGCCGACCCGACTGTGAAATTCGCAAGCGGCGACTTCAGCCTGCGGCGCATCACAGGGAAGCATCTTGCTATCGAATCGCCCTACAATACTTATAAGGTAAACGGACTGCCGCCGGGACCTATCAGAATTCCCGCCGGCTCAACAATAGACGCAGTACTCAACGCACCGCAACACAACTATATCTACATGTGTGCCAAAGAAGATTTCTCCGGTTATCACAACTTTGCATCCGACTACTCCACACACATGGCCAACGCCCGGCGTTATCAGACGGAATTGAACAGACGTGGCATACATTGAGGCCTAATCAGCCCAAGAATAAGCCAAACAGAACAAAAATTAACAATTTAAATAGGTTTTAGACTAAAAAAAGCGAGAAAGCGAACATTTTCTATGGAAATATATCGTACCTTTGCGGTGAATAATTTCATGTAACAAACTACGATGATTCCCGCTCTACACGACCGCCACTACGAAACGATCAACGTGTTTCGCTCGCTATTAGATATCAGCAACGTCAAATTTCCATCGCGATTGGCACATATGCTTCTGGCTGTATGCAAACGAGGCGAAATTTCAGCTGTTGTCGATGTAGCTCCGCGCCACCTCGGAGCGAGTTCTCTGATGGTACTTAAACCGGGACACATCATCAGTCAATGCAAAGAAAGTCCTGATTTCGACGGTTTTTTCATTGTTGTCCACGAGGACAAACTCAACGAAATATTGCCGTCGCTCCACTTCGTAGCCCCTTACACGCTGCACTACAATTCCAATCCTGTCATTGAAATGACCGAAGAAGAGCTGGAGAGCCAGTGGATGATCTACGAAATGCTTCAGAAACATATCAGACTTGAAGGGCGACCATTCAACAATCTGACTCTCGGAGCCATCTGTGAACTGCTTTTCTACAACACACTGAGCATATATGCCTCGCGCTCCGAAGACCGCAACCATCACTCGCGGCGCGAAGAGCTTTTAGCCAATTTCATTGATCTGATCGAAACTCATTTCAAGTCGCAGCGGACTGTAAATTTCTACGCCGACAAACTTTTTGTCACTCCCAAACATCTCTCAGCAGTGCTCAAAGAGGTCAGCGGCAAGACTGCAGGCGAATGGATAGACCACCGTGTGATACTCGAAGCAAAACTGATGCTCCGCAACACAGGGATGAATATCCAGGAAATCAGTCTTGCACTGAACTTTTCAAACCAGTCGTTTTTCGGCAAATACTTCAAACATCTGACAGGTATGTCGCCACGCGACTACCGCAACCGTCAATCCGAGAACTGACCATCCGCCAGCTCTCCCACACTTTAACCATTCTCTCTGATGAAGATTTCAAGCAAACTGCTCAACACGATAACAATCATACTACTCCTGCTTCCGACAGCCATGTCAATCAAAGCCTCGGCGGCAACGGAGGAAGAAAGTCCCTATATGCAAAAAGTCGGAGAAGCCGACAAGGCATGTAGCGAAGGAAAATGGATAGAAGCTGCCAATGCTCTGACCGAGGCGCTAAAACTGGAACCGGCAAATCCATCGAACGTCCTTCTGATGTCCAATTTAGGCATTATACGCTTCAATATGGGCCAGGACTCATTGGCGCTTGAGACCCTGACCGACGCACATATCATGGCCCCGGCCTCAGTAACCATTCTGAGCAACCGTGCACGTGTGCTCTCGGCCCTTGGGATGGAAGACGAAGCCTATAAGGACTACGGTCTGATCATGGAACTGGACTCCACGGTGATCACCGCCCGTTTCCACCACTGCCTGCTGGCTTTACGCAAACATCTTTTCAAGACTGCCAAAGATGATTTCGGATTCATGGAGCGGAATTTTCCGGATGAGACAGAGACTCATATCGCGGGAGCTTCCGTCTTAAGCGGCACAGGCGAATTTGCCGCGGCGATTCCTTATTATACCAAGGTGCTCGAAGAGCGGAAAGAACCGGAGTTCTATGGCGGCCGCGGCTATTGCCATCTGCTCAGCGGAAATCTTCAGGAGGCCTCTGACGATATTAATTCAGCACTGAAGCTTACGCCTGACGACGGCGAACTCTATCTGTACCGCGCAGCCCTGAACAAGATGCGCTACCGTCCCGACGACGCCAAAGCAGATGCTCTGCGCGCCGTAGAATTAGGTGTGGAAAGAAAAAGAGCCACTCAGTTTTTAGACGGAATATAACCGCAACAGACAACTGAGACCAGACATTACAGACTAATAAAAAACAACAGTCAAGAATACCATATGACCGGAACTGTTATCAAAAATACCGGAAGCAGCTATCTCGTCCGTACAGAAAGCGGCGAATGTATCAATTGCAAGATAAAAGGGAATTTCCGTCTTAAAGGTATCCGCACCACCAACCCGGTGGCTGTCGGAGACCTTGTGACAGTAAATCTTCAGGACGGAGACACCGGATACATAACGGCCATTACTCCGCGCCGCAACTACATAATCCGCAAGGCAAGCAACCTGTCAAAGCAGGGTCACATCCTCGCGGCCAATCTCGATCAGGTATGCTTAGTGGTCACTCTGTTTCACCCGACAACATCGACAACGTTCATTGACCGCTTCTTAGCCACCGCCGAAGCATATCGGGTGCCGGCAGTAATAGTCATCAATAAAATCGACCTCATTGAAGATGATCCAGAAGCAATAGAATATCTCAATGCAGTCTGTTACCTTTATGAATCCATAGGCTATCCAGTTGTAAAAGTTTCGGCCAAAACAGGAGAAGGACTTGACAGTCTGCGTGAAAAACTGAAAGGGAAAACAACATTGTTTTCCGGCAATTCCGGAGTCGGAAAATCCACCCTGATCAATGATCTTATACCTGGTCTGGATTTAGCAACGGCCTCAATATCAATAACCCATGATACCGGTATGCACACCACAACATTTTCCGAAATGTTTGATCTGCCCGACGCCGAAGAGCCGTCGGCCATCATCGACACACCGGGAGTCAAGGGATTCGGAACGCTGGAGTTCGACAAGCAAGAAGTCAGTCACTTCTTCCCGGAAATATTCAAAATCGGTGCCGACTGCCGCTACGGAAACTGCACCCATACCCACGAACCCGGATGCGCTGTGCGTGAGGCTGTCGACGACCACCGGATAGCCGAATCGCGCTATGCCTCCTATCTGTCCATTCTTGAAGATTCGGAAGAGGACAAATACCGCAAAGGGTATTGAACAGCGCCAACCGCCGAACACTCAGGTTTCCGGATGTAAAACCGAGGTACCAGAAATTGCCTCAAGACGGCCGGATAGTTCCGGAAGCAGATCAAGCGGCAGCGAAAGAGTCATCGAGCAGGTGTTGTCAAACTCCTGCGCAACAATCCTGACGGCCTCGCGGGCTCCGGAGGGATTCTGCGCTTTCACGAGTTTCATGACATCGTTCATGGCGAGGTAAGGGAAAGTAAGGCTCAGCGTGATCATATCACGTCCCTCGATAATTTCAGCCGCCTCGATGGCAAGGCGCGCCGCTTCCCGATAAGCCGCTATGAGTCCGGAGGTGCCCAACTTTATACCACCGAAATATCTCACCACTATAATAAGTATATTGGTCAGGCCGAATGAATTAATCTGACCGAGAATAGGCTTGCCGGCCGTACCGGATGGCTCGCCATTGTCAGAAGACAGGAACTCCTTGCGGTCTGAGCCGAGCATATAGGCCCAGCAGACGTGGCGCGCGTCGTGATATTCGTTGGTATACAGCGCCACATATTCCTTGGCCTCGGCTGCCGAGGTTACAGGAATAGCAAAAGAGATGAAGCGACTCATCTTCTCTCGAAAAGCCGCTTCACTTTGATTTGCTATGGTCAGATAGTTGGCCAATTCAATCCATTATTTTACCGATCAGGAAACGATCAGCATGGCATCGCCATAGACTCCGAACTTATAACCTTCCTTGACGGCCTTCTTATAGGCATCCATGACAAGATCGTAGCCACCGAAAGCGGCGACCATCATAAGCATAGTGGAGTAAGGCAGGTGGAAATTGGACACAAGCGCGTCGGTCACAGAGAAATCATAAGGCGGGAAAATGAACTTGTTGGTCCATCCGGAATATGTCTTCATGTGGTCGCCCATGCTGACAGCACTTGCAACGGCACGGAGAACGGAAGTGCCGACAGCACATACACGATGACCTCCGTCTTTGGTCGAATTGACGAGCTTGACCAGTTCTTCATCGGCTTCCATTTCCTCGGAATCCATACGATGCTTTGTCAAATCCTCGACATCGATATCGCGATAGTTGCCGAGACCACTGTGGATGGTGATGAAACCCTGATTCACACCTTTGATCTCAAGCCTTTTGAGCAGCTCACGTGAAAAATGCAGAGCGGCACCGGGAACAATCACAGCCCCTTCCTTGCGGGCAAAAATTGTCTGATAACGCTCAGCATCCTCTTCGTCAGGCTCGCGATGGATATAATAAGGCAGAGGAGTGGTGCCAAGCTTATAAAGTTCCTTCTTGAACTCTTCGTGAGGACCGTCGTAAAGGAAACGGAGTGTACGGCCACGCGAAGTGGTGTTGTCTATCACTTCAGCCACCATCGACTCGTCATCGCCGAAATACAGTTTGTTGCCTATACGTATCTTACGGGCCGGCTCAACAAGGACGTCCCAAAGTTTATTCTCCGCACTTAGTTCACGCAAAAGAAACACTTCGATGCGCGCACCAGTCTTCTCCTTGTTTCCATAGAGGCGCGCAGGGAAAACCATAGTGTCGTTATAGACAAACAGGTCACCGTCATCAAAGTAATCAATAATATCTCTGAAGATCTTGTGTTCTATTTCTCCGGTACGGCGATTGACAACCATCATTCTCGACTGATCGCGTTCGGGAGCCGGACGCTGGGCGATAAGCTCTTCCGGGAGACGGAATTTAAATTGAGATAATTTCATCCTTTAATATCTGAATAAACTTTTAGAACTGATTTCTGATTAAAAACATATTGACGGCTTCAAAGGCCGCTTTCCACATCGTCATCCGGGAACGTGACCTCGGCATTTCTGATCATATCGACAGCCGCTTCTACGCTCAGACAGCGGTCGACCGTAACCTCCCCGACACGAGTCCGGCGCAGACCAACGAGATGAGCGCCTGAACCCAAAGCCTCTCCGATGTCGCGGGCAAGAGCACGGATATAAGTACCCTTGCTGCAAACGATTCTCAGAGTAAGTGTCATCTTCTCCTCGTCAAAATCAAGGACCTCGATCGCATCAATAACAAGAATTTTCGGCTTAAGCTCAACTTCATGTCCTTTGCGAGCCATCTTGTAGGCTCTCTTACCATCGACCTTACATGCGGAAAACGCTGGCGGTACCTGCTCAATCCGGCCTATGAACCTCGGCAGAATCTCATCAATCAACCCGCGGGTGATATGTTCGGTCGGGAAAGTGGCGTCGATTTCTGTTTCAAGGTCAAATGAAGGCGTGGTCGATCCGAGCTGAACGGTAGCGACATATTCTTTCACTCCGGCCTGCAAGGATTCGATGAGTTTTGTGGCACGGCCTGTGACAACCACCATCACCCCGGTGGCCAGCGGATCAAGAGTCCCGGCATGGCCGACCTTGAATTTCTTGCGATGAATCTTATGCAGAATGACACCTCTGAGCCGCTTCACCACATCAAATGAAGTCCATTCAAGAGGTTTGTCGATATATAGAATTTCTCCTGTTACAAAATCCATGTCTCAACCCTTTCTTACCAAAGGATACAAAGCACACCGACAAGAAGGCAGTAGACTGCGAACCAAACAAGTTTACCTTTCTTGACAATGTTTATCATCCATTTGCAGGCAGCACAGCCGACTACGAAAGAGGCAAAAAATCCTATGATCAAAGGCCACATGCCTACAGCCTCACCCACACCTTCACCGGCAATCAGATCCTTGACGCTCAGCAGCGCCTCGCCAAGAATCGGGATGATGACCATAAAGAAAGAGAACTGAGCAATCTTGTCGCGTTTGTCACCAAGAAGGAGGCCGGTAGCGATAGTTGTGCCCGAACGGCTCAGACCGGGGAGTACGGCCACAGCCTGAGAACAGCCGATTATAAAAGCGTCTCCCCAGGTGATGTCATGACCTCTGACTCCCTCCTTCTTCTCACGGGCGGGATTGCGGAAGAAATAGGCAAACGAGAGGAGGCAGGCCGTGACAAGAAGACAGATACCTACCACCAGTAGCCCGTCGCCAAAGAACTGTTCGACAAAATCCTTGAAAAACAAGCCGACGATAGCCACAGGAATACATGAAAGCAGAATCTTGCAGACGTAGAAAAATTTATCGTCGCGGGCAATCGTAAAGAACGATTTGCATAACGGAACAAATTCATTCCAAAGGACAACTATCGTACTTAACACGGTAGCCACATGAAGCACAATATCAAATTCCAAAGCATCGGCTCCTTCAAGTTTGAGGCCGAGAATCTCACGACAGATTTCGAGATGTCCGCTGCTGCTGATCGGCAGATACTCGGCAAGGCCTTGGACAATGCCGAGAATAAGAGCATCAATACAATCCATTTTCTGAAAAATCGGTAATCAGGCTTTATTCTTCTACTTTATTCTTGGGACTATACATTATTGCAAATCCCATGAAAAGAAATCCGAGGAAAGCGATAGTAGGTCCGACAACTATGCGGCGTACTGAAAAAATATCCTCATTAAACGAATTCCAGTCAGTAGCACCACCTGCCATCAGACAGAAACCGAGCACTATCATGACTCCGGCTATGGCCATGAGCCTGAAATTAGTTTTCATGAGCGGAAGCTGACTGCGGCTTTCAGGATCAAGCTGAGTGGTCCGCTCGGACGACTGTCTTGTTGTCTGTTTATATGCCATTTCTTATACCTATATATTATACAAGCTTATTATTTGAACATTTCATCATATGACAGGCGCAAGTATCTGTTTGTGGCAAAAAGTGCGGCAACCAGACAGATCAACACACCCGTCACGAGCAACGCGCCGATCACAGGCAGGACTGACTCCCACGTAAGGATCTCCGTGACTGACAGATCGAGAGTCCGGCAATACATTACGACCAATGCCAGAGCAACAGAAGCCAACAGACCTGCGACAAGTCCGTTTAATATATTGTCAAGCAAGAAAGGACGCCTGATGAAACCTCCGGTCGCACCCACAAGCTTCATCGTATATATCGTAAACCGACGCGCATATACCGCAAGCCGGACAGTATTGAAGATAAGCACAAACGAAACGATCAGAAGAGCAACCGCAACAATAAGCAGCCCCAGACCGACACTGCGCAGAGTAGCATTGACACGATCGACCATTTCTGTGTGTATCTTCACTTCGCCCACCTGAGGGAGAAGCATCAGCGGGGCAATCATCCGGTCAAGACTATCTGATGAAGCATAAGCGGGACGGACATGCACTTCAAGCTCGCCGACAAAAGGATTTATACCTGAAAGTCTGACGATGTCTTCATCCTCCCCCACCATAGCCTGCCACCGGTCGAGGACAACTTCGGGAGACGAATAGGCGGTAGACGACACGCCCGGATTGCTCTCGAACATAGACTTGACCTTAGCTATATCCGACGCCGTCACATCCTCATTAAACAAAACGACAAACCCCATATTCTCACGTATATTGTTCGTGATAACGTGGGTTGCAATCCCGATGAGCGAAGCCATTCCGAGAATAAAAAGTACCAAAGCGACAGAGACTGTCGCCGTGGCGCGGGTGGTAAATAAGGGGATTATGTGATGACGCCTTCTTGCCATAATAGATAATAGAATGCAAAAATACAATCTAAGGAGCCCTTTGTCAAGTGATTTAACCTAATTTTAACAATTAAAAGCTAAATACCGGCCCAATATTCCTGATTCTTACCAATTACCGTTGCGAGGCATAGCCGCGCCATTTTTCTGTAAGTGCCTGCATATCGGCCGGAATCGGAGCGCTGAAAAACATTTCTTCGCCCGTAACCGGATGCACAAATCCTAATGTGCGTGCATGTAAAGCCTGACGTGGACAAATCTCAAAACAATTGGCTACGAATTTCTGATAGGAACCGCTGCGCTCGCCACGCAACACGACATCCCCGCCATAGCGTGCATCGGAAAACAACGGATGGCCGATATGACGCATGTGGACGCGAATCTGATGGGTACGCCCGGTCTCCAGCACACATTTGACCAATGCGACATGCCCGAAATCCTCAAGAACCTCATAATGCGTGACGGCGTGTTTGCCGGTAGGATCATCAGGGGGAAGCACAGCCATCTGAAGACGGTCCTTGGGGTTTCGCCCGATATTGCCCTCTATACGGCCGGCAGCAGGCGACGGCACCCCCCACACCAAAGCATTGTATTCCCGTTTGGTAGTCTTGTTGAAAAACTGGCGTCCGAGATGCGTTTTGGCATCTGGAGTCTTGGCCACCACAAGAAGACCGGAAGTATCCTTGTCAATCCTATGTACCAGCCCAAGACGCGGGTCACTCACATCATAGTCAGGATTGTCGCGGAAATGCCAGGCAAGAGCATTGACAAGAGTGCCGGAGTAGTTGCCGTGGCCCGGATGCACCACAAGACCTGCCGGCTTATTCACGACCAAAAGATGGTCATCCTCATAAACTATGTCAAGCGGAATATCCTCCGGTATAATCTCAAGCTCATAGCGCGGACGATCCATCACGATCTGAATGACGTCCAAAGGCTTGACACGGTAGTTGGATTTTACCGCCTTGCCATTGACAAGAATGCAACCGGCATCGGCAGCCTGCTGTATGCGGTTGCGCGACGATTTTTCAAGTTTAGTGACAAGATATTTGTCAACTCGCAGCAACTGCTGCCCTTTGTCGACGACAAAGCGGAAATGCTCGTAAAGCTCACCATCTCCGCCCGGAGCTGAGATTTCACCGTCAAGGCTTTCGCCAAGTTCCGCGTCAAGATCTTCCAATGCCATGATCAGAAGAGATTCAATTGTTCGGCTGAATATTCCGTAGAGTCGGAGCTGATTGAATCAGAAAATTCATCAGGCTTGCCTTCACCCACCTCAAGTTCAATCGTCGCATTGACAGGCACACGGGCACCGGGCGAAAGCCGCGTGCCATTATAACGTACTGCCAACACGAGATCCTTAAAATCGCTGGGCACTCTTTTTTCCACGACTTTCTTAATTTCCAGACCTTCAAGAATCGATTTTGCCTGACGCAACGAAATATCGGTCAGAGTGGGAAGTGAGACCATTTTCGGAGAAAAGGCATTGATTGTAAGATATATCTCACGCCCCTCCTTGACAACGGTCCCGACTTTGGGGTTCTGGTCAATGACGGTGCCCGGCCGGGTTGACTTGTCATAGACCGAATCGCTCAGCACCGCCACGAGTCCTTCGCGCTCAAGTCTTTGCGAAGCCTCTGCAAAAGAGACTGATTTGACGGAAGGCACTGTGATGGTATCATCATGGCGTGTCCACACATCGAGCCAAAGCATGGCAAGCCAACCGATGATCACAGCAACGATGATCATGATCCCTATGTGGAGAAAAACTTTTTTCATATAATATATACAGTTGATAGAGAGAAGTCGTCAGGAAATTCAATCACCGAAAGCTACGGCGAAAACCTCGTCGATAGTCCTGACATAATGGAACGTCAGCCCGGAGATATAAATCTGCTTTATATCCTCGATGTTTTTACGGTTGTCGGCGCAGAGAATAATATCCGTGATACCGGCGCGTTTGGCGGCAAGCATCTTTTCCTTTATGCCTCCAACCGGGAGAACTTTTCCGCGCAAAGTTATTTCGCCCGTCATTGCCAGCCGGGATTTTACAGGACGTCCCGTCAGCGCAGAAAGAATGGAAACACACATCGTAATGCCTGCCGAAGGACCGTCCTTGGGTATCGCGCCTTCCGGGACATGGATATGCAGCTGACGGTTTTCGAAACTTTCAGGTTCGACACCATAACTTGCGGCGCGAGCCTTGACCACCTGTGTGGCTATCACGGCAGACTCCTTCATGACATCTCCGAGATTTCCGGTAATAGTGAGTTTCTCACCTTTCCCCTGAGTTACAGATGTCTCGATGAAAAGAATCTCACCTCCGACGGCAGTCCACGCAAGACCGGTGGCCACACCGGGCGTTTCTGACACTTCATAACGCTCCGGAGTATAGACCTCGACACCGAGATAGTCCCGCAGATCTCCAGCCTCGACTGTCAGGTTGTAATCCTTACCGCGCATTTTGTTAAGCACGATCTTTCGGATGACTTTGGCAATTTCTTTTTCAAGCATTCGGACTCCGCTTTCGCCGGTGTAGCTTTCGATGATTTTGGCCAAAGCCTCAGTCGTGAATGTAACCTCATCCTTTCCGAACCCGTTTTCCTCGGCAATACGCGGTATCAGATGTTTACGGGCAATCTCGATCTTCTCCTCCGGAAGATAGCCTGAGATGTCGATAACTTCCATTCTGTCAAGCAAGGGCCGCGGGATGGTCGAAAGGGTATTGGCTGTCGCTATGAAAAGGACGTGCGAGAGGTCATAGTCCACATCGACATAATTGTCATGGAAACGGCTGTTCTGTTCGGGATCGAGCACTTCAAGGAGCGCCGATGATGGATCGCCCTTGAAATCACTTCCGGTCTTGTCAATCTCGTCGAGAAGGAGCACCGGATTCGATGAGCCGGCTCTTTTGACGGCATCGATTATACGCCCCGGCATCGCACCGATATATGTTCGGCGGTGTCCGCGTATTTCCGCCTCGTCATGCAGACCGCCGAGCGACACGCGCTGATAGTTACGGCCGAGAGCTTTGGCAATCGACTGTCCGAGTGAAGTCTTGCCGACACCCGGAGCACCTACGAGGCAGATGATCGGCGAACGCCCCTCAGGAGTGTTCATCATCACCGCAAGCTGCTCAAGGATTCTTTCCTTGACCTTTTCAAGTCCGTAGTGATCTTCATCAAGGACTTTTTCAGCCGTAATGAAATCTGTGTTGAGGGGAGTTGATTTTCCCCAAGGGAGATCTGTCAGCAACTGAAGATAAGAATACTGTACGCTGTAATCGGGACTCTGCGGATTCAGGCGTCTGAGCTTGTCCAGCTCTTTGGTAAACGTCCGGCGCACAGCAGCAGGAAATTCGATCTCTTTGGCTTTTTCCTCCAGTGCGGCACAATCGTCATCATCACCGTAAAGCTCCTCACGCAAAACATCGAACTGATGCTGGAGAAACGCATTGCGCTGCTGTTCGTCAATGTTTCGGCGCGCCTTGCGGTGGACCTCCGCGCGGATCTCGGCCATTTCCTCGGTGTGGGCGAGATGGCTGAGAAGAAGCTGCGCACGGTCTTTCAGGCGATTTTTCTTCAAAAGTTCGATTTTCACGTCCGGAGGAAACGGAGAGTGAGTGCAGATCATATTGATCAGCAATTGCGGCCCCGGAATATTTTCTATATTGAAGGCAAGATCGCTCATCTTGTCATTTCCGCTGTGAAGAATATTGAGTGTCGTCTGTCGTATATCATCGACGATGGCGACAAACTCTTTGTCGGAAGAACGGGAAACACTGTCGTGAACCGGCTTGACCTGAGCGCAGAGAGATCCCGATATATGGCTTCCGGCCGACCGGCCTTCGATCTTGATTTTTTCACGGGCTGAAATAATGGCGGTATGTGTGCCGTCAGGCAGATCAAATGTCTTGAGCACATCGGCTACAACACCATAGTCATACAGATCGTCAAGCGACGGATTCTCAACGGAAGATACTTTCTGACAGAAAATACCGACCGGGATGTTACGCTCAGACGCGGATGAAGCTGTATGCACCGAAGCTTCGCGTCCCAGAGTGATGGGAAAAGTCACTCCCGGAAACAACACGAGATCGCGCATGGCTATAATCGGGAGATCCGAAAAGTCCGGCTGAGGCCGTTCGGAAGGCACTCCTATGTCTATTTGTCCTACTGAAACTATCTTAGTCGTATCTTCTTTCATACTTCTTCCATGAGTTATAATGTTTACAATGCCTTGACGGCAGCGCAAAACAAGGCCCCAAAGTTACAAAAAAATCTACAATTACCCCCTATCAGGATGTGCCTATTTTTGATTTATCACATTAACTTATTTTAACCAAATTACATTTTGTAACTTTCTCACCCAAATCCAAACATTTTTCAGGTCTCACAGCCCGACTCATTTACAATTTCAAACTTTAAACCCGATTTAAAAATACCGCTGTTGTCGCAGCCTCTCCGAGGGTTAAATTAGCATTAGGAATTTTAAAAATTATAATATAACTTTGCAACAACATCACGGGAGCAATGCTCAAAAACATTCTTAAAACAATTTTGAATCCGTGACGTTACCCAACTCTACTTCTTAAATAGAGACATTTGCATTATTAGACATTTATAAATCCACTGACGTTAAGTACTATGTGTAAGCAGCGAAGGATGACCGTGAGGCCAGCCTTCGTTTTTTATTATAATACAATTGAATCGATCCGGACCACGCCCTACTCCGGCGGATCAGAGAATCGGGCTTAACAGACGACAAAGTGACTCCAGCGCCCGCGTGCCACGGCTCCGGCGGTTCCAGTCGGCAAGTTTCAGACGCTTGCATTCCGAAGCATCAGCTTCGAAATTACGGGTAAGAACTTCATTTGTCTCCGGTGAATAGAGCAGCAGATTTTCCTCAAAATTATGCTCCATGCTGCGAAAATCGAAATTGGTTGAACCGAGTGTCGAGAAATCATCGTCGACAATCATCACCTTCGCATGCAACATGCCCGCTTCGTAAAGATATATCTTGACCCCTGCCAACAGACACTCCTCAATATAGCTGTGTGAGGCATACGTCAGGACTTTCGAATCAGCCCGTCTGGGCATCATCACCCTTACATCCACTCCAGCCAACGAGACAGACTCCAATGCTTTCAAAAGGCCGTCGCTCGGCAGAAAATAAGGCGTCTGAAGCCAGATCCTGCGGCGCGCGGTTGCTATTGCTTTATAAAAAAGAAGTGTCATGTTGCCCCAGCGGTCATTCGGTCCCGATGCAAGAATCTGAAGTGTCACATTTTCTATCGAACCTTTCAAGCTGTCGGAAATTCCCGCGACGGGATCGCAAAGCAAAGGCTGCCCCATAAATTTCCAGTCGACAGCAAAATTATACTGAAGAGCCGCCACTCCGGGACCGGAAATACGGGCGCCTGTGTCGCGCCACTTACCCTTTCCGATTCCACGCACATAACGGTCAGCCACATTCATACCTCCTATATAGCCGACATTTCCATCAATTACCACAACTTTCCTATGGTTTCGCCAGTTGATGCGATTAACATGACTTGGGAATGAAAGCCGAAAAAACGAATGGACCTCAACCCCATACTCTTTCATTCGCTGAAAAAAATCACGACGACGCGCATCGAAGGAGCCGATATAGTCATAAATGACTCTTACTTTGACTCCGGCCTGGGCCCGCTCGATGAGTATGTCACGCAACCGGCGTCCGAGCGAATCATTAGCAATAATATAAAACTGGAGATTGATATATGATTTCGCATGACGCAAATCGTCGAACAGTTCTTCAAAATGGCGCTCTCCGCTGCTGAAAATTCTGATCTGATTGCCGGTATAGAGATTTGCACCGCCGATATTGTAAGCCAGACGTATACGCTGACGGTTTTCGGGCGACATATTCTTGTCAAGTTTGGGCAGTGGAAGTGTATTTTCCAGTTTCAGCAAGCGGCGTCTGTTACGACGCGATATCATGCGCACATTGCGGATACTGCGGCCGAATATGAAATAAAGAATGATACCGCCGACAGGAAAAAGCAGCAATGCCATGATCCACCCCAAAGCTTTGAGCGGATTTCGGTTTTCACTTATAACAATGCCGATGACACACAGAATTAACACCCCGTAGGCCATTATAAGGCTCCACCGGACGCTTTCCCAGTCTAAAGCGATGTAGTCAATCTGCATAATACATCAATGTCAGGATGCACAAAGTTAAGTTTATTTTTAAAATTTATCAACTGATAACTTAAAAATTAGCAGATTTATTCCTAATTTCGTGCTCCGAATACATTAATCGCAAATCATGCACAACGGATTTCTTCGCATAGCCGCAGCGGCTCCCGCTGTAAAGGTTGCCGATGTCAAGTTCAATCTTGACGGAATAAAAGCCATACTCACAGAGTTTGAATCAAAGGGCGTCGAGTTGGCAGTCTTCCCCGAAATGAGTGTAACAGCCTATACCTGTGCCGATCTCTTTCATAACACCACACTTCTGAACGCCGCAACCTCTGCCCTGCTTGACCTCCGGGACTATTCACGCGGGCTCAACATACATTTCACAATTGGATTGCCGGTGCGTAATGCTGGCGCACTCTATAATTGCGCGGCCCTTATCCGCAACGGCAGGGTCGACCTGATTGCAAAATCATATATACCCAACTACAATGAGTTCTACGAGCGCCGCTGGTGGCGTCCGCTCCCCCTTGGGACAAATGAAACCGTAGAGATCAACGGCGAACGTTTCGAAATGACATCCGGTCGGATTTTCCGCTCTCACGGAGCATTGGTCGGCATTGAAATCTGCGAAGATCTTTGGGTACCGATTCCGCCGTCTTGCCGTCTTGCTATGGCCGGAGCTCAGGTCATCCTCAATCTGTCGGCCTCCGACGATCTCATCGGGAAATACTCATATCTGACTTCATTGCTTAAGCAGCAGTCAGCCCGCTGCCTGTGCGCCTATGCTTATGCCGGTGCCGGCTGGGGCGAATCTTCAACCGATCTTACTTTTGACGGAAAGGCGATCATCTGCGAAAACGGAGCCGTGCTCTGTGCGAACCGCCGCTGGGACCCGTCCGACAACATTGTCATTGCCGATGTGGACATAGAGGCTATCAACCGTGACCGTCTTCATATGACGACATTTGCAGACTGTGCATTCAATGAATGCAAGGGCATTACTATCGAAAGCTCAAGTAACAGTTTAGATGTTAAGACCATTACCGGCACCAACACGGATCATGCGCCGCAGGCAACCGGTAAACTTCTACGTTACGTGAATCCCCACCCCTTTGTTCCGTCCGACAATGCGGCCATCAATGAACGCTGCGAAGAAATAATAAACATCCAGGTTGCCGCTTTGGCCAAAAGACTTGACGCCATAAACTGCCGGACACTGACAGTCGGCATCTCCGGAGGACTTGACTCGACTCTCGCCCTGCTCATCGCTGTCAGAACATTCGACCGATTGAACCTTGACCGTAAAGGAATAATCGGAGTTACAATGCCGGGCTTCGGTACAACTGACCGCACCCACTCCAATGCCGTCGAGCTGATGGAACATCTCGGTGTCACATCTCGCGAGATCAACATCGGAGAGGCGGTAAAGCAACACTTTAAAGACATTGGACATAACCCGGAAATTCATGACGTTACGTATGAAAATTCACAGGCACGTCAGCGTACCATGCTACTGATGGACATAGCCAATCAGACCGGTGGAATAGTGCTCGGTACCGGAGATCTTTCCGAACTCGCTTTAGGCTGGGCCACATACAACGGAGACCATATGTCGATGTATGGAGTGAATGCCGGAGTCCCCAAAACACTGGTAAAATATCTTGTGAACTATTTCGCCATGGAGGCTCCCGAAAATTCCGAAGTCCGCCGACGTCTGCTCGACATAATTGACACCCCGATCAGTCCGGAGCTCATTCCCGCCGACAGCGAAGGCAACATCAAGCAGAAAACAGAAGATCTTGTCGGCCCTTATGAGCTGCATGATTTCTTCCTATATTATATGTTGCGCTACGGCTTCACGCCTGAACGCATATATCTTCTTGCCCGCCATGCTTTCACAGCAGAAGAATACTCAGATGAAACTATAACCCACTGGCTTTCGGTATTTATGCGCAGATTCTTCAACCAACAGTTTAAGCGCTCATGTCTTCCTGACGGACCGAAAGTAGGATCGGTATGCCTGTCACCGCGCGGCGACTGGCGTATGCCCTCTGATGCCTCATCAGCCCTGTGGCGTGAGAATCTTTGAAACACCTCCAAAAGTACAATCCCGACACCATCAGAAACCAAACTCCTTAAATCTATTTGAGAAAAATGAAATTAGGACTCCTCCCCCGCATCCTTATAGCCATCGTGATCGGCATTCTGCTCGGCTTGGTAGCTCCTCTTTGGCTTGGACAGATAATGGCGACTTTCAACGCCATCTTCTCGCAGTTTCTCGGCTTCATGATTCCGATGATCATAGTCGGATTTGTGGCTCCGGCCATAGCCGACATCGGAGGCCGTGCAGGCAAACTTCTTGTAGTCACAGCAGCCATTGCCTATCTCGCCACATTCATGGCCGGAATTATCTCCTATTTTACAGGCTCTTTGACTTTCCCTTCTATCATTGGAGGGGAAGAGGGTATCGCGCTCAGCGAGAGTACATCCAAGCTACTGCCGTATTTCACCATCGAAATGCCGCCGCTGATGACAGTAATGACCGCTCTTGTCCTGGCATTCATGCTCGGACTCGGCATGGCTTTCCTGAACGGGCACTCTCTTAAAAACGGATTCTACGAGTTTCGGGATATTGTCTCAAAGACGATCGACGCGGCTATTCTCCCCCTGCTGCCGGTCTATATCTTCGGCATATTTCTCAATATGACAATTGAAGGACAGGTGGGAATGATACTCAAATGTTTCATGAAAATCATTGTCATCATCTTCATCCTTCATGTCTTCATCCTTGTACTCCAGTATTGCATAGCCGCACCGTTTGCTCACAAGAATCCGTTCCGGATGCTCCGTACCATGCTCTCGGCCTATTTCACCGCACTCGGCACACAGTCATCGGCGGCAACAATCCCCGTCACCCTCCGTCAGGCGATCAAGATGGGAGTCCGGGAAGACATAGCCGGATTTGTCATCCCGCTCTGCGCTACCATACACATGAGCGGCAGCACGCTAAAGATCGTAGCCTGCGCCCTGGCTCTGATGATAATGCACAATCAGCCGCATGACTTAGGCCTTTTCTGCCACTTCATCGGCATGCTCGGCATCACCATCATCGCCGCTCCGGGTATTCCGGGCGGAGCCATCATGGCTTCTATCGGATTGCTCCAGTCGATCTTGGGATTCGACGAACAGATGGTTGCGCTGATGATCGCACTCTACATAGCGATGGACAGCTTCGGGACGGCCTGCAATGTGACCGGTGACGGAGCGATCGCAGCCATAATCAACCGCATCTTTCCTTCTACACCGAAATCAGATTCCGCAGCCGCACCAGCCGCACAACAAAGCTCAAACGCAGAAGCATGAGATACCGTCCAAGGACTGCCAGTCTCCGTAAAAATGCGGAAGCGACACTGTATTTGATACAGCACGCAGACATCGAGCCTGTTATGTTCCCGATTGACTACGGTTGGGGCTATGCTTATCTGCCGGAGGAGAGTTTTGACCCTCCGAAAAACTGATTTTTTCACATTCAGACTGTAACTTTTCTCAATTTTTCGCGTCATACAATATATAAAACAGTTTCAACCACTCCAATTTCCATATTTATGACACTGAAAAAGTCCTTTCTGAGCATTCTATGCCTGACAGTCGGGCTTATTGCTTCCGCCGAGACAAAGACATTGAAGATAAACAAAACTATTGACGCCATTGAGGCAAGCGCAGGAGTAAGCGTAATCTACAAGCCGACAACTGGTGGCAACACCAACGTCTCCATATCCGGCGATGCCAAGCGCATCGACATTATTGACGTAAAAGTCAGTGGTAAAACACTTGAGATATACCCCAAACACAATCGGGGGAATAAAAAGCAGAATATTAGCGGCGTCACCGTCACAGTGACAGCCCCTATCGTAAGAGAAGTAGAAGTTTCGTCAGGTGCGACAATCAAATGCACAAACGCCATCTCATCCTCCACAAAGAAAATCAACCTTGAGGCTTCATCCGCCGGAAAAATATCATTCTCTTCACTGACAGCCTCAGAACTTGACATTGAAGCATCCTCAGGCGCCTCGATCTCCGTCGCTAATCTGACTGCGACACGCATCGAGCTGGAAGCTTCGTCCGGAGCACATGTAAAAGCGACATCAGTTAAAGCCGACCGACTCGATTGCGAGGCTTCATCTGCAGGATTAATCAACATCACTTCCGGGAATGCAAACCGCGGTGATTTCGAGGCATCGAGTGCGGGTTCAATAAAGGCTCCGGGGCTCAAAGTCAACCACTCCTCTATTGACAAATCTTCCGCCGGATCTGTCAAAATCGCAAACTAAACAGGACCTGGCAGCTCTCCAATATAATGCGTGAGACTGTCTAACAACCAAAGTTAGGCAGTCTCTATTTTATACATAAAATCAGAA
>UQVH01000002.1 GCA_900544535.1 uncultured Bacteroidales bacterium | reverse complement strand
AATGGAATCGGTCCTATTTTTTCAATCGCCCTCTAAAGTTTAGCGGACAGTAATATATTAAAATAGATTTTCCACGGGGTGTTGTTTGCCGGTTTTGAATTTGCGGGATAATAAAATTTTAGCTAATTTCGCGTTGATTTAATCTAAAATGGCATCGGCGATGTTTACTCCGTTCACTCTCAACCTAAAAGGTCATCTTCATAAATATGATTGTCCCCAAGTGATGGGCATCTTGAATATCACCCCTGATTCATTTTACAGTGGATCACGGACGATGCGTGATGCTGAAATCGCGTCTCGGATCGAGACCATGATTGATCAGGGAGCCAATTTTATTGACGTTGGGGCTTATTCATCCCGTCCGGGAGCTGAAGATGTTTCTCCTGAGGAGGAGATCTCAAGACTGCGGATGGGAATGGCGGTGTTGCGTAAGCTGGCTCCGGATATTCCGGTTTCGATAGATACGTTTCGAGCCGATGTCGCCAGAACTGCCATCGAGGAAATGGGAGCGGATATAATAAATGATATATCAGGAGGGACACTGGACAAAAATATGTTTTCCACAGTCGCGAACTTGAAAGTTCCGTATATTCTGATGCATATGCACGGTACTCCCGCAACTATGCAGCAATTTACAAATTACGACGACGTTACCGCCGAGGTCATCCATGATCTTTCCGTAAAACTACGCCGACTCAGGCTTTTGGGAGTAGCCGACGTTATTATAGATCCGGGATTCGGTTTCAGCAAAACGCTTGAACAGAATTTTGAACTTATGCGCAATCTGTCGGAATTTTCTGTGCTGGAGTGTCCGGTCCTCGTTGGCATATCAAGAAAATCGATGATCACCCGAAGCCTCGGCATTGAGACTTCCGAAGCTCTTGCGCCGACTGTGGCTCTTGATGCGGTCGCTTTGACGAAAGGAGCTGCATTTATACGTGTGCACGATGTGCAGGAGGCAGTTCAGACGGTTTCACTATTTAATATGACCCATTAAAGCCTTATACTATGATCCAGTTCGGCATCAAAGATGCTTTTGATATAGCGATTGTCGCGCTCCTTCTGTTTTATCTTTACCGGATAATGAAGGAAAGCGGTACTTTGAACATCTTTTTTGGTGTGCTTGCTTTTATTATAGTCTGGGTACTGACCTCTCAGATTATAGAGCTCAAATTGTTGGGATCTATACTGGATCAGTTTATGGGCATAGGGCTTCTGGTGCTTGTCATATTATTTCAAGACCAGATAAAGCGTTTTCTTGTGGAGCTCGGCGACCATAAGCGGTGGCGATTCTTGAAAAAACTCTTCCGGCATGAAAAGCATGATTCGGCTGCTGATACCCGTAAGTATGTCCTGCCGATAGTTTATGCCTGTATGAATATGTCAAAGACCAAGACAGGGGCATTGATTGTCATCCGTCAGGAGATGCCGCTGGAATCGTATGAGAAAAGCGGCGATATAATCGATGCCGATATTAATTCACGCCTGATCGAAAACATATTTTTCAAAAATTCGCCTCTGCATGACGGTGCGATGATCATTGACCACGATCGCATAAGAAGTGCCGGATGTATCCTTCCGGTAAGTCATGATCGCAACGTACCGCGAGCATTGGGGTTGCGTCACCGCTCGGCTCTTGGAATTTCGCAGGCAACTGACGCTTTTGCGATAGTGGTTTCAGAGGAAACAGGCAATATATCAGTCGCTCACAGAGGGACACTGACAACGCGTCTGAGTTCCACCGAGCTTGAGAACCGTCTCTCGCAGATACTTGCTAACGACTGATAGGGCCCTATTAGTAATCCCTTCCGGCGCGGCATAGCGCAAATATCGACTGATTCTTTGCCGCACATTTGTCAAACTGCGATTTTTTTAGTAATTTTGTGAGGTAAAATAACATCGAAAAACAATCATAGAAACAGATAAATCATGTCAGAAGACAAAGAAAACGAAGCAGAAGTTTATAGTGCAAGTAACATTCAGGTACTTGAAGGTCTGGAGGCTGTGAGAAAGCGTCCGGCTATGTACATCGGCGACATCAGTTTCAAGGGTTTGCACCATTTGGTTTATGAAGTGGTCGACAATTCGATTGACGAAGCACTCGCCGGTTATGCAAGCCATATTGAAGTCACTATAAATACAGACAACTCCATCACTGTGGTCGACAATGGACGCGGTATTCCGGTCGATATGCACGAAAAAGAGCATAAAAGTGCTCTTGAAGTGGTTTTGACGGTTCTGCATGCCGGTGGCAAGTTCGATAAAGGTTCATATAAAGTGTCCGGCGGTCTGCATGGCGTAGGTGTGTCGTGTGTAAATGCGCTTTCCTCATACCTGCGAGCAGAGGTGCGACGCGACGGCAAGATCTATATGCAGGAATATGCATACGGCAAACCGACATGCAAGCTGACTGTTATCGGCGAGACTGACACAACAGGTACGTTGGTGACATTCCATCCGGACACCTCGATCTTCACTGTCTCGGAATATGACTATGATACTCTTGCCAATCGCTTACGTGACCTTGCCTTTCTGAATGCCGGAATCACTTTGACTCTGACCGATATGCGCAAGATAGATCAGGACGGCAATCCCCGCAAGGAGGTATTCTACTCCCGTGACGGACTTCGTGAATTTGTCCAGTATCTCGACTCGAATAAAGAGTCTCTGATTAATGATGTGATCCACCTCAACACCGAACGTCTCGGTATTCCGGTGGAAGTTGCTCTGACCTACAATACCACTTTTAATGAAAATGTATATTCATTCGTCAACAATATCCATACGATAGAGGGTGGTACACATCTGACAGGTTTCCGTCGCGGGCTGACAACTACGCTGAAGAAATATGCTGAAGATAACAAGCTTCTTGAAAAAGTCAAAGTAGAGGTCTCCGGCGATGACTTCCGTGAAGGTTTGACCGCAGTCATCTCTGTAAAAGTGATGGAACCGCAGTTTGAAGGACAGACTAAGACAAAACTCGGCAACAGCGAGGTGCAGGGAGCTGTTTCGGCAGCTGTCAGCGAGACACTCCGCTATTATCTTGAAGAGCATCCGAGGCAGGCACGTGTGATTGTGGATAAAATCGTTTTGGCAGCCCAAGCTCGCCATGCGGCAATGAATGCCCGCCAGAAAATCCAGCGTAAATCACCGCTTTCCGGTGGTGGTCTCCCCGGAAAACTCGCTGACTGCTCGTCGCGCCATGCTGAAGACTGCGAACTGTTCCTCGTCGAGGGTGATTCGGCCGGCGGTACAGCCAAACAGGGCCGAAACCGTACATTTCAGGCAATACTCCCTCTGCGAGGCAAAATCCTCAATGTGGAGAAAGCAATGGATCACAAGATCCTCGACAATCAGGAAATCACCAGCCTTTATCGCGCTATGCGCGTGACTATCGGGACTGAGGATGATCCGATGGCGATCAATATCTCGCGTCTCGCATACCACAAGATCATCATCATGACCGATGCCGATGTCGACGGAAGCCACATCGCCACACTGCTGATGACTTTCTTCTTCCGTCGCATGCGCCCGATCATCGAGCAGGGCTATCTCTATCTGGCAACTCCGCCGTTGTATAAATGCACACGTGGAAAAGCCGAGGAATACTGTTGGACCGATGCTCAGGTGCAACAATTTATTGCCGTCAATGGAGAAAAAACCAAAGTTCAGCGTTATAAAGGATTAGGAGAGATGAGTGCGGAAGAGCTTCGTGACACTACAATGGACCCTGAGCAACGCCTGCTCAAACAGGTTACCATCAGCGATGCTGTAGAAGCGGACCGTATATTCTCAATGCTTATGGGTGAAGATGTCGGCCCACGTCGTGATTTTATCGAGTCAAACGCCAACTACGCCAATATCGACGCCTGATGCCATCCGGATCTCCTGACTGACATCATCAATTCTAAAATTATCTACATACCTCTTAATTTTCAACTACTATGGCTCAATCAGCAAAGGCTGCCGGCATAAAGAACAATGTCGCCCTCGCGAAGAAGGTGACGGAATTCGTCATGCAGCAGAAAAACAACACATATAATTACAAGCAGGTCGCCCATGCGATCGGTGCATCGACGCCAACTCAGCAGCGCAACATTGCTCTCCAGTTGGTCGAAATGGCCTTCAACGGCGAGATCATTGAAGTCTCTCCCGGTAAATACAAGTCACCTCAGCGAGGCAATGAAGCTACCGGAGTTTTTGTCCGCCGTAGCAATGGAAAGAATTCGGTAATTACGGATTCCGACGGAGAGACGATCTTTGTCGCAGAGCGAAATTCGATGCATGCGCTCAACGGTGACCGAGTCAAAGTCAATATTGCCGCTCATCGCCGTGGAGCCGAGCCTGAGGCAGAAGTCATAGAAATCATTGAAAAGAAAGAGCAGACTTTCATCGGAACTCTTAAGGTTGACAAACATTTCGGCTATCTGCTGACTGATTCCAAGTTTCTTGCAACTGACATTTTCATTCCCAAAGCCAAACTTAAGGGCGGAAAGACCGGCGATAAGGCAATCGTGCAGATTACGGAATGGAAAGACGACTTTAAGAATCCGAGTGGAGAAGTACTTGATATTCTCGGCAAGGCAGGGGAGAACAACACTGAAATCCATGCCATCCTTGCCGAATTCGGACTGCCGTATAAATATCCCGCTGCTGTCGAAAAGGCTGCTGACAAAATAGGAGCCGGCATTACGGAAGAAGTCATCGCCCAGCGCATCGACATGCGTGATGTGCTGACATTTACCATCGACCCTGCCGATGCAAAAGACTTCGACGACGCTCTATCATTCCGCAAACTTTCGAACGGCCATTATGAGATCGGTGTCCATATAGCCGATGTAACACACTACGTTCATCCGGATACGATCATCGACCGAGAGGCTCAGAAACGTGCCACTTCGGTATACCTTGTGGACCGCGTGGTGCCGATGTTGCCTGAACACTTGTGTAACGGCATCTGCTCATTGCGCCCCAACGAGGAAAAACTTGCATTCTCCGTGATTTTCCATATGGATGACGAGGGAAAAGTCCTGTGCTCGAAAATTGCGCGTACAGTCATTCGTTCTGACCGTCGGTTCTCTTACGAGGAAGCCCAGAATGTCATCGAGACCGGATTGGGTGATTGCGTCGAGGCCATCCAGAAGCTCAATGATCTTGCCAAAATCTTGCGCAAACAGCGCTATGAGAATGGATCGGTCGAGTTTGATCGGGCGGAAGTGAAATTCCATATTGACGACAACGGCAAACCGCTTGGTGTCTTCTTTAAAGTTTCCAAAGATGCCAACAAACTAATCGAGGAATTTATGCTTCTTGCCAACAGGACGGTTGCGACATTCGTCGGGAAGCCGGAGGGCAAGAAGAAGGCAAAAGCCTTTGTCTATCGTGTTCATGATGTCCCCGATTCGTCTCGTCTCGCCGATCTCGCAGCTATCGCGCGCACTTTCGGCTATAAGATCAAATCCTCAGGCACTCCGAAAGAAATCAACCGCTCGATCAACCGTATGCTCGCCGAAGTCAAGGGCAGGGGAGAAGAAAACTATCTCTCCACTCTGGCCATCCGGTCAATGGCAAAAGCGATCTATACTACGGACAATATCGGACACTATGGACTTGGTTTCGAGTATTATACTCATTTCACATCTCCGATCCGGCGTTATCCTGACATGATGGTACACCGTCTTTTGGACCGTTATCTTGCCGGCGGCAGAAGTGTCAATCTTCAGAAATTGGAAGAACAGTGCAAGCACTCAAGCGAAATGGAGCAACTTGCCGCCACAGCTGAACGGTCCTCAATCAAATACAAGCAGGTCGAGTATATGCAGGAACATATCGGCGACAAATTTTCAGGCATCATTTCAGGAGTTACCGAATGGGGCCTCTATGTCGAACTCAACGACAACCTTTGTGAAGGTCTTGTGCCGATGCGCGATCTTGCTGACGACTATTATGATTTCGATGAGAAAAACCACTGCCTCATAGGACGTCGCCACAATCATCGCTATCGTCTCGGCGACAATGTTGACATAAAGGTCGCACGTGCCGATCTTGAGAAAAAGCAACTTGATTTTGTCTTGCTTGATGATAATGGCAATGCTTTGCGCAAAAGCGACAAAGAAGATGATATAGGCGTGAATGTTTCGGTCGCCGAGGCCCTTACCCAGCACGGCAAGAAAAAACGCCGCCGTAAATAAAATTGATACTGTCCTGTCATGAAAGAATTCGACGAATACCTTTCGCTCGTCAACAAAGCGATTGAGAACCTGAAACTGCCGGAAAACCCAGCAGGGCTCTATGACCCGATACGTTACACTTTGGATTGTGGCGGAAAGCGCCTGCGTCCGGTATTGACTCTGGCTGCCTGTGAGGCTATGGGTAAAGATCCCATGACGTCGATTCATCAAGCCATAGCTATTGAGATGTTTCACAATTTCACGTTGCTGCATGATGATGTCATGGACAACGCTGATGTCAGACGCGGACGTCCTACCGTTCATAAAAAGTGGAATGAAGAAACTGCTATTCTCTCAGGAGATGCGATGCTGACCACATCGACAATGCTGTTAGCTATCAAAGCCGGCGATCATTTGCCATCCGCATTGGATTTATTTAACGGGACAGCGATGAATATTTATGAAGGTCAACAGCTCGATATGGATTTCGAGACGAGACTTGATGTCACCGTTGAGGAATACATGGAGATGATTCGGTTGAAGACATCCGTGCTGCTGGGCTGCGCCTGCGGAATGGGCGCCCTGATGGCCGATGCGCCGTTCGAGACACAGCTCCAGTTTTTCAATTACGGCGTGAATCTCGGACTGGCTTTCCAGCTCCAGGACGATTACCTTGACACTTACGGCAATCCCGCTACTTTCGGCAAGGCCATAGGAGGAGACATTCTTAACGACAAGAAGACATGGCTCCTGATCATGGCTTTGAAAGAAGACAAAACCGGAGAAATCAAGAATCTGATCGGTAAATCTGTATCTCCTGAGGAGAAAATTGCGAAAGTCAGGGCTGTCTACGACCGTCTTGACCTGCCGGAAAGAATCCATGAACTGATCCGGGCATATGTCGATACGGCAATTTCTTGTCTTGATCAGCTTGCCATACAGCCTGAAGCAAGGGCTTTCTTTATTGATCTGGCTCTAAAATCGGCGACCCGTAATAAGTGAAATGAGAATGTTGATCGACACTCACACTCATTTATATCTTGATGAATTTGCTCCGTCTCCTGAATCGGCGGTGGAAAGGGCCTTTGCCGCAGATGTGCAAAAACTGATTTTTCCGAATGTCGATCTGACGACCGTCAAACCGATGAACCGTCTGCGAGACTGCTTCACTGACAAAATATTCATGGCGATGGGCCTCCATCCCACAGAGATAGGAGAACAGTGGAAGGCGGATCTTTCAAGTATTGAATCCGAGATTGAAAACAATGCGGACAGATATGTAGCCGTAGGAGAGATCGGAATTGATCTTTATTGGGATAAGACATACCGCGAACAACAGAAAGAAGCGTTCAGCCGGCAGGTGGGATGGGCCGTCTGTCGTAATCTGCCCGTAATCATTCACTGCCGCGAAGGTCTGGATGATACGTTGGAGGTGCTTTCCGGCTATTCCGGGAAAGTTCGTGGCGTGTTCCACAGTTTTGGCGGCACGGTTGAAGATGTCAGACGCATCAGGGCTGTCGGCGACTTTTATTTCGGTATTAACGGCATTGTGACTTTCAAAAATTCCGGTCTGCGAACCACTCTGCCGGAAATAGGTCTTGACCGGATTTTGCTTGAAACGGATTCGCCATATCTGGCTCCCGTTCCTCACAGAGGCAAACGCAATGAGAGTGCCTATATACCACACATTGCCCGACAGACAGCCGACGCACTCGGTGTCAATTACGATGAAGTCGCTGCGACAACCACTGCAAATGCTGTCAGGCTCTTTTCAATCTGATCCGGAATCATGCTAATTTACATGTAGCTGAAACACTTTTTAGCGGATTATATTTTAAAATGATTGCAGAAAGGCCTACTTTTGTAATAAGTAATTTGGCTATGTGTTTTTTAAGAAATATATTTACAATATTGATTGTTGCCGCTTTGGCCTTGAATGCGAAAGGAGAGGGCAGAGCGTGGGCACATGTCCGTATTCCGGTTGCCTGTATCCGTGACGGCAAAAGCCATGCTTCGGAGATGACATCGCAGGTTATCATGGGCACTCCTCTTGTCATTCTTGAAGATGATGAAGAATGGATCAGAATTCAGGCTCCTGACGGATACGAAGGTTATATAAACATATCCGGCTTATCTCGCAAAACTGATGCGGAAATGGACACCTGGCGTTCATCCACTCGCCTGACTGTAATTTCGCGGCCGGAGATTAAAGTTTATTCTTCGCCGACCTCAAAATCGCCGCGTGATGTAATCACTGAACTTGTGATGAGCTCGATAGTCGAAGGTAGCTTGAGCGGCGGCGAAATGAGCGAGATCGTTCTGCCTGACGGCAGACGCGGATACGTGGAATCCAAAGCTCTGCTTCCGACAGAGGAGTGGGCCGGACGGACATTGGATATGGACAGTGTGCTTGAAACAGCTCATTGGCTGAAGGGTACGCCATATCTTTGGGGCGCATGTTCCACCAAATCTGTTGATTGTTCAGGCTTGGTCCGTGTTACCTATTTCGATCGGGGCATACTCACACTTAGGGATGCCAGGCAGCAGATAGAAATAGGGCACCGTATATCTCCCGACGATCTCGCCGCCTTACATAAGGGTGATCTGCTGTTTTTTTCGAATACTCCTGACGGCCGCATCTCGCATGTGGCAATCTATGACTGTGACGGGAAATATATCCATTCATCCGGCCTGGTCAAGACCAATCGGATGAGCGCCGATGATCCTGATTTCAGCAAACGCTTTTATCGCGGTGCGTCCCGCATAAAAGGAATGGAAGATACGGAAGGAATTGTTCGTGTGCTTCACCACCCTTGGTATTTTAATGTCCCGGACTGATTTTGTATATCTTTAACCATCATGATAACATTTGTAATTTGTCTTGCACTTCTGATAACGGCTTATTTTACTTACGGTCGCTATCTTGAAAAACTTGCAGACATAGATCCTAAGCGACCTACGCCTGTCGACCGTTGTGAGGACGGTGTTGACTACATAAAATTGCCCCGCTGGCGTGTGTTTCTGATTCAGTTGCTGAACATAGCCGGAACCGGCCCTATCTTCGGCGCGATACTCGGCGCCTGCTTCGGTCCGGTAGCCTTTTTGTGGATCACGCTCGGAGGTATATTCTTCGGAGCCATGCACGATTTCTTTTCCGGGGTAATGATAATGCGTCACGACGGCCGCAGTCTTCCGGAAATCATAGGTATCTACATGGGAGTTACGACACGCTCTGTTGTCAGAGTATTTTCCATCGCTCTGTTGGTGCTTGTTGGAGCTGTCTTCATCCTTAGCCCGGCCGAACTTCTTGCCTCGATGCTCCCTGAGATCACTAAAAGTGCCTGGGTATGGATAATTTTAGCTTATTATGTCCTGGCGACAATGCTTCCGGTCGATAAGATCATCGGCAAGATATATCCGATTTTCGGAGTCGCACTCATAGCAATGGCTGTCGGACTGCTGATCGTTCTTCTGTCCGGCTCATATACAATCCCGGAACTGACCACACTCCATAATTTTCAGCTGAACCCTGAGAAACTGCCGATTATCCCGACTCTGTTCATAACCATTGCCTGCGGTGCCATTTCAGGCTTCCATGCCACACAGTCGCCGCTCATGGCAAGATGTATCACCAATGAAAGCAAGTGCCGTTCCGTATTCTACGGCTCTATGATTTCGGAAAGCGTCATCGCCCTTATCTGGGCCGCAATCGCAATGGCATTCTTCCATGGTCCCACGGGTCTTGGCGAACAGCTCGCCGAACATGGCGGAAATGCAGCCTGGGCGGTTGATGTCATCTCGCACACAACCTTAGGCCAGGTTGGCGCTGTGCTTGCTCTTCTCGGAGTCGTAGCCGCGCCCATCACTTCAGGCGACACCGCATTCCGTGGCGCCCGCCTGATTGTGGCCGATATTTTCAAAATCGACCAGCGTCCCATCATCAAGCGCTTTGCTGTCTGCATACCTCTGTTTGTCGTCGGCTATGGCATTACACTCGTGAATTTCGACGTTGTATGGCGCTATTTCGCATGGGCCAATCAGACGCTCGCCGCAGTCGTCCTTTGGTCCATCTATGTATGGCTTGCCCGCAGAAAACGCAACTATTGGGTCGCTCTGGTTCCGGCTGTCGCCATGACATTTGTAGTGACATGCTTTATATATATATCCCCGCAGTTTTTTGGAATCGAAAACAGAGTCATTGCATTCGCTTTAGCAACTGTGACAACTGTTTTGTGCGGTTATCTGGCAAATCGTCGCGTCAATCCATCCATTATCATACCTGAAGAATCAGCATCAGTATAATTCATGATCATAATCAATACAACATTTCACATCCATAAAAGCATTGAGAACGATTTCTGCCGTTGGGTCAGAAATGAATACATTCCAGCCGCACTTTCTTCCGGCTGGTTGTCGGTTCCTGCTTTTTCTCGGATCATGCTTGAAGTGCAGGAAGATTGTTCGAGTTTTGCTGTAAGTTTTAAAGCCCGGAATGTGGATGATGCCGCCAAATGGCACGATGGAGTAGGAGAGAATTTGCGACGCTCTCTCAACTCGAGGTTCGGCGAGAAAGCTCTTTTCTTCTCGACTTATATGGACGAGCTCCCGCTCTGAGACAGCCTGAACCATGCAACATGATAAAATAATTATAGGCATCGACCCAGGAACAAATGTGATGGGCTACGGTATTCTTGGGGTCAAAGGGAAAAAACCGGAGCTTATTGCACTTGGGGTCGTGAAACTCAATAAATATGAGAGCCACTATCTCAGGCTGTTACATATTCATCAGCGAGTTTTGGGCCTTGTCGAACAATTCCTGCCGGATGAAATGGCCATCGAAGCTCCGTTTTTCGGCAAAAATGTCCAGTCAATGTTGAAATTGGGACGAGCTCAAGGTGTTGCAATCGCTGCCGCACTTTCGCGCGACATCCCGATAACTGAATATGAGCCTCGAAAAATTAAAATGGCCATAACCGGTAACGGAGCTGCGAGCAAAGAACAGGTTCGCGAAATGTTGCGGCGTATGCTGAATATCTCTGACGAACAGCTTGACATTGAGCTTGATGCAACGGATGCTTTAGGAGCGGCATTATGCCATTTTTATGAATCGAGCCGTCCGGCAAAATCAAATGCCCCCAAATCATGGAAAGATTTTATCGCAAAGAATCCGGACAGGATCAAATGAGAGGCCGTGTATGAGTGGCTCTTCATCAAAAACAAGCATTGGGTAGCGGAACGGGACTCTATATTTGCTACCTCAAGTGGATTATTTTCGGTTGAGATTTCTGATTAAGAATTTAAAATGGCGGAATAAAGTCGGTAAGAAGCCGTAATAGTGGCTCATAATTCTGAACCGTTCGATCAGTGAGGCTTTATGATGAGCGGTCGTAAGACCTTCGGAAAGATAGTCTATCAGAAATTCATCAATATAAAGATTGCGGTGTGAGCGTTGCAGACAACGTATACACCATTCGTAGTCTGCTGAGTATTTATAGCGTGTATCATAATTGTCTACCAATTTCCGAAGTACGATAAACGCCTGGTGACACACAACCATACCATTTTTGAAGCTGTCAAGCGTCAGTGCGGAGGGTGCCGTCAGATGTCGGTCGCCGATACGTTCTCGCTTGGAATCGACAATCTGCGTCTGGCCATAGACAATCCCCGGATAGTCATTATCCATTATTACATCAGCAATCTGCTGGAGCGTATTTTCTGAATGGAAGGCATCTCCGGCATTTAAAAACATGACATAGTCACCCTTTGCCATGCCGAGACCTTTGTTCATCGCATCGTACAGACCTCTGTCGCGTTCGGAGGTGATGATAATCCCCGGAATTCCGGATTCCTGAGCAAGTTTCACGCTGTTATCTTGAGATGCGCCATCGATTACAAGATATTCATACAGCTGACAGGTCTGCTCTCTGACACTGCTTAGTGTCGGAGGCAAAGTCGCGGCAGCGTTATATGTGACTGTTATAATCGTGAATAGGGGGTTCATCGGAGGTGGTGATGTATAAGATTGGTATGCTGGATATCCAAGAAATCAAATTACGGGTATGTCAACTCTTAAAAGATGGCATACCCGTTATAGTAGAATTATCCCGGTAAAATCCGGTTTCAAATAATCATTGTCAATAATAAATCATTTTATCCCTGTACGAGCGAAATGATCAGCTCTTTGCCGTCTTCACTTTCCTCGAAGTTGATTTTACCTTCGCGGGCGAGCCATCCGAGAGCAGCAAAAAGTTCTTTGTCAGTCTTGATCTTAGCGATCTTTTTGAGCTGTTTGGTTCCAAGAGCATCCGCCTCGTTAAGGGCAGCCCACACGCTTCCTGCGTTTAAGCCAATAGTGTCAGTGTTCATTTCGAAATAATTTAAATATTTAATAAAGGGTTAGTTGTATAGGTTTAGGCTTATCTTTTGCCCTGAAATCAAGTATCAGTCGCAAATTTACAATTATTTTTTAAAATATGTTTACTACTTGCTAACAATTTCTGCATCAAAAAAGTTCATAAGGCATCAACATCTTTGATGTCAATGCCTTATGCTATAAATTAGATCACCGGTTCTGATCAGTTGTCATACAACAGATATGAAGTGAAGGGTGCCAGCGAGCCACTGATCTTCCCTGATTTAACTGTGAATTTCGAATTGTGGACGCGATCCGAATATTCGCCGTCAGGCAGAGTTGTAGATAAAGCGCTGATATTCTGGACGTCGCCGGAGATATTGATAAGCGCAGCGCCTGAAGTGCCGCGATTGACTTCTATTACAGATCCATTGTCAGCCGCTACAATTTTCTCGGACTTGCCGCTCATGTCTTTGCGGAATTGGTTGACTGCCACTACTTCAGGATGTTTGAATTCATCATTTCCACGGGCGCCGACACGGTTGTTGCCCCAGTAATTTTCTCGTGAACTTCCAGCCGGGCGACTGAAAAAGAGTGGAGTGCCGTTCTGACGAGAGGTCAGGAACACCCATCCCATTCTTATCTGTTCATCGCTGAGACCAGCCGATTCATGTTCATTAGCATATGTATCATGCGATTCAACCCAAGTGACAAGTTTCGAGCCATCGACCGGATGATGCCAATTAAGAAGGGAATCGGCGTTGAAATCAGCTTTATCAAGAACCGTACGTAAAGCATGACCGTAGGCGCTTGCTGTCAGATTCATGTATTCTGCATATTCAGTTTCCTTGACATTCTTGTCCTGAAGGACTTCACCATATATAAATAATGAATCAGCAGGAACAGCCAGCCGCAACCCCTTGACGCTCTCACGTCCGGTCGCCACATTCCAGAAATTGTTACGTGCTGCAAGTGAATCGAGCGGATCGGAAGGAAGTCCGATATGTTTGGCTGTGTCATAACGGAATCCCTTGACTCCAAGGCTCAATAGATCATTGACATATGTCATATAATAATGCTGAAAATCGGGGTTTTCGGTATTGACATCCGGAAGACCACCCATCATGCCTGTGGTGCACTCATAACGGTCGTTGTAATCCTCGATCGGGTTGAATCCATTCGCATGGAATAGTTTGTCATGTCCGCCAACAGCATTGTCGAGATCAGGTAATACCGCTGTATGATCGACAGCAGTATGGTTGGGAAGCACGTCGACGATTACGTTGACATTATATTTCTTTGCACTATCCATCATGGCCTTGAACTGGTCACGTGTGCCAAGCAGATAATTGCCAATCTTCCAGTCGGTGGGCTGATAATAATAATACCATTTGCCTCTGACAGAATCGCTTTCGGCTGAAAAGAGCGCCATTCCTCCATCTTCTCCTACAAAGCAAGTGTTGGCCGGGGAGGTCTGCACATAGGTATAACCTGCGTCGGCGATTTCTTTCATATTTGCCGCGATGGTATCGAAGGACCATGACCAGGCATGAAGGATCACATCATCATTGGTATCGGCAACGGTTTCTGTTTCTTTGCCCGGACTGCAAGAGGTGACGAGAGCCATCCCCAATGCCGTGATACATAGAAAATTTTTCATCTTTGAATAAATATTAAGTGTGTAAGTATGAATGAATATAATGATAATCAATATCCGTATAGGATAAGGGCGGTCAGGTAAAGGACCGTGGACGGTATGACTAACAGCAACGAGTCGATACGGTCCAGTATTCCACCGTGACCGGGCAATATTGTCCCGGAATCTTTTACCCCTAAAGTCCGCTTTATGAGTGATTCCGCGAGATCACCCCAAGTCGCAAATGCACCGACAACAGCCCCAAGTCCGCAAAGACCGATCAGAGAGATCGCCTCGAAATATTGTGGAAAACCGAATTTGAAAAGGAATGCGGCTCCGATGGCAAAGACAATGCCACCGACAAATCCTTCCCACGATTTTTTAGGTGAGATCCGCGGAAAAAGTCTGTGTTTACCAATGAGAGAACCGACACAGAAAGCACCGGTGTCATTGAGCCAGATCATTATAAATGTTGCAAGCAAAAGGAATTTTCCACCGGGAAAAGTATAGAACATTGACATGATGCCGAGAGGCAATGCAATATACATCTGTCCCATATAAGAATAGGCCAGATTTGTCAATGGCGAATTTTCATGATTATACAACTGAATTACAAGGCGTACAATCAGATAGAGCATATAGAGGGTAAAAAATGTGCCGCCGAGAACCGCTTTTGTAAAAGGTGAAAGAAGTGCGAGATTGACACAACCAAGTCCGACACACAATATCACACCGCCTGTCACATCCACGATTAGAGTCGTGATGTTTTCTCCTCCGGTCGATGAGTTACAGAGATTATAGAATTCCTGTAAGGCCAATAGGGTGATTATGGCGAAGAAGATGATATAGCACCAACCGCCGGTCAAGACTGAAAAACAGATCAGGGTGACGTAAATCGCTCCTGTTATTGCGCGTAAGATGAGATTTTTCATTTTCAAATAATTTCTGCAAAAATACCAAAAAAATACTATACGATGCAATTTTTTGACTTTTAAGTGCTTTTTGCTATGTATTCTTCGGCATATCCCGGACATTTAACTTTCTAAAGGATTTTTAAAACAATTGTTGTACATTTGTGGTTTATATAGCAGATTGTTTAACATTTTAATTTTAGTGCGCCTTGAGTCATACGATTGGTAAAAAACTCCTTAAAGCATTTCTGTGGACGGTATTGGGCAGTCTGATCTTATTGATGCTCATACCAGTTCTGCTTTATGTGCCCTTCGTTCAGGATTTTGCTGTCGGGATTGCGACCGAGCAAGTGGCAAAGTCAACCGGGATGAAAGTCGAGATCGGCAAATTGCGTCTTGGGTTTCCGTTGCGCCTTAAAGTTGAGAACACAACTGTCATTCAGGCCAACGGTGATACGATGCTGACATCCGGCCTTATCGCTGTGAATGTCAAACTGAAGCCTCTTTTTACCGGCCGGATAGAAGTCGGCGGGGCATCGCTTGAAAATAGCTTTTACCAGTTGGGCAATAGCGATTCAATTATATGGCTAAGGGCCAATATCTCTAAAGCAGACATTACTGACACCGATATAGATCTCAAGAAGGGGGATATAGCTTTATCTCGTGCCGATATTGACGGCGTACGGGTAAAACTACGGATTCTTTCTGATTCCACTTTCACACCGCCGGATACAACGCCATCAAAACCTATGATCATAAAAGCCGGGATGATCAATCTGCGGGATCTCAGTTATTCGATGGAAATGCTTCCGACGATTGATTCCTTAGGATGTGATGTAAAGCTGATGTCACTATCGGATGCAACGGTTGATATGGGAATGAAAAAAATATATGGGCGCAGTCTTAAGGTCGACAGTGTCGCTGCTTCCTATATTTATCCTGAAATTGCCGAGACTCAAAATAACACCGTGGTTGAAAAAGCTGGCGCGGATAATTCATCGGACAGTGAGATGTGGACGATTTCTGCCGATACCATTACGCTGACCGCTCAGAGAGGACTCTATGCACAAAAAGGTGCGCTTCCTGTCTCAGGCTTCTCACCGGAATATATTAATGTGGCCGGGGTAGCTATTGAGGTTAATTCATTTTTCAATCAGGGAACATCTATCCATGTCCCGTTGAAAAAATTTAAAATCGATGATTTCTGCGGACTGCAGATATTGGCAGACGGAACTTTCTCGATGGATCAAAATTCAATGGCTGTATCCGGGTTTTCAATCGAAACTCCGGGTTCTTCACTGCGATTTGATGCCGGAATTGGAATGGGAGATCTAATGACCGACCCCAATCTGCCGCTTATGCTTAAAGCCTCAGGACGGATTGATCCCAAGGAAATATCCAAAGTCATGCCTGATCTTGCCGGCACATTGAAGCCGTTGACTCCGATAGCTCTGTCTGCCGATATAGACGGGACGTCAGGTCGCCTGAATGTCTACAATCTGGATGTGAGGATGAATCCGGTGGCACATGTGGCTCTCGAAGGAGAAATCGACAATCCGTTTAGTTCCGACAAAATCGGAGGCGAACTTTCTGTCGAAGGAAATCTTGCAACTATTACTGACAGGCAATTTGCATTTCTCCCGATAAAGAGGGTGCCTACTCTCGGTATCAGCGGTACTGTAAACTATCAACCGAACCTTGTCTCAGGTTATGTCGATCTGACAACTGACAACGGGCGCCTTGCCGGCAACGGCAATTGGAACGGCAGGTCAGAGGGTTACGATCTGACGTTTTACATCAACAACTTCCCGGTTGATGCCTTTATGCCCGAACTCGGCATAGGCCGCGTCACAGGCTCGCTGAGTGTTGACGGGAAAGGATATAATCCCATGAATAACAGTTCTTTCGTCGACGCCAACATAAAAGTTCATGAAATCGAGTACAATAAAGCTGTATACAAGGATATTGCTTTAGATGCGTCTTTGCATGACGGGAATGCTACCGGAATACTTGAGAGCTCTAATTTTAATGCTGACGCGACTGTACGTTTTGACGCTCGTCTTGACGGTGACACCGTCCGCTGGGATTTGAATTCAGATGTCCGGAATCTCAACCTTATGGCTCTGGGGCTTTCGGATTCACTTAATCGTGGCACTCTCGATCTCGGATCAAAGGGATATTTCAATCTTAATACACAGGCGATTGATGCGACCGCTGACATATCTCATCTGACCTGGAATTTGCCCGGCCTCGATATAGTATCGCCCAAACCAATCGCCCTTGATCTGAATTCGTCAGATTCACTGTTGAATGCCGCCCTTGTAAACGGCGATTTGAATCTGAGTCTGAATTCCTCGGTTTCGCTATTTACATTTATCAACGGTCTGACCGCAGGAATGAGCGAGGTGACACAACAGCTCGACAGTATGCGTGTCAATGTCGACAGACTCCATTCGATATTCCCGCATTTCGATATGCTGCTTGATATGGGGCACGATAATGTCGCGTCATCATACCTCCGTGAAAGTGCAAAAACCGAGTTTAGCCATCTGAACGCTGGTGTACATAACGACAGCGTCCTGTCATTCAGTACATTTATAACCGAATTTTCGACTGGAAGCACTAAGCTGGATTCTATATCGCTGAATGCAATCCAGCATGGGGACTATCTGATTTATCATGCGACCATAAACAACCGCCCCGGTACGTTTGACGACTTCGCTCATGTGACATTAAACGGATTTGCCGGTATCAACCGGCTGACAGCCTATATGAATCAGACAAATATAAAAGGTGAGAAAGGCTTTAACATCGGCTTGTCGGCCATGATTGAAGACAGCGTCGTAAGTGTACGATTTGTGCCCCTGAAACCAACGATCGCTTACAAGCCGTGGACTCTCAACAAAAACAACTATATCAGTTTCAATCTCGCAAATAAACATCTGGACGCAGATCTTGAGCTTATGGGCGAAAAGAGTTTCATCAAACTTTTCACTGAAGTCCCGGCAGGAGCCGACTCTATCGGCCATAGCCATGGCGAGGATGCGGTTCAGGAAGATCTCGTACTCCAGATTTCACAAGTCCATCTTCAGGACTGGTTGTCGATTAATCCGTTTGCGCCACCCGTCAAAGGCGATCTCAATGCGGACATGCGTTTCCGCTATGACAACGGAGTCCTTACAGGCAAAGGTTCCGTCGGGCTGAACGACCTGTTTTATGGACGTGAAAGAGTCGGAACGTTTGATCTTGACGTCGATGTCGCCAATACCAAGAGCGGAAAACTGATGGCTGATGTCAGTCTGATGGTCGACTCTGTCAAGACTGTCACGGCGCAAGGGGTATTGAACGATTCTACATCCGGGACGCCGTTCCTGTTGGATTTCCGTATGATCAAATTTCCCTTGAGAGTCGTCAATCCGTTCATTCCGCAAGGAATGGCGACAGTTAATGGTATGCTTAACGGAGAGATGAAAATCACCGGCGATATGAGCAAACCTGTTTTCAACGGATTTATTGATTTCGACACAACGACAGTCAAAGTAAAGATGCTTGGCACTACTTTTAGTTTTTCGGAGGAGAAAATTCCGGTAGACAGCGGTATCATCACTTTCGGCAATTTCGCTATCAAGGGATGCAACGCGAATCCATTGTATGTCAACGGTACTGTCAACGCCCGCAATCTTGCCAATCTGGGCTTGGATCTGTGGCTTAAAGCATCCAATATACAGGTGGTCAACAGTCAGAGAGCGCGTGGTGCGGATGTCTACGGCAAGGCATTTCTGGATATAGATGCCACTGCTAAAGGCAACATGCGCTTTCTGAATATCGATGCCGATCTTCGGGTTCTGCCTCAGACAAATGTGACATATGTGATGACAGAGAGCGCTGAAACACTTTCGGCACAAAATACCGAGGATATGGTGCATTTCGTACAGTTCAATGACACGACCAATATGACCACGGCAGATTCACTGACTGTAAATTCTATGGCGCTTGCACTTGAGGCAGCTCTCCATCTTGATCGCGGAGCTACAATCAACGTGGATCTGTCATCCAACGGATCAAATAAAATTAATCTGCAGCCTGAAGGAGATGTCGTATTTACAATGTCAGAACTCAATGGCGACAGAATGACCGGACGCATCAATATCAACAGTGGTTTTGTCCGTTATACTCCGCCTTTCATGAGCGAGAAACAATTTGAATTTCAGGAGGGATCATATATATCGTTCAACGGAGACGTGATGAATCCTATTCTGAACATTCATGCTGTGGACGTCATGAAAGCTAATGTGACTCAGGACGGACAGAATTCACGTCTGATCAATTTCGATGTGATTCTGTCAGTGACAAATTCCCTTGATAATATGAATGTCGCTTTCGATCTTGCGACAAATGACGATATAACTGTTCAGAACGAACTCGCCTCAATGTCGGCTGAGCAACGGGCAAATCAGGCTATGAACCTGCTCCTTTACAACGTCTATACGGGCGCCGGTACAAAGGGCAATGCCAATCTGTCCGGCAACCAGCTGTATTCGTTCCTGACATCTAAGCTTAACTCGTGGGCGGCCAGCAATATCCGTGGCGTTGACATCTCATTCGGCATAGACCAGTATGACAAAACTTATTCCGGCTCAACATCAACCACGACATCATACAGTTATCGTGTGAGCAAATCATTCTTTAACGACAGATTCAAAATCGTTGTCGGGGGCAATTATTCGACTGATGCTGATGCTGACGAGAATTTCTCTCAGAATCTCATCAATGACATATCGTTTGAGTACCTGCTCAACCAGTCGGGATCGATGTACATAAAGATATTCCGACATACAGGATATGAAAGTATTCTGGAAGGGGAGATCACTCAGACCGGCGTCGGTTTTGTGCTGAAAAAGAAGCTGAATTCGCTTTGGGAACTCTTCGGGATAAGACGTGACTGACAGTTTATGACAACAATTAAAAAACTAACAGCTTTGAAAAAGACAATCATCTGCATGTCGATTACATGCCTGCTGCTGTCAGGCTGCTCGACAACCAAACGGCTTGGCAAGGATGACATCCTTTACACGGGACTTAAAGGGGTGGAAATATCTTCTCCAGAGGAGAAAAAATTCCCTAATGATGTCCGGTCGTCGCTAACGGAGGCTGTTTCTGTTAAGCCGAACAACTCTCTTTTGGGATCGGCTTCTGTCCGTTATCCTTTTCCGCTCGGCTTATGGGTCTATAATAACTGGCCTAATCCTCCGAAGGGACTGAAGCACTGGATTTACAACAAATTGGCTGCAGAGCCGGTGTTAGTCAGCGATGTGCGTCCTGAGGTCAGAGTGCACATGCTTGATCAGATTCTTGACAACAACGGCTATTTCTCAGGTGCTTCTTCGTATGAACTCATCCAGAAGCGCAATAAGAAGAAAGCTTCAATTCTTTACCGGATTGAAGCCGGGAAGCCATATTTGCTGGATTCGATCATATTACTGCCTGACACTCTTCATCTGAATCATTTGATTGATTCTGTTGCCAAAAGATCGAAATATCTCCAGATCGGTTCCCGTTATTCCACCGACTCACTCGCGGCTTTACGTGTTGATATAGCCAATGCGGTCCGCAACCGCGGCTATTACTTTTTCCGTCCGGACTATATACAGTATCTTGCTGACAGCACTATCAACCGCGGTAACATAGCCCTGAAACTCGATATCGCTGACAATACTCCGGCGATGGCTCTCAGCCGCTATCGAACAGGTGAGATCACTACTTTTATATACCGTAACAAGGGGGGAGGAACTGCCGACACTACGAGAACAGATAAAGGGACTTTGATCCGTTATCTGCCGTCAAGACTTCGCGACGGGCTGATACCATCGTGCATTGTGTTCAGGCAGGGACGTACTTTTTCAGTGCGCCAGATGAATATTACACAAACAAGACTGGCGCGTCTCGGTATTTTCAACAATATCAATATTAATGTAATCCCCGATACATTGCACAGAGAAGACAGATTGCTTGACGTAGTGATCGAATGTACTTACGACAAGCCTCTTGAAGCATCTGTTGAAGCCAATGTTTCGTCAAAATCTAATTCTTATCTTGGCCCCGGTCTGACTCTTGGACTGACAAACCGTAATCTTTTCGGTGGAGGAGAACTTCTCACGGTGTCATTGACAGGTGCTTATGAATGGCAAACCGGTTCCGGTAAACATAATTCCGTATTCAATTCCTATGAAATCGGGCTGAACGGTACGCTGGCTTTCCCAAGACTGATTGCTCCTCGTTTCATCCCGCGATCCCGAAGGGAAGTGAACTGGACGAGGATCACATTGGGCGCCGATCTGTTGAACAGGCCTCATTATTTCAAGCTCAGCCAGTTCAATGCCGGAATTTCGTATGACTGGCAGTCTTCCAAATACATATCAAATACTTTCACCCCCTTTAAGTTGACATACAACAAATTGCAGCATACTACCCCGGTATTTGACTCCATTATGAATGCCAATCCGGCGATTGCGCTGAGTTTCCAAAGTCAGTACATACCACAGATGTCTTATAGTTTTGTCTATGACAGAACATTGCGTAACCATACGTTCAATATTCAGGTCAGTGTGCAGGAGGCCGGCAATATTTTCTGGTCTATCTATGAGCTATGTGGCAAAAAAGGGGAGAAGACGCTATTCAGAACCCCATTCTCACAATTTGTGAAGGGTTATGCGCAGATTGTCTATGGCCGACGGCTCGGCGGCAATCACTGGCTTGTCAGCCGTCTGGGGTCCGGTGCGGCTCATGCCTACGGAAATTCTTCTCAGGTACCGTACAGCGAACAGTTTTACTGTGGAGGAGCCAATTCAGTCCGTGCTTTTACTGTCCGATCAATCGGCCCCGGTTCCTACCGCGCTCCCGCTGATCAGGTCAACGGTTATTTTGACCAGACAGGGACCTTTACATTTATAGCCAATACTGAATATAGGTTTCCGATTCTCGGCCCGCTTCACGGCGCCCTTTTCCTTGATGCAGGAAATGTGTGGACATTAAAAAAGGAAGCTTCTCGTCCCGGCGGTCAATTGCATGCAAAAACCTTTTTCAAGGATCTCGCTCTTGGCACAGGTGTCGGGCTTAGATTTGACATTTCGATGCTCGTCATACGAGGCGATCTCGGTATTGGAATACATGCTCCCTATGACACTGGCAAGCGAGGCTACTACAATATGGAATCCTTCAAAAAATCATTGGCTTTCCATCTTGCCATCGGCTATCCGTTCTGATCTTTCAGACTGCACGAAAACTTTTGAGAGTTTGAATTGTCTTTATAATTAAGGACATTCAAACTCTTTTTATGAAAAAGATTCTTAGTTATATAGCCTTTTTTGCAGCGATAGTTTTGCTTATATCCGCTTACTCGGAGCGTGTTATAAAGGCTGAGACAGGTTTTACAGCTCCTGAAATAGAATTGCTTGCCAATGATTCGGTCGAAGTCTCGTTGAGCCAATTAAGAGGTAAATATGTCCTTGTCAACTTTTGGGATAGTGAAAATGCTGTCTCCCGCATAGCCGCCGGCGAGTATGACCGCTATTTCAGAGGCAAAACTTATAACAAACCGTTTACCATACTTTCAGTCAATACCGATGCCGATCCCGGATTTTTCAAGGAAGTCGTTAGGAAAGACAATCTGGTGTCAAGTACTCAGTTTCATATAACAGATGCGAAAATGAAAAATCTTGCGGCAGACTATCGTCTTAATCATGGCTTTTCATCTTATCTTATTAATCCTCAGGGGAAAATCATTTCGATCAATCCTACGATCCGCTGTTTGCAGACATACCTTACAGGTGACTAAGATAGAGGAAACGGTTGTCAGAACAAATAATTCTCATTAAATTTGCACTACCATTCATCATGAAAAGATTCATTCTTCCGGTGGCACTCATGGCTGCCATGAGCTTTTTTTCAGAAGCTAAAATTGTCAGGAATTACGATTCGGCATCGGATAATACGTTGTCATTCCGAGTGGATAGCATTGACTACCGCGCGGATCTTACACGTGTTTACGGCAAACTTGTCGGCAGACCTCACACCTCAAACCGGATTGATGGAGTAAGCCTTACTGACACAGGATCTGCTGTGACATCTACCGATATTGACGGAGTGGATTTTCAACGCTATTTCCAGTGGGAGGATGACGGACAGATTCCGGTTGAAATTGACTTCCCCGTATTGAAAAATACCGATGAGTTCCAGTTTCTTTTCATGACAGTACATGGACCGTCCACAACCACCGTCAAGAAGAGAGCATCGCATCATAAATGATACTTTGTATTACTGAGAAACCAAGTGTAGCAAAAGACATAGCCGCTATCCTCGGCGCCAATATTCGCCGTGAGGGATACTTTGAAGGAGGGAACTATAAGGTGACCTGGACCTTCGGCCATTTGTGTACCCTCAAAGAACCCGGCGATTATGAGGAAAGATGGAAGAGATGGTCACTCGGAATGCTTCCTATGATCCCTGCACGCTTCGGAATCAAAGTGATAAACGACGCCGGCATCGAACGCCAGTTCCGCGTTATTGAAAATCTTATCGCCGAAGCTGACGAAGTCATCAACTGCGGTGATGCAGGGCAGGAAGGCGAACTGATCCAGCGTTGGGTGATGCAGAAAGCCTCGATCAAATGTCCGGTCAAGCGGTTGTGGATCTCTTCGCTGACGGATGATGCTATCCGTGAGGGATTCTCCAATCTTAAACCGGAGTCGGATTTCAACAATCTATACCATGCCGGTCTGTCAAGAGCAATCGGCGACTGGCTGCTTGGCATGAACGGAACTCGTCTCTATTCTCTGAAATATTCTTCTCCGGGCAATGTACTATCGATCGGACGTGTCCAGACTCCTACATTAGCTCTGATTGTTCAACGCCATTTCGAAATTCAGAACTTCAAACCGGAAGATTATTGGGAACTCAAGACGATCTATCGTGGGGCTACGTTCAACGCTACCGCCGGACGCTTTCATTCGCCTGATGAAGCCTCTGCTACATTGCAGGAGATCAGAGAACTTCCGTTGATTATCAATGATATTCAGGAGAAAAAGGGGCGTGAGGCACCTCCTCGGCTCTTCGACCTTACATCTCTTCAGGTTGAATGCAATAAAAAATGGGGATGGACAGCAGATGAAACCCTTCGTCTGATTCAGTCACTCTACGAAAAAAAGGTCACTACATATCCGCGTGTCGACACCACATATCTGTCCGAAGATATTTATCCTAAAGTGCCTGGTATCTTGCGAAATATGACACCATATAGTGTTCTGACGGAATCGTTGCTGTCATCAAAATTGCCAAAGAGCAAGAAAGTGTTTGACAACTCCAAAGTAACAGATCACCATGCGATTATTCCCACAGGGCAGTCGCCCGCAGTATTGATCGGCAATGAGCGACAGCTGTATCACTTGATAGCACTTCGCTTTATCGCTGCATTTTATCCTGACTGCCGTTTTCTGAGTACTACGGTCAGCGCAACCGTTGGAAAACATGGATTTAAGGCAACTGGAAAAGTTATCGAAGATGCAGGATGGCGAAAATTGTATGAGGGCACTCAGGTCGAAGAATCAAAAGACGATTCTTCGGACGACCGTATTTTACCGGAATTCAGAGTAGGGGAGAGCGGCCCGCACGAGCCGGCTCTGCAACAGAAAACTACTCAGCCTCCGAAATATTATACTGAAGGTACATTATTGCGCGCCATGGAGTCGGCCGGTAAAACTGTTGATGATGAAGCTCTGCGCGAAGCAATGAAAGAAAACGGAATAGGACGACCGTCAACCCGTGCCGCTATAATCGAGACTTTGTTCAAACGAAAATACATATATCGCAACCGAAAGTCGATAATGGCATCTCAAGCCGGAATTGACCTGATTGAAACTATCAATGAGGAATTGCTAAAAAGTGCTAAGCTTACTGGCTTGTGGGAAAATAAGTTACGTCGGATTGAACGTGGGGAATATTCGGCAACAGAATTTATTGATGAACTTAAAGCATTGATAAATCAGATCGTTATCAGCGTCTTAAGCGACAACGCGCGGCCCAAAATCCAAATAGAAGCAAGTGCCGGAAAAGGCAAATCGGGTGATGATTCAGGTGAGATGGAAAAAGCCGCGGATGATGGAAAACCTCGCAAACCACGTACACCAAGTGTACGCAAATTTGAGCAGATTGAATGCCCGTTGTGCAAACAGGGAAATCTGATAAAAGGAAACACCGCATTCGGGTGCAGCCGCTATCGAGAAGGCTGTACATTGCGCTTGAATTTTACTGAATATCCGGAAACGCTCACACCGGCCAAGCTCAAAAAACTTTTAGCCAAAAAGAAATAGGCTTGCCGGTCACCGCGAGTAAGCTTATTTCTTTTTGCAATTGGCCTGACAAACAAATAGACAAAAAATCACGCGGAAATTCGGTCCATTCGGAATCCACGATAGAGTAGACACATCACAAAATAAAAACTCCGCGTGCATCTATTTAACATAATAGTGATTATGAGCAAAAGTGGCATTACCTTTGCATTGTCATTTAAAAATAATTGCTATGGCTAAGAAAACTAAATTTGAGAGGACTCTTGTCCCTTGTTTCTCAGGTGATCGTGATCTAATGATTGAAAATCTTAAGGCTTTAAGATCTCGTGTTTCTAATCTTCTTCGAGATTATGGACATGTTTTGGGTCCTATTGCTCGTACTGAGTATAATAAGATTTTAAAGGATGTTGAATTTCGCTTGACAGAACTTCGCCATGTCTCTAAGTAAACAACAGATTTTCGCATTGACAAAGATCTCTTCCACACTTCATAAGTTGATGGATGATGACTTGTCCCCTGGTGTTCGCTCTATTATTCAGGATGTTATTGCCCAGGTTGAAACCCTTTCCGGCACTCTTCCCGAAAAAATAGGCACGTACTTTACTCTTCAAGAGTTTTTGACTTCTCCCACGGCTGTAAAACATGGCTTGACTCTTAATCCCTCCGGTCCTATCTATGCCAATATTTGCAACCTTGTGACCCGTGTACTTGATCCCGCCCGACGTGATCTCGGTCGACCTATTTACGTGTCTTCCGGTTATCGCTCTCAGGCTCTCAACCGTCTTGTCGGAGGTGTTCCCACTTCCTATCATTTGACCGGACGCGCTGCCGATGTTTCCACTGCTCCCGGTTATCATCAGACGTTATTTAATATTTTATCTGAACTCCCTCACGTGGAGTTAATTGATTACAAAACATTTATTCACGTTGCATTATGAAAAAAAGTGTGTTTCGAAAAGTCCTTGAATTTGTTATTGCTATCGCTTCGGCTCTTCTTGGTTGCCTTGGAGCTGATTCATTGTCTAATCTGTAAATATTTGTATTATGGCAAATCCATTTGGAAAAGATGGCGGACCAAATAATAAAGTTGGTCGTAATACCTTTGATCTTTCCTATCAGAATAATATGACCTTCAATTTTGGAGGCATTTATCCTTGCTTTGTCGGTGAAGTTCTTCCCGGTGATCATTTTAAGATCGATACTACTTTCGGTCTTCGTTTTATGCCTACCGCATTCCCTCTTCAGACTCGTATGCGCGCTGATATACATTATTTTTATGTACGTAACCGTGCCCTCTATGATGATTGGATGGATCATTACGGGATGAAGTCTTACGGTACTAACTCTAAACAGACTGTGCCTCCTTTTATTTCTCCTCAGAATGCCCGTAATAAAGATATGTTTGCTACCGGTTCTCTCGGCGATTATCTCGGTGTGCCTACGACTCTTGTCGGTGATTATGGATCTTCGTTAGTTACTCCTACTAGTTTTGGACATGGAGTCCTTTTAAGTGATGTTGACAATAAGCCTATATTTGTACCGGGTTTATCTCTTGATGGTATTAGTAATATTTCCGTTCCGGTCTCAGACTCTGTTGTCGTTTCTCCGTCTTTTTCCGGTACTGCTTCTTATTCTGCTGGTAGTAGTGTTTTCATGGGTTCTCTTTATAATCTTGAGGGTTCTGTCGCTCGTAAATTGACCTTTACGGTTAAAACTGATCTTGGCAAACCTCATGTTTTTCATCCTACTATTGCGTTCTTCACTCGGCCGGACATTGACCACTCGTCTAATAACTTCTATATGGATGGTCCCTGTGTCGCTTCTCGCGGTAGTTTTAATGGAGAGCTTACTATTTCTCCCGGTGTTTCTGTCGATGTTGTTATGTCTCCCGTTTCTGATAGTGAATGGACTATTGAGATAACGTCTTTTGAGGATCTTGAGACGATTGCTAAAGAATTTGTCATGTTTATTGGCATTACTTATGTAATGCAGTCTACGGCTAATGCTTTTTGTTCTTTCGATTCTTCCGGCGTTACTGTTACATCTTCTCTTGAGGAGTCTGTTCCCGTTTATGACGCTATTGATGAAAATATTTCTTTACCTTGGGAGGAAAAACCTATTAAGGCTTATCTTTTCCGAGCCTATGAGATGATTTATAATTCATTTTATCGTGATGAACGTAATAATCCTTACGTCCTTAACGGTGAAGTGCAATACAATAAGTATCTCCCTACCACTGCTGGAGGTGAAGACACCAACGTTTATAAGTTACATTATCGTAATTGGGAGCAGGACTTTCTCACTACTGCTGTCCCCACTCCCCAGATGGGGCCCGCTCCCCTTGTCGGTATTTCTTCTCTGGGTGAAATGTCTATTCAGGACCCCGAATCCGGTCAGGTTTATAAAGTTATGGCTAAAACTGCCGATGATGCAGACACAATTGTAGGTATGGACGTTTCTGAAACGTTGCCTAATACCGTCATGCGTTCTCTTGTTAACTATGCTTCTTCTGGTATTTCGATCAATGATTTCCGCAATGTAAATGCGTTTCAGCGTTGGTTGGAAACCAATATCCGTAAGGGGTTCAAGTATAAGGATCAGATTAAAGCTCATTATGATGTTGACATCCGTTTTGATGAGCTTCTTATGCCTGAATTTATTGGCGGTGCCTCTATCGACATTATGCCTACGACTGTTACTCAGACCTCGCAGGATTCTCAGGATAACCCGCTCGGATCTTATGCCGGACAGCTTTACGGTTCCGGATCTTCCAAACATCCCGTTACTCAGTATTGTGATGAACATGGCTTTATCATCGGTCTTATTTCGGTTGTCCCCGTTCCGAACTATTCTCAGTTAATGCCTAAGCACTTTTGGAAAACTGACTCACTTGATTATTTCTCGCCCGAATTCGGTCATATCGGTTTGCAGCCGATTCCCGCCCGTGAAGTGTGTCCTATTCAGATGGTTCAGGACCCCAATTCCGATATTGAAAAGGATGTTTTTGGCTATCAACGTCCATGGTATGATTATATGCAACGAACTGATGAAGTACACGGACAATTCCGTAAGACGCTCCGTAATTTCGTCATGAACCGCGTATTTGATTCTAAACCTGAACTTGGGCCCTCTTTCACTGTTATAGATCCTACTCACCTCAATGATGTATTTACTGTTCAACGTGTGCCTGATCCTGACACTGGCGAAATGGTTCTCGTTGATAAAATCATTGGTCAGATCTATTTCAATGTTTCTTCGAAGCGTCCTATACCTCGTTTTGGCATTCCTCGTCTTGAGTAATATCAATACGCGGTAGCGAGCGGCCGATCCGGCCTGAGGATATTTGCTGCGCGCATAGCGCAAATAAAATCCGTGCGAAGCACACCGACCAATTGGCCGTTCGTAGATAAGGCCCCCATAAACACCTTGGCCCGCGCGGCCTGAGCGCTCTCTCCGGATGGCGTCAGGCTTGGTTTCACCTGGCGTCATCCATTTTTAAAATTTCTCATTTTATTTCTTTCTTATGTATTCTCGTATCAAACAATCCATGCGCGCCCGTACTTGTCATGTAATAGACAACGGCCATGTTAAAACAACCCCCGGACTTGCTTTCACTCCTGCCCAGATGGCTAAAATGGCTGAAAAAGGCATTCCTATTTCTGTTCAATCCGCTGATCAATTCATTGATGGCACTTTAAATCCTTCGTTTGATATTCCGATAGAAGAGCGTCGTGGTGTCGATGTCAATGACGTCTGGAACGCCTCTAAGGATGCTAAAGCCAAAATTATCGACGCTCATAAAAAGGATAAACTTTTATATGATTGATTATGTCTAAATTCGGTGAAAAATTTGTTTCAGGCCTCGGCGGCGCCCTTTCAGGCGTTGCCGGAGGCCTTATTGGTTCTGCCGGATCTAAATTGATCGACGGTCTTTTTGGTTCTGATCCTAATGAGCAAAATAAAGAGATTATGCAGATGCAGAATCAATTTAATGCTCAGGAAGCGCAGAAAAACCGCGATTTTCAGCTTCAGATGTTTAATCGTACAAATGAGTATAATTCCCCGAAAGCGCAGATGCGGCGATTTATGGAAGCCGGATTAAATCCGGATCTTATGTATGGTAATGGTACTTCTTCTATTGCTGCTCAGTCTCCCAGTGGTAGCCAAGCCTCCGGAACTTCCCCTATTGCAGCTGTTGACATGCAGCAGCGAGCTGCTAATGTTGCTTTAACTCAGGCTCAGACTCGATTGGTTGAGCATCAGGCTGACAATTTGGATGCTGATACTGGTAAAAAAGATGCTGAAACTGCTGGTATTTTGTCTTTTAATGAGTTTCAGCCTATGCTTTTGGATGGTTATATCCGAATGAATAATGTTAATATAGATCTTGGTAAAGTTAGAATTGATTGGACACGTGCTGATGAGTTAAAGCTTTATTATCAGTCTATTGAGATCTCTACTAATGTAGGTGTTCTTAATGAGACTATGAATAAGCTTCGATCTGAAGTTCAAAGTATGCAGGTTGATAATCTTGATAAGATTTTCCGTATGTATCTTGATTCTGAACAATTTAAGATTAATTATCAAGAGGCTCTTTCTCGCATTGGTTTGAATAATGCTAAAGCTCATTTGTCTTATAAAGAGGCTCAGTCCATTGCAATGGATCTTTATTTTAAGTCTCAGTTGAAAGAAAAAGGGATTAATCCTTATATTGATGAGCATAATGAGTCTGTCTGGCGTAAGTTTGGTCTTATGTGGAATGGTTACCAAGCTCAATTTAATTATGGCCTTTCTGAGACTTGGGATGAACGTATTATTCAGGATAATCTTGCTGCATTGAAAAATGGTACTATTTCTACTGGTATCGATGCAATTGGTGCTATTGGGGCTGCTCTCTTGGGTATTTCTGTTTTTGCAAAGTCTTTTGGAGGTAAACCTCCGAAGATTGGTTTTAAGTAATGGGTTAGGAAGGGCCCCACGCCCTTCCTCCCCTTTGCTTGACTTAAACGTAGTCAATGACACAGTGTGTCAGTTGACGGAAAAATTTACTTCTTTATCGCTTCTTGATTACTTCTTTGAAGCAAGTAATAAAACTCAAAAAATACCGTTATGTGTTTAAACCCTACAATAATTCTAAACCCCGCTTATTCACAACATCGTCATGAGTTCCAGGCTATTTCAATCAATGGAAAGATTCTTACTCAACGCTATTTGGGTAATGGCACTTATTATCCTGTCAATCTCCCTCCTTTTTCTTCTCTTGACTTGGGTCCCGACACTCTTGAAAGATATATTGCAATTGATCCGGATGGTGTAATTACAAAAATCTTTATTCCCGTTCCGTGCAATAAGTGCATGGAGTGTCAGGCTTCGAAGCAATCCGCTATTCGAGTTCGTATGCTCTTGGAACAGATGTGCCATGACTGTGCGCCTATTTTCTTTACTTTGACTTATAACGACGAACATTTACCCGTTGGTGGTGTCTCTCAGACAGATGTTAAGCGTTTTTTGAATCGTCTTCACTTATATCTCGGTCGTGCCGGATTTCCCACATATTTTCGTCATGTAGTTTTTTCAGAGTATGGATCTTTAAAAGGCCGTCCTCACTATCATGGTATTTTATACGGTCTCGATTGGCTTAAATATGAATTATATCCTAAATTCTTTGAGATTCTTGAAAAAGCATGGGGAAAAGGTTTTGTCCGTTACGAACCCGTTCAAGGTCGTGCCTTTAAATATGTTTCCAAGTATGTAGGTAAGGATTCTTTCATGAATGAGGCTTTAGGCCGTAATCCTAACTTCTGGACTGCTTCCCGTCGAGATGGTGGCCTCGGATCTCATATTGTGAACAATGAGGATTTTATGGAGCTTTGCTCGACTCCCCAATTCCCTACTATCAATATTCCCGTAGATGGTAAGGTCTATCCCGTTACACTTCCCTCTTATATTCGTGATAAGATTCTGCCTCCTCTATCAAAATATATCTCTAAACAGCTTCGTGAAGCTTATGTCCAATTTAGAAAGGATTTACTTATTGTAAAAATGGCTTCTGAAACTCTGTTTAATTCACGTGAATACATTCCGTTGTCGCTTTTGCAAGAGGATATTAAACAACTTTGTAAATCAGGTAATTATACGTGTATAGATGGAGAGCTTCTGTGTGATCGACTTCTTCGTGAGTACGGAGTCGAATTTGAAAAAACGGCCCGGCAATATGATCCCTTATTGTATTATTATTATGGATGTGATGAGTATTGGCGTTTGAATTTCCGTGAAATATGTAAGAATATTGATTGGATGTTGTTATATACTCGTTTGCTTGCTAATTATGAGTTGCTCGCTTCTTCTCTGCCCGATATACCCTTTATTCTCACTCAGCTGAATGCCCGTCGTAAAGTGTCAGATCGTTTTGCTTTGACTGTGGAAAAGTATCAGTCAGAGTTGCCCCCACCCGATCAACGCGCCCTCGCTCTTTGGCATAAAAGTGTCAAGGAATACACTGAACGTGTTTCGGATGGGCAGTAACTAATCTCCGTTTAATTTTTTTTAACTTGTTTTGTAGCTCTTAATAGTGATTATGGGCAAAATATACGCCCCTCATACCACACGCAGATATAAATTTGGACGGTAATTATCAGGTTTTTAATAGGTGGAAAATCTTAGTCATAGAGATCTTTAGATTAATGATGTGATTTTACATTTTACCGACCCAATTATTTCAAGAATTATTTTGTCTTTGAAGAGCCATAATGCAGCAGCATAAACAATAGTACCCACAAAAAAGCCCAGAATTAATTGAGTCATATAAGTTTTTGCAAATATTAGACACGAATAAACGGCAATACACATTATAAATGAAGCTCCGACTACTTTCCAATTGATTATTGAGGAGACCTTGAACGGATAGTAATGTCGTCCTAATACAATCTGAATCAATAAAACCACCAGTTCCGCAAAAAAAGTGGCGACAGCAGCTCCGATTGCCCCATATGATGGGATAAGAAGTATATTGATAATCAGATTAATAACTGCGCTCGCACTTACGCTTATCATAACAATTTTAACTTTATCCATGGGATATAATATCTGGATGCTTGTCAAATTTGTGAGACTGATAAATAATATCACAGGAGCCGTAATATATAAGACCGGTATTGAATCTGAAAATTCAGGGCCACAGAAAATCATTGTTACAGGAGTTGCTAAAACCATTAATCCTGTCGCTATCGGAAAGGCAAGAGCATTTATAAGATTGAGAGATTTGTTTATAACGTTGGAAAATCCTTCAGTATCACCTGTTTTAATCATATGTGAACAACGAGGCAGTAATACAGTGCCAATCGATGTGATCACCGTAAGAGCTGTATGGGAGATCTTATTACCCGCTGTGAAAAAACCGACAGATTCTTCTCCTGAAATGAAGCCCAGCATTATTGAATTGAGATGTGTATAAAGGCTTATAATCAGAAGCAGGACAAAGAGGGTGAAAGCAGGGACAAGATGATGTAATATACGTATTTCTTTCAATTTGATTGTTCTGACTGAAATATGCTTTCTGAGATGGACAAAATTGACTATTTGGTTGCCAACTGTTGATCCCACCGTAATAATACCATATGCTATAAGATCATCTGGCGTTTTCACAAAAATAAACAGCGAAGCTGCTGCTAAAGTTCTTATTATAAGAGCGCGTACAGTTATAAATTTGAAGTCCTCGATTCCTTGGTAAAACCATTCCGCCCCGATTGAAGTAAACAAAATGGAGAGACTGAGAATATAAAACAATAACTGATCCTGATGAATCTGCGGAATAAATGCCGCCAATAAAAATACGGCAACATAAGCACATAGGCACAATGAAATGCTGAGTAACAATATTTCTATTGTAAAGCGGTCACGTGCGACCTTATTGTCACGAAATTTGGCAACTTCTTTGACGGCATACATAGGAATGCCGAGCGTCGACAGTGAGATGATATAAAGGATTATGGAATTAAGGAAGTTGATCGTCCCTATCCCCTCCGGTAACAGTACTCTGGCCGCATAAGGAAAAGTAACGACGGGAAAAACGATTCCGGTAATAGTATTCAGGCCATTAAGGATTATATTTGTCTTTATTGAAGACATTGATTTCGGCGAATGGTAAAGAATTAGGAAGATTTAAAAGTATCAACCACGACAAAGTTAAACAAATCCCCCCGATTATGCAAGGAATCACGATCCCTAAAAATCATTAACATTATTTTAGCAAAAATAGCGCACTTTTAGAGTGTCTGTGATGTGTCTTGGTTAAATGCTCTTCTTTTTTGTTAAGTCATTTGCATATCTATTTTTACGGCATTAAATTTGTATTCAGAAATCAAAAAAACATCTTTTAAACCGTCTTTATCAAAAATATTATCACATACGATTTTAAATTATCATCTGCATATTAAATATGACTTTACCCAGCCTGAATTTATTTCTTAATCTAATCGAATGATAACCATTTCTTATCCTTTTCTGAATTCAATTACCGCTATTTCCCCTATTCCTAATCAATCAGCAGTTATCACCGACTGATAATCCACCTCATTCGCGCTATGCGCGCCTGAGATGGATTCAGAAGATGAGTTTGAGAAAACGAATACCGATAATTAGAATTGATGATTATAATTTCGAGCGCTCCACTGCGTGATGCAGCGGGCGCTTTTCTTTTTAAGGCCTTATGGTCAATGCAACGACATTTTCCACATGCTGGGTGTGCGGGAACATATCGACCGGCTGCACGGCCTCGATGTCATATTTTTCATGGAGCAATGCCAGGTCACGGGCCTGTGTTGCCGGATTGCAACTTACATATACAATCCTCTTAGGTGCCGCTTCCAGAATCACCTTTACCACATCCTCATGCATTCCGGCTCTCGGAGGATCTACGATCATTACATCCGGATGCCCATGGACATCAATAAAATCCGATGTCAACACATTTTTCATGTCCCCGGCATAAAATTCCGTATTCCCAAGCTGGTTTATGCCGGCATTGACTTTGGCATCTTCAATAGCTTCAGGGACATATTCAATCCCAATGACATGCCGAGCATTTTTTGCAACAAAGCAGGCAATCGTTCCCGTACCGGTATACAAATCATAGACAAGTTCGTCACCGGTTAGTTTTGCAAAATCGCGGGCAACGCTATATAACCTATAGGCCTGACGGGAATTTGTCTGGTAGAAAGATTTGGGCCCTACTCTGAATTTCAGCCCCTCCATTTCCTCTTCGATAAACTCTTTGCCTCGGTATAGCAGTATCTCCTGATCCGAAATAGTATCGTTAACCTTTGTGTTTATGACATAAAGTAACGATGTGATCTCCGGAAATTCGTTTGCTACGGCGTCGAGAAGGGGCTCTATTCTGGGCTGGTCATCTTCCCCAAAAACCATCACAGCCATAACTTCTCCAGTAGAAGCAATTCGGATCATGAGCGTTCTTAACAGACCGTGCTGTTCCCGGAGGTCGTAGAACGAATAATCGTGATCTATTCCGAATTTCTTTATAAACAGTCTGAGCCTGTTTCCTAAATCATCCTGGAGGTGACATTTGTTAATGTCAAGCACTTTGTCAAAGGCACCGGAAATGTGGAAACCGGCCGCACGTCGTTCCGGAAATTCCTCCCCGGAACGCAGCTGATCGAATGTCAGCCACTTCTTGTTCGAGAAAGTATATTCCATCTTGTTGCGGTATTCCCAGATAGCATCCGAACCAAGAATCGGAGTCAGTTCGGGGAAGGGAATTTTCGCAATCCTCTGCAATGCGTCTTCAACCTGCTTCTGTTTGCATCTGAGCTGGAATTCATAGGGCAAATGCTGCCAACGGCATCCACCGCACATGGTAAAATGCTCGCATTTAGGTTTCACTCTTATAGGAGACGGTTGAGTCAGATGCTCGATATGACCTTCCGCATAACTGCGCTTTTTTCTGTCTATCTTTACATCAGCAATATCTCCGGGAGCTCCGAACGGTATGAATACCACCATTTCATCGACTCTTGCAATAGAGTTGCCTTCTGCGGCCACATCTGTTATTTCAATTCCGCTCAGTAGCGGAAGATCTTTCTTTTTCCTTGCCATTTTCAGTCTTGTTAAAACTTTTCTTCCTTACAAAAACATTCGTCGGTAATGGAGATTCGAGCCATTTACCGACGAGTGGAGTATTCCGTAAGGTTAGGTTAAGATATATCTGCGTTATTTGTCGTCAAAATTAATCTCTTTTTCGAAGGGAATCAACCGAAGATCTCGTTTTTAAGTTTATTTAACAAGGCTCTCTTGTCGTTTTGTCGCGCTACCGGTTTTCTTTAAACGCATCACAACAAAAAACGTCAGTATTGCAGAAGCTATGATGAGTGTTGGAGAATCAACGCCCCAACTGTCAAGAGCGTTGTCTCCCCCACCCTCCGCAGTAGTTCCGTGAAGCCATGTTGAATACACTACAATTGAATTATTTAGAGCGTGTATGATTGCAGGCAGCCATAGAGCCCCGCTCCACCAAAGGAGATAGCCGAAATAGGCACCCAACAGAAGTCTTGGAACAAAACCGAAAAATTGCATGTGGATGGCGCTGAATATGACTGCTGTCAGCCAAACAGCAACATGTCTGTTTATTCCCGACGATGAAAACAGTTGCTGCAATGTCCCTCGGAACAGGATTTCCTCACTTAGTCCGGCAAGCACACCGACTATCAGCAGATCGGTTATAAGCGATCCGATTGTATTGTTCCCTAAAAGTAACTTTACAGAAGATCTGGCCTCTTCTTCATGCTCCCTCATCCAGCTTTCTACGCCGGAGAGACAGTCGGGAAGCATCAGGCTGTCATTCATCATTACAATCCAGTTCATTACCGGAATCGAGACAAGCATTGCGGTCGTAGCCAGCAGAAGCTGACTGAAAGAGAATCCGGTATCTATTTTCAGAAACCGGGCCGGCATAGCCGAAACCATTATTGCTGTTATAATGGCCGGAAGAATGAAAATGACACAATCCTGAATGATTGTTGCAATGCGAAGTGTCTTAGTTGTCACACCGTTATGCACGACAAAGCCCACAATGAGTGAACCGATCAATGCACAGACAACGAGAGCTATAAAGAAAAACAGAAATCGTTCAGCTGGTTTGAACCGAAATGATTGATATTGCATGGAAAATATTACTTGTCAAGATAGAATGGAGATGTCAAATTTTGGTATTCAGCGGAATATTCATTGTTTAGATTACGGATGCAGAGAGTGTCAGTCTTGCAGGGGCCGTCAACAAATTTTTCGGGTATAACCTGCCACAGAATACGCAGAGCATCTTTCCCCTCTTTAGAATAGACCGTGGTCACATGTTTTGGCGTGAGACGTGCACATGACAGAAGCCACTCAATTTCATCACGTCGATTGGCCGGAGAGATAAATGCCAATGAATCTTCATTACTTTTAAGCCGGCGAGATGCCAGTTCGATCAATGTCCCGATTCCAAACGATTCTCCATGGCGGGCAAGTGCGCGGCCACCGTCCGGAGACTTGAGGGGTTCATTAAAAAATGGTGGATTGGAGATTATAAGCAATGGCGAAGATGCTCTCTCTGGGAATGCCTCGGTTATATCATTTTGAATAACTTCTATTCTGGACGGCCACGGAGAAGCATCGACATTTGACTGACAGCATTTAATCGCTGAAGGATCTATGTCAATTGCAAAAATTCGCGAGACGTCAGAACGCTGGGCCATCATCAATGAGATCAGCCCGGAGCCACAACCAGCGTCCACTATATTACAGACATCTTCAACATGTGTCCAGCTCCCCAGCAGGACCCCGTCTGTGCCGACTTTCATCGCACAAGCCGAGTCGTCGATTTCAAACTGTTTGAATGTAAACATCTGCTGCGCTTCTCTAAACAGACAATTTAATATCCGAAGCCGACATTGTCGACATACATCGTCAGCCCCTCGGTCCCGACATAAGGTTCTCCGCTTCCGGCCGAAAACATCACGACAACATGTGTCGGCACTGCCGAGGTATCGTCCCAGCCTTCTTCAGTAACGGGGACCATTTTGCCCTTTGAATTGCGGGCATAATAGCGTTCTTCGCCTGTACGCAACTTCAGATATCCGGGCACCGTCCCCTTGGCACTTAGATCTCCGTATACAAGAGGAAGCCGGTAGCCGTTTGTCCAAGGTGTACCCTTGGAGAAATGCTGTCCACCGGTTGCCACCCTCTTTGCATGGAGATTTCCCTGAGCATCTTCCCACCGACGTTGCAGGAAGACGAATACAACGGCATTATCATGTCCCGGCAATTGTTTCTTAGAACTGAAACCTGTGGATTTTATGCGATAATTGACATTCGGCATATCGATCTTGTAATCAAAAACAAGCGATTTTGGCCGCTTGGTGAACGGGACTCCCATTTCCATCTTTGAATACGGTTTTTTTGTAGATGTGATGGGCTCGATCATTTCGCCCAAAAACATCGATCCGGCCACCATTACATTCATGTTGATCAGGCCGAGTACCTTTACGTTTTCGATCTGCGTACACAGTTTGGCACATTTATTATTGGATGAACGTTCGGCCGGATAGACGGCATTCGAAGTCTTTACCACACCTGAAACCTTGGCATAAACATTGCTTGTAGCCCAAGGCGAACCTCCGAGATTGGAATAAGGCTTGTTTCCGTTGATAGTCTGGGTGGGACCTATTTCATAGACAGTTTTGTCATTGCCGCCGATTACAGCTGACTCATGAATGTGGCGTGTGATCCAGTTTGAGAAATCTCCGTATTTGATGTGTTCGACCGACTGAGCCGATAAAACAGCCGCGCAGCAAAATGCGCCAATGCTTAAGTATATCTTCTGTAATTTCATATTTCCATGAATTTAGCCGGGACGTTAAAAGCATAACGTATCCCTTGTTTTATAATTGTTTATGCGAACAGGGCCCTGAATGCCTCTTCGACCTTTGCGACTTCAATTATTTTGATATTCAGGCCGGACGTGTCAATTCCCTTGAGATTATGTCGCGGTATAATGATTGTTTCCATGCCTAATTTTTCAGCTTCGCGTATGCGTTGTTCTATGCGGCTCACAGGCCGGACTTCTCCGGAAAGTCCGACTTCTCCTGCCATACAGATCCTGTTTGGGATAGTAATATCGACATTCGACGAGAGTATGGCACAGATGACTGCCAGATCAAGCGACGGATCATTGACTTTCAGGCCTCCGGCAATGTTCAAAAACACATCTTTGGCTGCCAATTTAAATCCTACCCTCTTTTCAAGTACGGCAAGAAGCATGTTCATGCGTTTTGAATCGAAACCTGTCACTGAACGTTGCGGTGTTCCGTAGGCTGCTGTGCTGACCAAAGCCTGAACCTCAATCAGAAATGCCCTGACGCCTTCCATCGTGACACCGATTGAAATACCTGACAGATCCTCGTCACTTTGTGAAAGGAACATTTCCGATGGGTTCGACACTTCCCGCAATCCGCGTTGACACATTTCGTAAACTCCGAGTTCGGCTGTTGATCCGAAGCGGTTCTTTATGGACCTGAGAATCCGGTAAATGTTCTGACGATCGCCTTCGAACTGAAGCACTGCATCAACGATGTGCTCCAAAACTTTAGGCCCAGCAATACTCCCCTCTTTGGTTATATGCCCTATCAGGAGCACCGGGACTGATGTCTCTTTAGCATATTTCAATAATTGTGCAGCACATTCACGGACCTGAGATACGCTGCCGGCTACGGATTCGATCGCATCGGAGGCGATCGTCTGAATAGAGTCAACGACAACTAATCCCGGATCTACTTCCTCAATATGATCCTTTATGCTTTCAAGCGATGTCTCGCAGACTATGTATACATTATCGTTGGGACGGCCTATTCTGTCAGCTCGCATTTTAAGCTGTTTGGCACTCTCCTCGCCTGACACATAGAGTATTTTCCGCGAGCGGATCGAAAGAATATTCTGCAAAACCAGTGTTGACTTGCCGATACCCGGCTCACCTCCGATAAGGACCAAGCTACCCGGTACTAATCCGCCTCCCAACACACGGTTCAGTTCCGCGCTGGGCATTTTGATGCGCTGTTCGTCAGCCGTCTCTATCTCATGGATAAGCTGAGGTTTTGATCTGGGCGCCTTCATTCGCGATGGAGTAAGTGAGCGGGATTTCTTGTCATCGGACACTACGCGCTCTTCCACCATTGTGTTCCATTCGCCACATGCCGGGCATTTGCCCTGCCATTTTGATGACTCGGCGCCGCAACTCGTGCAAAACCATGCTGTCTTATTACCTTTCATGAATGGAAACTTTTTAATAAACGTGTGAATTTATATGCCACGGAATTTCGCCAGAGTGATCGCTGTCGCGATGGCTGCGTTCAGAGATTCTCCTGTCGGTTCGCCGAGAGGATACGAGGGAATCAGCAGTCTGTCTGTGACCACTCCGGCGATCTCACTGGAGATTCCGTTGCCTTCATTACCTATGACAATGATTCCGGATGATGAAAGACGGGCTTGGGTGATATTATCACCGTCAAGAAAAGTGCCATAGACATTTTTCGCTCCTGAAAGAGCTATCATTTCAGCCAGATCACCGTAATGCAGACGGACTCTTGAGATAGAACCCATTGTCGCCTGGATCACTTTAGGACTAAAACAGTCTACTGTCCCTGTCGCACACAATATATCACGGATGCCGAACCAGTCTGACACACGGATGATAGTTCCAAGATTGCCGGGATCTTGAATCGCATCAAGAGCAAGTACAAGATTTTGGGCTGCGATTCCTCTTTCAAAATTCATTTCAGGAATGTCGTAGATCGCAATTACATCTGTTGGTGTGACGAGACTGGACATTTTGGCTATTTCAGCCGGTGTACATTCAATAAGGGCGTCATCCGTCAAATAGCGTTTTACTTGGCCCCGATTCTCCTCTATCCATATCTTGGTCGCAAACAGGTATCGTAGGTTGAAAAACGGAAGTGTGTCTAAAACGCATTTGGAACCTTCCGCCTTAAACGCTTGTTCACGGCGACGGTGTTTCCGCTCATCGAGCGATTTGATCTGGCGACTGAGGTTATTTGTGAGTATTGTCATTGAAATACTTTGCGACTGCTTTGAAAATCCAAAATATTTTCAAAGTTAAGTATTTTTACAAAAATACGCAAAAGCGAACTATAATGAAAAGTATAATTGGAGATTTTGACTAATTTTGCAGTAAATAATCAATATATTCGGACACCTTGACGTCCGGTTTAAACCATCACTGTAGATTTTATGCTATCAATTCTCTATAAACAGATATTTGGCGTATCTCCCGACGGGATGAGTCCGCTTACTCCCGCGGGGAGTAACAGACAATACTTCCGACTGACCGGACCGGAAACGGTCGTAGGTGTTATCGGCACCTCCGTCGCTGAAAATAATGCCTTTATATATCTTTCCCGTCATTTCATTTCAAAAAATCTTCCTGTGCCGGATATTTTAGCCGTTTCAGATGATCGGCTGTGTTACCTACAGTCGGATTTAGGCGATACATCTCTGTTTGAAGTCCGGGAGAATCTACCGCTGTTGAAAAAAACGATCGCTACATTACCGGATTTTCAATACAAAGGTGCTGAAGAACTTGATTTCAGCAATTGCTATTCTGTCGAGTCCTTTGACAGCCAAGCGGTCCTTTGGGATCTCAACTACTTCAAATACTGCTTCCTGAATACCACGGGAGTTTCATATAGCGAACCAGCTTTAGAGTCGGAATTCAAAAGAATGGCTGAAAGACTCGGACATTCAGAGGCATCGACTTTCATGTATCGTGATTTTCAGAGTCGCAATGTGTTGATAAAAGATGGATCGCCATTCTTTATTGATTTCCAGGGAGGACGCCGTGGTCCGGCCGAATATGATCTGGTTTCGTTCATTTCACAGGCACGTGCGGGATTTTCCGATGAGGTCAAAGAAACACTGATTGACACTTACATTGAGTCTGCATCCCGTTATATAGATATTGACAGGCCTGATTTCAGAGACCGGCTTTCGGAATACGAGTTTCTGCGCAATCTACAAGTACTCGGCGCCTACGGATTCAGAGGAAAATTCGAACGCAAACCTCATTTCCTGAAAAGCATTCCGCTCGCGTTGAAAAATCTTGAAAAAGTACTTAACAGACAGACTTCACGTTATCCTTACCTCACGACTGTATTGAGTGAAATGCTTGCCGCCGAGAATACAGCCCCGTCTATTGTCTCTGGACAGAAAAGTTCGCTGACGGTGCATGTTTACAGTTTCTCATATAAGAAAGGTATTCCGGCTGACAATTCCGGCAATGGAGGTGGTTTTGTTTTCGACTGTCGTGGAATGGAAAATCCGGGTCGATACCCTGAATATAAAGATGTGACCGGACTTGAAAAACCGGTAATAGATTTTTTGGAAGCCAAAGGAGAGATACAACCATTTATGGATCATTGTTACGGTCTTGTCGATCCTTCTGTGGAATGCTATGACTGTCGCGGTTTCACATCTTTAACCATATGTTTCGGATGCACCGGAGGTCAGCATCGCAGCGTCTATGGCGCACAGCACATGGCTGAGCACATAAAAGCGAAATATCCACACATCGCGGTACATCTGATCCATCGCGAACAAAATATTGACTGTCTCCTATGAAAGCACTCATTTTTGCAGCCGGACTTGGAACCCGACTCGGAGCGATCACCCGGACTATGCCGAAGGCTCTCGTGGAAGTCGGAGGAGAACCTATGCTTAAGAGGGTGATCATCAAACTCAAAGACGCCGGGATCAGCGAAATGGTGGTTAATATTCACCATCATGCGGATGCGATACGTGATTATTTGGCTGTAAATAACAATTTTGGAGCGAATATCTCAATCAGTGATGAAAGTAAATCTCTTTTAGACACAGGAGGCGGTCTGCTCAAAGCCAAAGAGTTATTAGGCACCGACAGTCCGATACTGCTTCATAACGCCGATATTCTCACAGATTTTGACATCAGGGAAATGATCGAAACGCATCTCGGCTCAGAATCCGATGTGACGCTTCTTGTGGCAGAGCGTCAGACCACACGCTATCTGCTTTTTGATGAATCAATGCGCATGAGAGGATGGACCGATCTACGTACCGGCGAAATCCGGTCTCCGTGGACGGCTGATGATATTGCGGATTGCCATAAACTTGCATTCGGAGGGGTGCATATCGTTAATCCGGCTATTTTCAAACCTTTGGAATCTTTCAGTCGTGAGCCGAAATTCTCCATCACTCCATTTTACACAGCATCATGCCGCGAGCTGAGAATTTCCGGATTTAAGCCTGAAAGACCTTACAACTGGATAGATATAGGGAAACCCGAATCACTTAAGGCCGCTCAAAATATCGCTTCAAAACTTCCGCCGATAGCTGTGGAGGAGTATTGACAGTCAAAAGTGCCGGAGAGTTGCATTCAGCTATGAATGCCGGGAAAACGGTTGTAAGTTCTGCCATAGACGAGGCTTCGAAGTACGCGAACCCATATCCCTCCGCGAGCTTCCTGAGTGGCAGATTGCTCCCTACCGCCAGAAATTCTTCCCGTTCGGGCAGCTCGGAAGTGGCGGATATGAAACGGAAGATGCCTCCACCACCATTACAGAGCACTATCATTTTAAATTTCGGCGACATCAACTGTGATGCAAGAGCTGAAATATCATACTGGAAACTCATGTCTCCGCTAATCAGGAGTGTCACTCCCTGATAAAGCACCGAGGCCCCAAGCGCAGTCGACGTACATCCGTCAATACCGCTGACTCCGCGGTTACATTCGCAACGATGCAAACGCGAGCAATCCATAAGTTGTGCATAACGGATTGAGGTTCCATTGGAGAGATGCAGATTCCATCGCTGCGGAAGATGGTCTGTTATATATGAGAACGCGGTGAGATCACACCAGGGAGAATTTCTGACATATTCATCATGAGACTCGATTGCGCGCATATATATATCGTGCCATAGGCGCGAATAGTCGCTGGGAGTCTGATGTATCTGCAAAGCCGACGCAAGCTGACGGAGAAAAACCGGGGCATCCATTTCTATACGCAGAGATAAGTGCTTGAAGCAATCCACGGTGACATGAGACAGACCGACATGCCAGTGCTCTACACTCCGGTCCATTGAACGTATCCACTCCTTTATGTGACGTGACACGAGTGCGCCTCCGGCAGTAATGACGACATCAGGACGAAGGTTATCTCGATCCTCTTTCGACAATATACGCAGAGTCATGTCAATTCGCGATATGAACATCGGCGAATGGAGATTGGCGATCGTCTCTGTCATAACAACAACGTTGGGCCGACGGGCCAGCTTTACCAAAGCCCTGTTAAGTCGCTCGTCCGGTTCATGAAAGCCGACAATGACCAATACTTTTTTCGGCGATGCCAACATCTCTCCCAACCTTCGGGCTTCTGCCGTTGACAGTTCAAGAGGGGGAGTCACCATACTGATGACTCGGCTTGAATTTTCCGGTCGATCACACATGCGGTTCAACGGAGAGTCGAGACGGACGTTAATGTGTACCGGCCCCCGACGTCCGCAGACAGCTTCAAGGAGGACATCATTTATTACGCGGTTGCACATCCATTCGCCGTTTGCAAATTCAAGATGTGCGTCTATGTCGCAGCTCCGCTTGACATATGGAGCCAAAGCATTTTGCTGCCACAGAGTCTGCGAATCATCTTGGTCAATCCATTCCGAAGGTCGATCGGCCGAGACAACAATCAGAGGAGCTGCGCGGTAGAAAGCCTCCGCCACAGCCGGTGCATAGTTAAGCAATGCGGTTCCGCTTGTAGAGACTAAAGCCACCGGACGGAAACTCTGCACAGCCATCCCCAGTCCGATAAAGGCAGCCGACCGTTCGTCAATGACGACATGGAGATTCAATTCTTTCCTTCGGGCAAGTGCTACTATAAGTGGCGAATTTCGGCTGCCGGGAGAGACAATCACGTCTTTGATGCCGTGTGCAATCAGAAGATCTGCCAGTATATTGCATGAAAGTTTATCGGTGGTAATCATTGTCTGAGTGTCGGGTTTGAAATGGTTGCAGATGCAAAATTACGAAATATTATCCCGCTGAAAGGGCAAATTAGGCCGGAATGTGTTATTTTTGTAAGCACAAATAATCATCAGTATGTATATCGCATCCCAAAAGCACAAAGAAAATATTGCGGAATATCTGTTGTATATGTGGCAGATCGAAGATATAATCCGCGCCAATGGCCTTGATATTGAGAAAATCGAGAAAAATGTCATTGACAGATTCCAGCTTGATGCTGCGCAAAGAAAGGAGATGACCGAGTGGTATGAATCTCTGATTGACATGATGCGGCGCGAAGGAGTTGAGAAAAGCGGACATCTACAACTGAACAAAAATGTCATCATTCAGCTGACCGATCTTCATCTCGCGCTGTTGAAAGACCCGCGTTTCCCCGAATATACCGCCGAATTCTATAAAGCCCTCCCCTATATAGTAGAATTGAGGGCTAAGTCAGGTGAAAATCCCGCAGGCGAAATCGAAACCTGTTTCAATGCTCTTTACGGAATGCTGATGCTGCGGTTGCAAAGCAAAGAGGTAAGCACTGACACTGAGCGTGCTATCACCCAGATTTCTAAATTTCTTGCCCTCCTTACTAAGGATTATCATCTTGACCGGGAGGACAAACTCTTCCCCCCGGATCAAGATTGATATATTGTACCCGATGCAGTCCTTTTTATCAGGGCTGCATTTTTTATTTGGGAATGGCTGCTTTGACTACTTCGGTCAGAGTGGGATGTGCATGTACGGCTTCCGAAATAGCCGATACTTTGAGACCGGCGGTCATTACCGTAGCAATTTCCTGTACGAGATCAGCTGCATGAGCACCACATATATGGCAACCCAACAGTTCATCGGTGGCGGCATCGGTTATTATCTTGACCAGACCGTCCGGCTCACCCATTGCCAATGCTTTTCCGTTGGCTCTGAACATGGCTTTCCCGACCTTGATCTCGCGTCCTTCGGCACTGCATTTTTCTTCGGTAAGTCCTACCATCGCGCACTCCGGTTGAGTGAAGACTGCTGCCGGTATTACATCTGTCAGCTTCGCTTTACCCAATGCTACGAGGCCGTGCATGGAAGCCGCGTGGGCAAGCATACAGCGACCGTTTACATCGCCGATGGCATAAAGAATAGCGTCGGCGGGTGTCTTGCCATCTGCAAACAACACTTTCATGTTATCGTCTACGGCAATGGCACCACGCTCGATCCTGACTCCAAGATCCTCAATACCGTCAGGGATTACCGGTCTTCTTCCGACAGCCATCAACACCTGTTCCGCTTCTGCGGTCTTGGCTTTTCCCTTGACTTCATACGAGACAGTCATTCCGGGGGCTATACCAGTCACCTGAGCGGAGGTAATGATCTCAATGCCCCGACGTTTAAGTGCAGTTCTCAGCCGTTTGGCTATCTCTGCATCAAACGGAGGCAATATCTCCTTGCAGTATTCCAATACAGTCACTTTTACTCCGAATGCCGCAAAAATCGAGGCAAATTCCATTCCGATCACTCCGCCACCTATTATTATAAGGCTTTTCGGGAGCGAGTCGATAGAGAGGATTTCGTCGCTTGACATAGCGAGTTCTTTGCCGGGAATATCGAGCGCTGCCGGACGTGAGCCTGTCGCAATAATGATTTCAGGAGCGGAAAGGGTTTCTCCCTCTACTTCTACTGTTGAAACGGATGTGAAGCGGGCCTCACCTTTGATGATTTTCACATCTTTCAGCACCATTCCGACGCCTTCACGAAGAGTGGCGAGGATCTGCTCTTTGCGCTCCATCACCTTCGGCAGGTTGACAACCGGGGCATCGGACAGAATGCCGAATTCCTGAGATTCGGCTACGGTCATGGCGACTTCAGCGCAGCGACAAAGCGCTTTGGTGGGGATACAGCCACGGTTAAGGCATGTGCCACCTAATTCGGCCCGCTCCACTAATGCCACTTTGCGACCGAGTGCAGCGGCCTCGGCGGCAGTTTCATAACCGCCGGGGCCTGCACCTATTACGATCAGATCAAAATGTTCCATGATCTCTAAAGTTCTGAGAATGTAACGACCTGATTCAGCGCGGCGGCTGTATCGTCCGGTTTGCGTATCGGGGTGTCAAGCGGAGCCTCCTTCACCTTTTCAGGTGACTCAGCAGCCTCGCGGGCAATCTCGCGCATGACGGCAATAAATTCGTCAAGAGTCTCCTTGCTTTCCGTTTCCGTCGGCTCAATCATGAGAGATTCATGGAAGAGCAGCGGGAAATAGATTGTCGGGGCATGGAATCCATGATCAAGCAATCTCTTTGCGACGTTGAGCGTGGTGACTCCTGTCGACTTGTCGGCCAGACCGTCAAACACAAATTCATGTTTGCATACACGGTCAATCGGGAGCAGATAGAGATCTCTCAGACATTCCTTGACATAGTTGGCATTCAGCGTAGCCAATGGACCGGCCATCTTCAGACCGTCCGCACCCAACGAGAGGATATAGGCCAATGCTCTGAGTTCGACAGCGAAATTGCCGAGCCATGCCGAGATTCGGCCGAGTGCATGAGGCGCTTTCTCTGTGCCGAAATCCAATTCAAAGAGTGCGGCTTCTCCTGTGGGCTGGTGTTTCACCACACGCGGATTCGGGAGGAACTGCTCCAGCCCGGCTCTTACGCCGACCGGACCAGCACCGGGACCGCCTCCACCATGAGGCGTGGAAAAAGTTTTGTGGAGATTGATGTGCATGACATCAAAGCCCATATCTCCCGGTCGGGCCACACCCAAGAGCGGATTCAGGTTGGCTCCGTCATAATAGAGCAATGCACCGCAGGCATGAACCATCTCCGCGATCACGGGTATATTATGCTCGAAGATGCCGACGGTGTTGGGATTAGTCATCATGACGGCAGCCACAGTGTCGTCAAGCAGCGGTTTCAGTGCTTCGACATCGACAGTGCCGTCGGGAAGACTTTTGACCTCGACAACTTTCAGCCCGGCAACAGCAGCGGAAGCCGGATTGGTCCCGTGTGCCGAGTCCGGGACGATGACTTTAGTCCTCTTCAGGTCTCCGCGGCTTTCATGATAAGCGCGGATCACCAACAGACCTGTCAACTCACCGTGTGCTCCTGCGTAGGGATTGAGTGTGAACTCAGCCATACCGCCGATCTCGCTCAGTTTCTTCTGCAATTCGTAGTAGGCCTCAAGTGCGCCCTGCACTGTCGCCGATGGCTGGAAAGGATGAAGAGTGGTGAAGGCCGGCAAGGAAGCCATTTCCTCGTTGATTTTCGGATTGTATTTCATCGTGCATGAGCCGAGAGGGTAAAAGCCTGTATCGACACCGAAATTGTTTGTCGACATATTGTTGTAATGCCGTACAACGCTCGGTTCATCCACTTCGGGAAGAACGGGAGCATCGGCACGCAACAGATTGCCTGGTAGGGATGCGACTACATCATCACAGCCGTTTTTCGCAAGGTAATAGCCCTGACGTCCCGGACGAGAGAGCTCAAAGATAAGCTTGCCGTAATATTTTTTATTCATAGCTTTGGAACGTCAGTTAATCGTCATTGATATTTTTGTTTTCTGTAAATGAAGGCACAGTAGCTTTCGCGAAAGTCTCCGCGCGCCAGATATAGCGGTCGATTTCTTCCTTTGTACGGGTCTCGGTCACGCAGACAAGCAGTTCGTTGTCCGAAAGCATAACGCCGGGCAAACAACCGCAAGAGGTGCATACTTCCATGAAGTCTACCAATTTGACTTCACCTTTGAAGCGCACGACAAATTCATTCAGGAAGGGTTTGTCAGGATATTTCAACTCAAACGCCCCGCTTTCCACTAATTTTTCGGCCAGATAGTGCGCTCCGGCTGCTGACAGTTCATTAACTTCGCGCAGGCCTTTCGCCCCCATGAGCGACAGATAAACGGCAACATAAAGCGCCATCAGACCCTGGTTGGAACAGATGTTGGAAGTAGCTTTGTCGCGTCTGATGTGCTGTTCACGGGCTTGTAGTGTGAGTACAAACACGCGGCGGCCGTCAGCATCGGTGGTGGCACCGACAATTCGGCCCGGCAATTTGCGTATGAGAGCCTTTGTACAGCACATATAGCCCAAATACGGGCCACCGAAATTCAAAGGCATACCGAGGGACTGTGCCTCGCCGGCAGCGATGTCGGCCCCCCACTCGCCAGGAGTGCGGATGACACCGAGAGCCGATGCCGGAGCAGTCATGATGAGCAGGGCTTTGGCGGCATGTACTTTGTCGGCGAACCCGGTGTAGTCTTCAAGAATACCGTAATAGTTGGGCGTAGCGACAATCACGCCTGCCACATCACCTGCCCCTAACATATTGTCCATAGCCTCGACATCAGTCACACCATCCTTCTCTGGAATCGTATCGACTGTCACACCATGATAATGTGCATATGTGTCGATGACTTCGCGGTAGATCGGATTGACAGTAGCCGAGACAAGCACTCTGTTTCGCTTGCGGGCGTGAGTGACAGCCATCAGCATCGCTTCTGCCACGGCAGTAGTACCGTCGTACATCGAGGCGTTTGACACCTCCATGCCGGTAAGCTGCGTCATCATCGACTGATATTCGAAGATGTATTGCAGAGTGCCCTGTGAAATCTCAGGCTGATATGGGGTATAGGCCGTGAGGAACTCGGAGCGCGATATGATCGAAGGGATCACTGCCGGAGCATAATGATCATAAAAACCGGCGCCGGCAAAGCATGTCAGTGGCTGATTTTTCACTGCCAGGCCTTCAAAAAAATCGCGGACCTCCTTTTCGCTCATCTGTGCCGGAAGGTCATAGTCCCGTTTGAGTTTGAGTGATTCCGGGACATCGCTGTAAAGATCATCCAGGCTCTTCATGCCGCAACGCCCAAGCATTTCGGCAATGTCCAAGGATGTATGAGGGAAATATCTGTGTATCATGTCTGTTATTTTTCTGCTTCGCAGTGAGCCTTATAAGCTTCTTCATCCATCAGCTCATCCAGCTGTGAAGGATCGGAGAGTTCGACCTTGATAATCCAGTTGGCCATCGGATCTTCGTTGATAAGACGGGGATTGTCTGCAAGTTTTTCATTTGCCTCAAGTACAGTGCCGCTTACGGGAGCCATAAGGTCGCTGGCAGCCTTGACACTTTCTACTGCGCCGAAGTCTTCACCTGCTTCGATTTCATCACCTTCGTCAGGCATGTCCACATAAACGACATTGCCGAGGGCGTGCTGTGCGTAATCACTGATGCCTACATAGCCGATGTTGCCGTCAACTGTGATATATTCGTGTGTCTGGGAATAATATGTCTTGCTCATGGTTGTAAGTTGTTTTAAATAGTTGGTTATGATTATTTTTTATATGATTTCTTATAGAATTTTTTGGCAGTCACACATGCGGGGAATGTCTTGCGGCGCACACGTACTTTGAGTTCGCTGTCTTTCACCGCGTAAGGAGTCTCGATCAGTGCGGCGGCGATGCTCTTGTCGACTGAGATGCCGCGGTAACCTGTCGTTACATAGCCGATTACTTCATCCTTGTCGTTGAGGACCTCGCATCCGTGGCGGGCTATCGCGCGGTCAAGGATCTCAAGGCCGACCAGTTTGCGCGGCGCACCTTCGGCTTTCTGACGTGCCACGACTTCACGGCCGATAAATTCAGGTTTGTCAAGTTTCACGAACATCGACAGACAGGCTTCTACGGGCGTAATATCATCGGCAAGTTCGTCGCCGTAAAGCGGAAGTCCGACTTCAAACCGCAGTGTGTCGCGGCAACCGAGTCCGCAGGGGGCAGCTTTCTCGGAAGCGATCAGTTTGTCCCAGATATTGACGATCGTCGCATGGTCGGCGTAAACCTCGAATCCGTCTTCGCCAGTATAGCCGGTACGGCTGACAATCATAGGCTTTCCTTCATATGTGGTTTCAAGGAATGTATAGAACACCAGATCCTTGCAGCGGATGTCAAGCAGATTTTCCATCACTGACTCTGCTTCGGGACCTTGGATGGCCAGTTCGCCGTATTCATCGCTGACATTTTCAACAACAACGTCAAAAGATGCGGCCTGAGTCTTGATCCAGTCAACATCCTTGTCGATATTCGATGCGTTGATCACAAGCAGGAAATTGTTATCACCGCGTTTGTAGACGAGAAGATCGTCGACGACACCTCCGGCATGGTTCATCATCATTCCATACAGAATGCCTCCGTCGGGAAGTCCGGCTACATCATTGGTGAAAATATAGTTCACGAATTTCTCGGCTTGCGGACCGGTAACGAAAACTTCACCCATGTGAGAGACGTCGAACACTCCGCACGCCTCGCGCACCGCATTGTGCTCCTCGATAATTCCTTTATACTGGATTGGCATGTCGAATCCGCCGAATGGACTCATTTGAGCTCCAAGAGCGACATGTCGGTCATGCAGACATGTTTTTTTCAGATCTTCCATTTTGAGATGAATGATTTTTTAGTTTTTCAGAATATAAGGTTAACTAATTGTTGCGATGTAAATGATGGAATCAGATTCGGAATGTCGATTGATGCGAGCGCTTCCGAAACAGCTTTGAGTTCATAGGGAACTCCCACGAGCTGTTTTCTCAGCTCTGTGGCCGCATCGGCATTTTCGAGATAGTCTCCCGTTATTTCAAAATCCGAGATAAGGCCGTGTGAAACAGAAAGATCAACACAGATCTCCCCCACTCCTTCAAAGCGTTCGCAAGCGTGAAGCGATCCTTTAGGATTCTTACCTCTCAGCCATGATTCGGAATAATATTCCGCTTCGATTTTCTCGATTTCTTTCAGATCGCTGTCCGTAAGAGTCAATACACGACCGCCGACCGGCACAGTACGGAGCACATGATCAAGGAAGTCAGAGATCGAAAGATCCGGCAACTGGTCTTTAATAGTGGTTACACGGCTTCGGGTCGATTTTACTCCGTGTGAGGCCAATTTCAGATGCGAAGGAGTAAGAGCTTTCCCCATCAATACCGGATCATAATCGTAAAGCATCGTTCCATGCACGATGCTTCGCCCCGGAATATGATAATAGGAATTTCCGGAGACTTTCTGGTCGCCGATCAGAATATCGTTACGACTATTGTCGGAAGCGTCAAGTCCAAGCATCCGCAGGGAAGCGACGACCATTGAAGTGTATTTGCCGAATGTCGTGCAGACATCATCCGAGGATGTAATATAGGAAAACATTATGTTGTTCATATCGGCCACAACCGCTCCGCCACCGCTTTTTCGTCTGACAATTTCGACTCCGGCCTCGCGGCAGAAATCCACGTTGATTTCCTTTGACATCTGTTGGTTGCGCCCGATGATGACTGTGGGCTTTACCTGCCATGCAAAAAAGAAGTCTCTGTCAGGATACTTTTTTGCAAGATACTCTTCCTCCGCCAGATAAAACGCCAGGCGGCGGGGTTCGGATTCATTGATGACAACCAGATCCATAATTGTGGTTCATGTATATTAGAAGTGCGGGCCTGAAAAGAGTCCACTGCAAAAGTAGTGAAATTTATGAATATTCCAACCCCGCGGATAAAAATTTTCTGCTGATAGCAATTATTAAATATCTGTTAACAATAAACTCTCCGTTCGTTGCGTTAACTTGATAAAATCAACTATCAACTATTTGACAATAATAAAACAATCTGCCTATGGATAAAAATTCTACTCCTGTAACTACTTTGATCTCCTCTTCTAAAAAAGACACTGCGCCGTGGCCTGCCGCTGAAACTCTTGCCAAAATCAGACAGTTTGCAAGAGCCTATACTTTCGCTTCAACTGCTGACCGTTCGCTCGGCAATCTGGTGTTGAACTGATCTTCCACTCTACATTTTGTCTATGACTATTGTCCTTATTTTGCTGGTCTTCATCTTCGGTGGAGCCTCAGTTTATTTCGCCCTGACTTTCCGACGTTCCGAAAACAGCCGAAAACTCTGTGAGCAGGAAAACGTCGTCCTCAAACTGGAATTCGAGAAAATCAAGATCGAAAGTTCCTCGCGAATCGAATCGCTCAACGCTCTTTTGGCCGATCTGAGACTCACTAATGAAAAACTCGGTCAGAAAATTGACGAAGCATCGCGCCAGACCATTGTGGCAAAGGAAGAAAATTCGGCACTCACCGCCAGCATCCGCATGCTTCAGGCCGAGAAGGCGGAAAACGAGAAGACCCGTGCGGAGCAGGAACAGATTTTTGAAAACCGTTTCAAGATCCTCGCAAATGATATCCTGAGACAAAATACCACTGACCTTAAAAATCAGAATGAGGAAAAACTGCGTGAGATCCTTCAGCCGCTCCACTCGAATATAGAGGAATTCCGAAAAACCGTCGCGGAAACTTACAACAACGAGGCCCGTGAGCGCTTCTCTCTTTCTGAACGCATCAAAGATCTTGTGAATCTCAACCAATCCATTTCCCGGCAGGCTCAGGAATTGTCTGAAGCTCTTCGCGGCGACAGCAAAGTGCAGGGTGATTGGGGGGAAATGGTGCTCGAATCCATTCTCGAAAAATCCGGCTTGCAGAAAGGGGTGGAATATTTCATCCAGGCGACAACCGATGAAAACGGGAACACGCTCAGAAATGAAGACGGCACATTGTTGCGTCCGGATGTCATTGTCCGTTACCCTGACAAACGATTTGTCGTCATAGATTCCAAAGTTTCTCTTACGGCATTTGTGGATTATGCCAACGCAACAGACGATGAAAGCCGCCAGCTGGCTTCAGTGCGTCATGTGCGGTCGGTGAGAAAGCATATTGATGAACTCGCCCGCAAGCGCTATCAGGACTATGTCGGAGATACGAAACTTGACTTTGTCATGATGTTCATCCCGACCGAACCGGCCTATATAGCAGCTATGCGTCTTGAACCGTCATTATGGCAGGAAGCTTACGATAAAAATGTGCTGATCGTTTCTCCGACACACCTCGTTTCAGGACTCAAACTGATCGCGCAGCTATGGAGCCGCGACCGCCACACTCGCAACGCCATCACCATAGCTGAAGAGGCCGGAAAGATGTATGACAAGTTTGCGGATTTCACCAAGGATATGGAGAAAATAGAAAAAGCCCTCGGTTCTACCCGAAAGGCTTTTGACGATGCGATGACGAAACTGAGTTGCGGCACAGGAAATCTTGTCACACGCGCTCAGAATCTTCAGAAACTTGGCGTAAAGGCCAATAAGCAGATTGCGGCCTCTCTTGACCGAAACCGGTTGCCGGATGAGGTCTGAGATCAGTCCGGCAATCAGCCTTTGACTGAAAATCCGGCCTCGTAGATGGCCTCGCGCACTGCCGAGTCATCGACATCTCCTTCAACTACGGCTTCGCCTGATCCGAGATCTACCGAAACAGATTCGACTCCTTCAAGTTTTGAGATAGCCTTGTTAACTGATGCCTGGCAATGAGGGCACGACATTCCTTCAATAATGTAGATTCGTTTCATATTGTCTGTATTTGTTGTCAGATTATGTTGATGATCAAGTTTGTTGTTGTGCTGGCGTATTCCGGAGTACACCAGCAGACCGAGTAGAAACAGGCTGCACAGGCTCTCGAACAGTCCGAAAGTGTGATGGCAATGCGGAGTGACAGCTGAAACCGTCGGTAAGAACCATTCACGAGGAAGGATATAGTCGATTATTAAACCGAATACTATTGCAGTGGCCACAACGGAGCCTACATATATATATGTGCTCTTGCGTCCGATCGTTTTCGAAAGAATCATCATTGAGGCGAAATTCGCTGCCGGACCTGCCATCAGTAAAACAAAACCTACACCCGGAGTCAGACCTTTGGCGATGAGTGACAATGCGATCGGAATTGAGCCTGTCGCACAGATATACATCGGTACAGATACCGCCACCATGACCAACATAGCGAGCAATGGATAGCGGCTCAGTCCGAGAAACAGTTCGTCAGGGACAAGTACGGTGATCAGTGCGGCGACTATAAGCCCGATCACAAGCCATTTGCCAACACTTCCTACCATATCGACAAGTCCGTAACGGAAAGCCTCGGCAATTTTTCTCATTACTCCCTTAGGTTCCTCATCAGATAAGGGATTTGCTGTATTTGCAAGTTGACAGCTTTCTTCTGTAGATGCCCCGTTGTCAAAACGGCTGACCGCCATTCCTCCAAACAAGGCTCCGACCAATGCCCCAACCGGGCGCATTATTGCGAACGGAAGTCCCAACAGGGAATATGTGGCTGCTATGCTGTCCACTCCTGTTTGTGGGGTTGCGATCAAAAATGATGTCGAGGCACCTTTCGAGGCTCCCTGACGCCGCAGAGAAACCGCAGTAGGCAGCACACCGCACGAGCACAGCGGCAGAGGTATACCTAAAAGAGCCGCTTTCAGAACTGGTTTTATACCGCGGCCTGCAAGATGACGCCCCATTGTGTCGGGCTTGATGAAAACGTGAAGAAAACCTGCGATTATAAATCCTAATAATATATAAGGTGACATCTCGTTGACAATCGCAATCAGAGATGTGAAAAAATGGCTGAAGTTCATTGGTCCTTATTCTTTAATTTTCTAACGCAAAGTTACAAATCGAAAGGCTTTCTTGCGTTACACAATTGCGGAAATAGATTGCCAAATTTCTTTCAGCCCGGACAACGGCAGTCCCGCTACCTTATATCTCGTGCAATCCGAGCCGTTCTCTTGACCCACGCAGATATTCCGACGGTGTCATTCCAGTCACACTTTTGAACTGGCGGGAAAGGTGTGCCACACTTGAATAGTCCATCATATAGGCTATTTCGCTCAGGGTATATTCGTCATGCTGCAATAGCTCTTTGACTCGCTCGATACGTTGGGCGATATGATATTTTTCCAATGTCCGCCCTTCTTTCATGGAGAAAATTCGGCTGACTGTATCATAACTCATGCCTAACTGGCGTTCTATACACTCCGAGAGATTGTGCTGCTTCTCTTTTTCTTCCCTTATATGATGTAGGATCGCGTGTTTGGTCTTTTCGACAATTTCCGATTCTTTATCGGCGATAAGATCGAAACCGTCACGACGAAGACGCAGTTCAACCTGTGCCATCGCATCGTCCGGCAGCGGCTCAGACAAAAACGCTCTGCCGAGTTCAACTTTAAAATCCTTGCAACCGGCGTCTCTAAGGATCTGTTCAACAGCCTTGACGCAATGATGGCAGACCATATTTTTTATCAACAGTTCTTTCTTATCCATATTTTTCATTTACTCAACGGTATATAGACTATTTCCAATACTTTTTCACTTTTATCCGTAACCGGAAATTTGGCCGAGCATCTCAATCCGGGGAGCCATATTATATCTGAATTCCGGCAGATCACCTTAATACTTTTCTTCTCGTTGAGCGACATTTTCGCATCGCTGAAAATATCACTCAGAAGTTTCGAACCCTTAAGTCCGAAAGGACACATTCGATCGCCCTTGCGCCAGCCACGCATCGTAAAATTCGCATTTTTGCTAAGGATCGCACTGTCAGCATACATCGCCAACGGATCGAGTGCCTGTCTTCTTTTCAGCTCCAAAAATTCCTGCTGGCTCAGCTCCCTGACTATGAAAGGATAACAGGTAAGGTCAACTGCTATTTCATCCGAGAGATCTCCGGAGACCTCTTTAAGTTGCATCAGCTTACCTCTGTCGAGAAGCCAGGACTTTTCCTTACCGTGATATACTTTACCCGACACCGCTGTGAATCCCTCTAAAATATTATCAACGATGCTCATATTGACGCCGTCATCTGAAAGTATCTCATAGAGCGCCATACGTGGATCATTCTCCTTTGCTACAAGTGTGTATAGATCTATGCCACCTTTGTTGTCAATATATCTGTTTTTTAGTTCAGACCGATATTCCCGATAGAGACTGTAATTGTCTCTGAGATGGCCGATTGTCTGCGCAATTGAGTCTATTGATCCCGGAAATTCACGCTGTATCAGAGGAAGGAGACAGTTGCGTATCCGGTTGCGCTTATAATAATTGTCCGAGTTGGTCGAATCGGACATATAATCAAGGCCACAGTCACGGAGATAGGCCAAAATGTTTTCTTTAGTACATTCCAATAGCGGGCGTACTATTGAGCCGTTGCGTGGAAGCATCCCTTTCAATCCGGTCAGCGAACTACCCCGGAACAGATTCAGGAAAAAGGTCTCGATATTGTCCTCCCGATGATGACCAACGGCGATGACTGTTGCCATTCCTTCTTTAATCATACTGTCCCACCAGTCATAACGCAGCGACCGGCAAGCCATTTCGAGAGATTCCCCCGTATTCTTGCGCCTGGCATCAACATCGAAATCCTTTATCAGAAGTTTCACGCCTTTATCGCTACATAATTTCCGACAAAATGCCTCGTCGCGCATACTCTCTTCCCCACGCAGATGGAAATTACAATGAGTGGCGGTCACATTATAGCCGGCATTGCTGAGTACCGTCAGCAATGCAACGGAATCAGCGCCGCCGCTAAGTCCGACTATTACATTGTCGGATTTTTCGATCAGATTATGGCGTGTTATAAACTGCTCTACGGAACGGATGAAATTCATAAATATGAAAAGCGTGGAAGTTTGTTGCAAAATTAGTAAAATTGTGCAACAAACACCCACGCAAAGCAGATTTTAAAGTGATCCGAAGCTTTCGTTGCTCCGGATTACAGTCTCTTTAGTCCTCGATGGCAAGGAATACCCCGTCTATATCGAACACATAAGTGTCAGGTCCGGGAATATTGAGTTCTACCTCATATACTTTCCCGCGGTTGAATTCAACAGCCTCGACCATTCCGTTAAATCCATCTTTGACTAGGCGTTCATAAGCCTTTGAGGGCAATACATCCTTCACAACACTTGCCTGTAAAACAGTATTGCCCGGAGCATCGACTTCAAGAATATTTCCTTTTGTGTCAAATTCCAAGTCGATACCGTTTGCAAGTTCGACCTCATATTTGCCTTTGGCAAAGTATTTCTCACATGTGCGCACTCCCACATTCTTGAAATGCTTTTCAATAAAACAACGGGCCTTATCCGGAAGCTGACTGTAATTCTGAGAACCGGCCATCACTATACCCGGATTACTTCCATTGAGATCCGGTACCTGTGCGACAGCCGTCGCACCTCCAAAAAGCAGTGCGAGCGAGGCGGTCACTGACATTAAATGCTTAAATTCCATATTATTTATATATTAGTTACTTAAGAAACAAGTCGGCATTGCAGAATGTTGAAAAATTCTGCGTAATTTTGCATTATGATTTATCCTGAGAAAATAGAAGAAAAAATAGGTTTTGCGGCAATACGCCTGCAATTGGCAAAGAAATGTCATTGCGAAGGTGCCCGTCAGCTCTGTGCCGAGATGTCGTTTCAGACAGATTTCAGCTTTGTCAAAGCCTCTCTTGGCGCAGTTGACGAAATGCTGCGGTCCAGACACAGCGACGAGACTCTTCCCTTAGAGGGTGTCGATGATATTGACCGGGACTTGGCCGTAATCAAAATTCCCGGCACCTTCCTTGAAATCAAGGATCTGCTGAAAATCCGCAGGATGCTTGAATGTTTTTCCCGTATCGCATCATATTTCCGACGGAACAATGAGGAAGGCCATACGCCATATCCGGTTCTCACAGGTCTCGGTGAGCCTCTTGACGAGATTCCGCCGACTCTTGTTGCCATAATCGACAAGTCTGTCGATCCGGCATCCGGCCTGATAAAAGACAATGCCTCTCCTGCCCTTGCCGAGATCCGTTCACGGCTGCGTGGAATGTCGGGACGTGTCAACTCGATCCTGCGACGGGTGCTGAGTTCTGCGATAGCACAGGGATGGCTTGACGCCGACACATCGCCCGCCGTACGCGACGGACGTCTCGTACTCCCTGTCCCTCCGATGAACAAACGCAAGATCCCAGGAATTGTCCATGATGAATCGGCGTCAGGCAAAACTATATTTATTGAACCGGCCGAAGTTGTTGAAGCTAATAACCTCACCCGCGAACTTCAGCTTGAGGAACACCGGGAAATTATCCGTATTCTCACAGGCATCGCCGATCAGTTGCGTCCGCACATAGCCGAAATGCTTGTGGCAGCGTCCGTTGTCTATCGGCTCGACTTCATCAGCGCCAAAGCCTCTTATGCCGACGAAATCGGCGCGACTCTCCCATCGCTGCATGACGGACAGGAAATGGAATGGTACCATGCTTGTCATCCTGTCCTGAAACTGTCGCTTGAGCATCAGGGGCGTGAAATAGTTCCGATCGACATCACTCTCAACCGCGAAAATCGTATTTTGGTAATTTCCGGTCCGAACGCAGGCGGCAAATCAGTATGCCTGAAAACGGTCGGAACAATACAATATATGACACAATGCGGTCTGTTGCCGCCGGTTTATGAAAATTCACATGTGGGAATCTTTCAGGACATTTTCGTAGACATTGGTGACGACCAGTCGTTTGAGGATGATCTGTCAACTTACAGCAGCCACCTGCGTAGCATGAAATTCATGCTTCAGCGCGGTCGCGGCAGTTCACTTTTCCTTATAGATGAAATGGGTTCGGGTACCGAACCACAGATTGGCGGCGCACTTGCCCGTGCAATACTCGAACAGATGAATGTCAAAGGAATGTGGGGTATTGTGACCACTCATTATCAGATTTTGAAACAGTTTGCTGAAGATGCTCCGGGGTTGATCAATGGCTCCATGCTTTACGACCGTCATCTGATGCAGCCCATGTTCAAATTGTCGATCGGCAATCCCGGCAGTTCTTTCGCAGTAGAAATCGCACGAAAGACCGGACTTCCTGCCGAGATAATACTGGCAGCGGAAGAGATCGTCGGCAAGGAATATATGAATCTCGACAATTATCTTCTCGACATCACTCGCGACAAACGATATTGGGAGAATAAGCGCACCGCCATCCGGCAGAAAGAAAAGAAACTGGAAGAAATGCTTGCCCGCTACACCGAAGATGCGGATCAGCTCAGGACCAAACGCCGCGAGATCATCGAGGAAGCAAGAACCGAGGCAAAAAAAATTCTGGATTCGTCGAATGCTGTAATCGAGCGCACCATTGCCGACATCAAGGAGGCGAACGCCGAGCGTGAACGCACTCTCGAAGCACGCCGCAAGCTGAAAGAACAGCGGGTAGAGCTCGAACGCGACAGCAATCGCTACAAAGACACCAACTCGCTCCTTGCCAAGGTTCCCAAAAAGAAAAAATCAAAAAATGCAGGAACTTCTGAAAGGCAGTCCACAGGAACTCCCAAACGTGATTTTTCAGTCGGGGCCAATGTCCGTCTTGATGGTGGCTCTACCGTAGGTACTATTCTTGAACTTTCAGGTAAAAACGCTCTCGTCGCTTTCGGGAATCTGAAAACCTCTGTCAAGACCGACCGTCTGACTCTGACTGATGCCAAACCTAAAACCGAGACCAAATCGAGTGTGTCAATGCACACGATCGACTCGGATTACGAACGTCAGCTCCGCTTCAAACAGGAAATCGACGTCCGCGGGATGCGCGCTGATGAAGCCATTCAGGCCGTCACCTATTTCATTGACGATGCCATCCGCTTCAATATATCCCGTGTACGCATTCTTCACGGTACAGGCACCGGAGCATTGCGCCAGGCTATCCGCGAGTTGCTTTCGACCACTCCCGGCATAGAATCATATCACGACGAGGATGTACGTTTCGGCGGTGCCGGCATTACGGTTGTAAACTTAAAATAGCCTCTGCATTTCGTTTGTTGTTTGAAATTTTGTTCGTATATTTGTCAACTGAAGCGAACCTCGCTTGATTATCTGTAAACACTCAAAGTATAATTATATGGCAACCAAACCGTTCAAATATCAGCCCATGTTTCCCCTGGGTCCTGATACAACTGAATATTACAAACTGACTTCCGACTACGTCAAAGTAGAAAACTGGGGCGGACACGAATTTCTCGTGGTTGATCCCGAAGCTCTCACGGTTCTTGCCCGTGCCTGCACTCACGACAATGCTTTCATGCTTCGTCGCGAGCATAATGAGATGGTAGCAAAAATCCTCTCTGACCCCGAAGCTTCTGAAAATGACAAGTTCGTCGCTCTGACCATGCTTCGCAATGCGGAGGTGGCAGCTAAAGGTGCTCTCCCCTTCTGCCAGGATACCGGTACTGCCATCGTCCACGGCGAAAAAGGGCAGAATGTCTACACCGGTTGTGACGATGAAGAGAAAATCAGCAAAGGCGTTTATCTGACCTATACCACCGATAATCTCCGCTATTCTCAGAATGCGCCCCTGACAATGTACGATGAAGTCAACACCGGTTGCAACCTTCCGGCTCAAATCGACATCCACGCCACTGAGGGTGACGAATATAGATTCCTCTTTGTCGCAAAGGGAGGAGGCTCTGCCAACAAGACCTATCTCTATCAGGAGACCAAAGCTATTCTCAACCCTAAGACACTCGTCCCCTTCCTTGTCGAGAAGATGAAGAGCCTCGGCACCGCTGCATGTCCTCCCTATCACATCGCATTTGTCATCGGTGGCACTTCTGCCGAGAAGAATCTTGAGACCGTGAAGAAGGCTTCGGTGAAATATTATGACAATCTTCCCGATCACGGTAACGAACTCGGCCACGCTTTCCGCGACAAAGCACTCGAAGCCGAGCTTAAGAAAGAAGCCGAACGTCTTGGCCTCGGCGCTCAGTTCGGTGGCAAATATTTCGCTCACGACATCCGCGTGATTCGTCTTCCCCGCCACGGTGCTTCCTGTCCTGTCGGTCTCGGCGTATCCTGCTCCGCCGACCGCAATATCAAGGCTAAGATCAACCGCGAAGGTCTTTGGATTGAAAAACTTGACAGCAACCCCGGCGAACTCATTCCGGAAGAATACCGTAAACAGGGCGAAGGTGACGTCGTGAAGATCGACCTTAACCGTCCGATGCCCGAAATCCTTGCCGAACTTTCGAAATATCCTGTGGCGACCCGTCTCTCTCTCAACGGTACCATCATCGTAGGTCGCGATATCGCACACGCCAAGATCAAAGAACGTCTTGACAATGGTGAACCTATGCCTCAGTACCTCAAAGATCATCCGATCTACTACGCCGGACCTGCCAAGACTCCCGCAGGTATGCCTTCAGGATCTTTCGGCCCGACAACTGCCGGACGTATGGACTCCTATGTCGATCAGTTCCAGTCGGCCGGCGGTTCTATGGTAATGATTGCCAAGGGCAACCGCAGCAAGCAGGTTACAGACGCCTGCCACAAGCACGGCGGTTTCTACCTCGGTTCAATCGGTGGCCCTGCCGCTATCCTCGCACAGAACAGCATCAAGAAAGTTGAACTTCTCGAATATCCCGAACTTGGCATGGAAGCCATCTGGAAAATCGAGGTTGAGGACTTCCCCGCATTCATTCTTGTCGACGACAAGGGCAACGATTTCTTCACAGATATTTCAAACCGTTGCTCAGGATGTCCTATTGTCGACGACAAACACTGATCCGGAGACGCTGACTAAAATCCTTATGATCAGCCCGTCAATACTCCGATATTGATACGACCCAACCGAAGTTGCACAGAGTGACATCGTTCTCAGACCACTCTGTGCGACTTCTTATTATCATACCCTGATACATCACTGCAAATTTCCTATTTTGAGCGGCAATATCTATGACATACGACGAAAAGGGTTCATCGGCTTCCTGCTGTTGTCGGTGGCCGTTGTCGGCATATTTCTGTTTTATTCCGACTCGCTCGTAAAGGATCTTTCCGAACAGGAACGGGAGAGAATGCAGATATGGGCCGATGCCACACGAGAGATTGTCAATACCGGGAGCGGCGAATCTGAGATGCCATCGAATTTTGACTTCCTGCTGTCGATCATCGAACGCAACCGAACCATCCCGGTTCTCCTGACCGATGACAGCGGCGAGATCATCATGCAGAGAAATTTCACGTTGCCCGGACCTGCCGATTCAACGGTTTTCGGCCTCAGTGATGTCAATCGCAAATTCCTTTTGGAAAAACTCGCCGATCTACGCAAGACTCCCAATGTCATAGACATCGACATGGGTGCAGCCGGGAAGCAGCATCTTTACTATGAGGATTCCAAAGTTTTGAAAAGCCTGAGTTTTTATCCCTATGTTCAGGTATTGGTGCTTTTGGCTTTTGTTCTGATTGTCTACTATGCCGTCTCGTCAACCAAGCGGGCCGAACAAAACAAGGTGTGGGTCGGACTGTCGAAAGAAACCGCCCACCAACTTGGCACTCCGATATCATCGCTGATGGCATGGCTTGAGCTATTGCCGGATTCAGGCGTAAGTCCTGAGATAGTCGCAGAGATGGACAAGGACGTTAAGCGTCTGTCAACAATTGCATCGCGCTTTTCTAAGATCGGATCGCGGCCATCGATGGAAATTGAGGACCTCAATGAAATTGTCAGTCATTCGGCCGGTTACATGTCTTCTCGCATTTCAAGCCGCATAAAACTCAGTGTCACCACCTGTTCATCTCCTCTCCCCGTCTCTATGTCCGCGCCATTGGCTGAATGGGTCATGGAAAATCTCATCAAAAATGCGGTGGATGCCATGGAAGGGAGCGGCAGTATCTCGGTAGTCCTCAGACAAGAGAAAAACGCCGCAGTCATCGAAATTTCAGACACCGGCAAAGGTATTCCGAAGAAAAACCACAAAGCGATTTTCAATCCCGGCTTCACAACAAAAAAACGAGGCTGGGGTTTAGGACTTACCCTGACAAAACGAATTGTGGAGGAATATCATAAAGGAACAATCTATGTCAAGCGTTCAGAACCGGGTGCCGGTACGACGTTCGCCATCGAATTTCCTCTCTCGTCAGAAACTACAACACAACAGAATTAATAATCAATCAAATCTATCTGCAAATTCAATTATGTATACAAATTTAAAAACCTACGCATTTACTCTCGCCGTTTGCGCGATTCCTTTTCTTTCATCATGTAGCGATGATGACAATGACGGGCCCAAAGGAACTGTAAAAGTCGGAGAGATCACATTTGAAAACACCGACATCATTCTCGCAGGTCCTGATTCCTATGGTGCAAATCTCTATGCCGATTATACCGGCGAGCGTTTCACCGCCGGTTCAATCGCATTCAACAAGGGCACTGATGCCATAAAATTCGGACTGAATACCCAGGGAGACTGGTATCCCGGTATCGCCACCTTATATAATGGTGGTATGTTTCTTTCACAGTTCAACTACCGTTCAAATCCTGAGGGGAAAACCGGTGACTGGTGGTATTCCTACAACAATCAGTGCAGCGTATATAACGATGATTCCAGAGACGGGACCAATAAAGGTGCTGGCGATGACGGCTCAAATACCTTCGCTATTGTCAACGGGTCCTGCGATGCTTCCGCAATTTCTTCTGTGTATGGACGCGGTAAAGAAGTTTCGCTCGGAGGTTTCTCATTCGACAACAATGCTGAATTTGTCATCGGCGACATCGAGGTCTGCAACACCTCATACGTTTATGGTGTAGTTGAAAACGGCAACGGCTTCGCTAATTCTCTTAAACCTGAAAACAATGGCTGGTTCAAAGTACTCGCTTACGGTTATGATGCCGCCGGCAACATGACTGTCGGAAGCCCCGTCGAACTTTATCTCTGCGACTATCGCAGCGGCGTCAAGGCAAAAAAACTCGACAACAACTGGGAAGACTGGAATCTCTCGGCTCTCGGAAATGTCAACCGCGTAGTTTTCAATTTCGAAGGCTCGGATGCAGGCGACTACGGCCTCAATACTCCCGGTTATCTCGCACTCGACAATATCGAAATCTACGATTCTGTCAAAAAATAAGCGATGACCACACTGAAACAACTCCTCGACTCATCTCGCTCCCGCCTGACACCTGCCTATGGCGGGAGCGAAGCTTCCTGGCTCCTGCGCATCATTATGGAGCATCTCAAAGGATGGGATCAGGTGGAGTTGCTTATGCGCGCCGACAAGGAGGTATCGAACTTTCTTGTATCTTCCGTCAATGCCGTCATTGACCGTCTGCTGCATCATGAACCGATCCAGTATATTTTCGGGGACACATACTGGCATGGAATGACACTCAAAGTTTCCCCGGATGTCCTAATTCCACGCCCTGAGACGGAGGAACTCGTCGATATCATTGTCAAAGACAATCAGCAGTCCGACCTAAAAGTTCTCGACGTCTGCACCGGATCGGGATGTATTGCGGTGGCACTTGCGAAATTTATGAATTTCCCGCAGGTAACTGCCATAGACATTTCACAGCCCGCACTCGCAATCGCCCGTGAAAATGCGACTTTGCAAAAAGTCAAAGTGAAATTCGAGACAGCTGACGCCCTTGATCTCGGAAAGACTCTAACGGGGAAATATGACATTATCGTATCAAATCCCCCTTATGTCATGGAAAGCGAAAAGAGTGCGATGGACAGCAATGTTCTTGACCATGAGCCTGCGCTTGCCTTATTTGTCCCTGACCGCGATCCGCTGAAATTTTACAAGGCGATCGCCACATACGCATACACGGCTCTTGATGACAAAGGCCGACTCTATTTTGAGCTCAATCCGCTTACAGCCAATGCACTCAGAAGTTGGATGTTGCAGTCAGGCTGGAGTGATGTCACCTTTCTCCCGGACATAAATGCTAAAACACGCTTCCTGATTGCTCGCAGATAACGCATATGTCACATGCTTAAACGACAGACTCCCCTCACATACGAAAACGCTCTTTCCCGTGCTGCCGCCTTATGTGCGAAGTGCGAACAATGCACTCCTGACATTCTGAAAAAACTGTCGTCATGGGGACTCAGTCAATCCATGTCATCGAAAGTGATCTCACGGCTGATTGAACTCAATTTTGTTGATGACGTCAGATTTTCAAAAGCCTATGCTCACGACAAACTTCATTTCAGCTGTTGGGGACGACGTAAAATCCAACAGGGACTTTGGGTTAAACGTCTGTCTTCGGATATTATAAATAACGCCTGTGACGAATTTGAAGACGAGGAATATTCTGCCGTGGCGTTAAAAGTCATACGGACTAAAATCCGTGCGCTGAAAGAGTGGCCTCTCAGCCATGAAAGTAAAATAAAAGTCATCAGATATGCTATGCAGAAAGGTTTTGAATACCCTCTTGTAGCCAGCCTGATGAGAGATTTAAAATCGGAGGCGGATGAATAGACCGGATTTCGTCGGCACAGTCCGTCGTTGGAGCAAAAGTTTTGTAGACATCATTTTCCCAAATGTCTGTACCGTATGTCACCGCACCTTGATTGACGGTGAACAATTTCTGTGTCTTGAATGTCTGATGGACATGCCGTTGACGAATTTTCATAAATCGGACTCGAATTCTTTGACTGACCGCCTGTTTTCCCGTACAGTCCCGATTGAGAAGGCCACTTCCATGTTCTATTATCGCCGTGGTAATCCATACACTGCCCTGATTCACGACACTAAATATCGCGGGCGCCCCGATGTAGGACGTTACTTGGTGGAGCTACATGCCGAGGAACTGATGTCAGCAGGATTTTTCGGGTACATTGATCTTCTTGTTCCTGTTCCACTACACTTTCTGAAGCAGTTGAAACGTGGCTATAATCAGGCTGAAAAAATAGCCGACGGCATCGCTTCGGTCAGCGGGTTGCCGGTAGTGACGCCTCTGAGAGCTTCATGGCATCGTTCACAGACACGTAAGGACGCCCATGACCGTCTTCGGAATGCCCTTGGAACATATTCGCTGTGTTCAGATGCCGCGATCGAAAATAAGCATATCCTGTTGGTCGATGATGTGATTACGACAGGCTCTACAGTTCTCGCTTGTGCCGGAGCCGTGAAAGCCGCCTCTCCTACAACCAGGATAAGTGTTTATTCCTTAGCTGCTACCTACATGGACTGAGATTTCCATCTTGACAAATCTTTAAACCTTTTAAGCTACAAATCGGTTCATTATATATCATTATTTTATCGTATCTTTGCATACATGCAACTACGTCCTTTTCGATTCGTCATCACACTGTTTGTTTTATTACTTATAACACCGTTGGCGACTGCCGCAGAAAAATCCGATTCTGTATCCGCTACAACGCACAAAGGTGTTATAGGTCGGTTGATCCATTATTTTGATCAGTCCAACAAACGCGCACTGACCACACGGCCTAATTTCACGCCCCTCGGCGGCCCGCATTATTCATCGGAGAAAGGGCTTGGGCTGGGACTTGTTATCGCAGGGGACTATTCGCCATGCCCTTCCGATACTTTGCTGCCCGCTTCGAACATCTCTTTCAAAGGCGATATTGCGACCAAAGGTTACTATCTGATAGGTCTTGACGGAGTCCACATATTCCCCAATAACTCCCGGCGCATCAATTACGATCTTAATTTTCAGTCTTTCTCAACCTATTTTTGGGGCATCGGATATGACTGGAACCATCATAACGCCAACAAGACAAAATACAATCTTTTCGACATCACACTCAGTGCCGACTATGAATGGCGTCTTACACACGGACTTTATCTGGGCCCCGCCATTGATGTCAGCTATACGAAAGCCGCCAATATCTCCGACCGTACTCCGTGGCAGGGTCAGGCGACACACTTGTTTTCAGCGGCAATCGGTGGACGTCTGCAATATGATCTGCGTGACAATCTCACCTATCCTCATTCCGGTGTTCTCTTTGAACTGATCCAGCTTTTCTATCCTACTTTCCTCGGCAATGCTGGCCACGATTTCACGAGTACTGAAGTCGGTTTCAACGTCTACACTCCTTTGTGGACAGGAGCGACCTTTGCGGGTCATATCCACAGTGAGTGGACATTCGGACATACACCCTGGAGCAAACTGCCCTTCCTCGGTGGGGGCGCCATGAGAGGTTACTACGAGGGGCGTTATCGCGACAAATGCGCCTCTGATATCGTTATCGAACTCCGTCAGCATCTCTATCGCCGCTTTGGCTTCGCTATCTGGGGCGGTGTTGGCAGCGTCTATCATAAATTTTCAGAAATCCGGTTCAACCGTCTGTTGCCTGAATGCGGCATCGGTTATCGCTGGGAATTCAAGAAAAACGCCAATGTCCGTATTGATGTCGGATTCGGACGACATTCGACAGGATTCATGTTCGGCCTCAACGAGGCATTCTGATCAACGCTTATTATCATCGGACAATTTTATAATGGAATACCCTTCAAGGGTTTCAAGCAATAGGTATCATGTACAAGTACATAGTTTTTTATTACTTTCTGCTGACTCTCCTTCTCCCCAATTTCATACTTTCGTTCACTGAACCGCTGAGCTTAGCCGGCGCTTTGACCAATATACTTTTACCGGGAGGTGTTATCTGGCTTCTGCTGAGCCTTTGCAGAAAACTCGGTCGCACGATATGGCTGATGTTCCCTCTTATCTTCTTCGCCGCATTTCAGATAGTACTGCTGGACCTTTACGGACGCAGCGTGATCGCGGTCGACATGTTTCTGAACCTCGTCACTACCAATACTTCCGAGGTAGCTGAACTTCTCGGCAATATGCTGCCTGTCATCATCATCGTCGTCGTCCTTTATGTACCCTCGCTTGTCACCGGTGTGGTGTTCATGCGCAGGAAGACATATATGCCTGATTCATTTCTGAGACCTAACCGCAAGGCCGCGGGCTGTGTCAGCATTGCAGGTGTTCTCTGTCTGATTGTAAGCTATTGTATGCCGCCCTACGCCGTGAGCGATGACCTCTATCCCGTCAATGTCTGCTATAATATCTATCTTGCTTTCGACCGCACGGCCAAAACCGCCCGTTATGACGAGACTTCCAAAGATTTCAGTTACGGCGCCCGCTCCACACGTCCGGCCGACGAGCGCGAAATCTACATACTTGTCATCGGCGAGACCGCCCGCGCCGACAACTGGCAGCTCCTCGGCTACTACCGCTCGACCAACCCGAAACTCTCGAAACGCGACGGCCTTTATGCCGCGGCCGACGCATACAGCGAAAGCAACACCACCCACAAGAGTGTGCCGATGCTCCTGAGCCCCGTCGACGCCACCAATTTCAACACCGACATATACCGAATCAAGAGTCTTGTCACGGCATTCAAGGAGGCCGGTTTCTCCACCGCGTTCCTGTCAAACCAGCGCTACAACCGCTCTTTCATCGACTTTTTCGCCGAGGAAAGCGACACCTGCGTCTTCATCAAAGAACAGCCGGAGCGCGCCGGGTCTCTCAAACAGAACAGCGTCCCGGATTCCGAACTGCTGCCTTATCTCGACGGCATTCTCGCCAAAGAAGCCCCCAAGCAACTGATAGTCCTGCACACCTACGGTTCGCACTTCAACTATATCGACCGCTATTCAAAGGCCGACGAACTTTTCACCCCCTGCGACTACACGGAAGCCACAAAAGGCAACCGCGAGAAACTTATCAACGCTTACGACAATACCATCGTGGCCACCGACCGCCTGCTCGATGACTGCATCAGCCGTCTCGACTCAATCAGCGGTGCAAACACGGGTCTGCTCTATACTTCGGACCACGGCGAGGACATCTTTGACAACGGCTCCGGCCGCTTCCTCCATGCCTCACCGCGCCCCACTCTCCAGCAGGTCCATGTACCACTGATTGTTTGGATTTCGTCCCGCTTCGCTGAAAACTATCCCGATGCCACGGAAGCGGTCAGAAAAAATATCTCACGCAAAATCTCGACCTCTCGTTCTTTCTGTCCCTCAGCCTTTGATATGGCAGGCATAAAAGTCAGCGGCAATGCCATGACTGACACTGCCGCTTCTGTATTTCGTCAGAATTATGTGCCGCGGGAACCGCTCTATCTGACGGACCACAACACGCCGGTCACTCTGAAATCTATTCTCTGATCAGCCGCATCTCGACGATCCGCAGGATGTACAGATCAGACAGCCCTCCTGATAGACAAGAGTCTCCTGACCGCAGTTGGGGCATTTCTGTCCTCCCGCAGGAGTTCCTGAAGGCAGATACTTTTTCAGCGCACGTTCCACACCCATCTTCCATGTATTGATCGACTGCGAGTCGAGTTCAAGACCGTTGACGAGTTTGATTACCTGGTCAATAGGCATTCCGTAGCGCAACACACCCGAAATAAGTTTTGCATAGTTCCAGTATTCGGGATTGAACTTGTCCGACAGGCCCTCGATGGTGGTCTTATAGCCGCGCTTGTTGATAAACTGGAAATCATAGCGCTTGTTTCCCTTATCGTCGGTAGCTTTGATAATCTTGCCTTTCGACACTGATTTCGGACAGAAAATGCCGTCTTCGTCATCAGCGAGACCGGTAAAAATCTCGTAGGGCTGACCGTTTTTCAGGCCCACGAATGCAATCCACTTTTCCTTGTTGTTCTGGAATCGCACCACATCGGCTTCAAGTTCGATAGGACGCTTGCCTACGGAATGTGACTGGAAAACATCGGGAGCGACGGTGAGTTTGCCGTCAGGTTCGGCAACAGGCTCAACGCCCTTTTCGCGATCTTTCTTTTTGTTTTCGTCGGCCGAGATGAGCACACCCGAACGGCAGCCGTCACGGTAAATAGTACATCCCTTACAGCCGGCTTTCCAGGCCTCCATGTAGAGACGGTTGACAAGTTCGACATCTGTATCGGACGGGAGGTTGATGGTGACTGAAATGGAATGGTCAACCCACTTCTGGACAGCGCCCTGCATCTTTACCTTTTCCAGCCAGTCGATTTCATTTGCCGTAGCTTTGTGATAAGGCGAACGCTCTACGAGAGCATCAAGTTCAGCCTGAGTATAGTCATTGCGGACCTCAATGCCATTTATACGCATCCATTCTATAAATTTTGGATGGTAGACAACGAATTCCTCGAACGCATCACCTGATTCATCCACATAGTCTATATGCACATCGGCATCATTGGCATTGACCTTGCGGCGGCGTTTGTAGACCGGCATAAACACAGGCTCAATACCTGACGAAGTCCGTGTCATCAGCGATGTAGTTCCCGTAGGAGCGATGGTCAGACATGCGATATTGCGACGTCCGTGGGCTTCCATATCGGCTACCAATTCGGGCGACGCCTCGCGCAGACGGTTGATGTAGGGATTGTTGCGTTCGCGCTCGGCATCATAGACCTCGAAGGCTCCGCGCTCTTTGGCCATCTGCACCGACGATGCGAAAGCGGCCAGTGCCAGCGCGCGGTGAACTTCGACAGACTTTGCCGTGGCCTCTTCGGTGCCGTAGCGCAGTCCGAGAGCGGCTATCATGTCGCCTTCGGCTGTCGTGCCGAGGCCGGTGCGGCGACCTTTGAGAGTCTTGCGCCTGATTTTGTCCCACAGATTCAGTTCCGTGGCTTTGACTTCCTCGTTTTCGGGGTCAGCTTTGATTTTATCGATGATGGCCTCAATCTTCTCCATTTCGAGGTCTATGATATCGTCCATGAGTCGCTGTGCTTTCCCAACATGCTCGCGGAAAAGATCGAAATCAAAATAAGCCTGAGGTGTAAACGGATTTTTCACATAGGAATACAGATTGATCGCGATCAGGCGACAGCTGTCGTAAGGGCAGAGCGGTATCTCGCCGCAGGGATTAGTCGAAACGGTCTGGAATCCAAGATCGGCATAGCAGTCGGGCACAGATTCGCGTAGGATGGTATCCCAAAAAAGGACACCCGGTTCAGCCGACTTCCATGCGTTGTAGACGATCTTGTCCCATAACGCCTTCGCGTCGATTTCAGTCTTCACCAATGGATTTTCGTCGCAGATCGGGAATTGGCAGGTATATTTCTCGTTCTTCTCTACACAGTTCATGAAACCGTCGTCAATCTTGACCGACACATTCGCACCGGTAATCTTGCCCTGTTCGAGCTTGGCGTCGATGAAGCGTTCAGAATCGGGGTGCTTGATGGCTACGGTGAGCATCAGCGCTCCGCGGCGTCCGTCCTGAGCTACTTCACGGGTAGAGTTTGAATAACGCTCCATGAAAGGCACAAGTCCGGTAGAAGTCAATGCCGAATTTTTGACCGGCATCCCTTTCGGACGCAGATCGCTGAGATCGTGCCCCACTCCGCCGCGACGTTTCATCAGCTGCACCTGTTCTTCATCGACTTTCATGATGCTGCCGTATGAGTCAGGATGACCGTCGAGTCCCACCACAAAGCAGTTCGACAGAGATCCGGTCTGGAAATTGTTCCCGATTCCGGCCATGGGGCTGCCTTGAGGGACTACATATCTGAACCCGTCGAGCAAGTCATAGATCTCCTGTGCGCTCAGCGGATTGGGATACTTGCTTTCTATTCTTGCGAACTCTTCGGCCAGACGGTGGTGCATGTCGGCGGGAGTCAGTTCGTATATATTGCCGAAAGAATCTTTCAGCGCATATTTGCTGACCCATACCTTTGCCGCGAGTTCGTCTCCGTCAAAATACTTGACGGACTCGGCAAAAGCCTGTTCAAAAGTATATTTAGCTCTTTCCATTAGTGATATTTAAGAAGCATTCTTTATTGCTGCAAAGTTGACCATTTATTTTTTATAAAGCAAAAATTCCGGGCGAAAGTTATTTACATCTTGCCGGAAAGTTGTAACTTGCAGTCCAATTTCAACAATTCATATTACCCGTTTCAGAAAACTTATCGCAATGAATACATCAGACTATTTCTCCAACCGCCGTACCATACGCAAGTACGATTCAAGCCGCCCTGTAAGTGAAGAGCTTCTGCATGAGCTGCTTACAAAAGCTTCACGCGCCGCCAACACGGGCAACATGCAAATCTATTCCGTCATTGTCAGTCGCGATCCGGAAAAGATCGCCGCACTCGCCCCGGCTCATTTCTGCCAACCCGCGATCAAGAATGCCACCGCTGTGCTCACTTTCTGTCTCGATCTTCACCGCTTCAACCGCTGGTGTGAGCTAAACGCGACAGAGGGCGGCCTGAACAATTTCCAGGGCTTCACATGGGGAGTGATTGACACGTCCATTTTCGCCCAACAGTTCTGCACCGTTGCCGAAATGGCCGGTCTGGGTACTTGCTATCTCGGCACCACTACCTATAACGCAGGACAGATCGCCGATGTGCTCGCGCTGCCTGAGGATGTGATACCCGTAATCACCGTAACCGTAGGCTATCCGGCCGAAACCCCGGATCTTCAGGATCGCCTGCCGCTCGATGCCGTGGTTCACTCCGAGAGCTACCACAATCCTACCGATGCCGAGATCTGCAAATTTTATGCCTCCGAAGAGGCTAATCCGGAATCTCGAAAATTCATCACCGAAAACAGCAAAGCCAACCTCGCCCAAGTCTTCGCCGAAGTCCGCTATCCCCGCGGCACCAACGAGCAGTTCTCCCGCGTATACAAGGAATTTCTAAAAAATCAGGGAATAGAAATATGATCATTTTCGTCATCTGACGAATATCCGACACAATAGAGAAATGGGCCGAATTTTGCTTCAAATTCAGCCCATTTCTCTATGTGACAATTCTAATTCTATCCCTTGATCATTTCAAGGAATTGATTCTCGTTGATTATTTCAACTCCAAGTGTTCGGGCCTTTTCAAGTTTAGCCGGACCCATGTTATCGCCTGCGAGCACGAATGTTGTCTTTTTGGAAATAGAGCCGGCATTTTTACCGCCGTTACGCTCAATCATCTCTTTGTATTCCTCGCGTGAATGCAGAGCAAACACGCCGCTGATGACTATCGTTTTCCCTGCAAGAATATCCGACTTCCAGCCTTCGTCCTCCTGCGGCAATGACATCTGCACACCATACTCTCTGAGCCGTCCGATGATTTCACGGTTTGACTCGACGCTGAAATACTCTATTACAGCGTCGGCAATGCGCGGACCAATGTCATCAATAGCGACAAGTTCATCTCGTGATATCGTCATAAGAGTATCAATGTCACCTGTGCCTTTAGCCAATTTCTTAGCCACGGTCTCGCCTACAAAGGGGATCGAAAGCGCATAGACCACACGGTCAAACGGGACTGATTTTGACTTCTCAGCTCCTTCAAGGATTCTCTGTGCCGAACGTGGACCGATGCGTTCAAGCCGTTCGAGATCATCGGCTTTCAGCGTATAGAAATCAGCGATATTTTTCACTAATCCTGCGTCATACAGCAAAGCTGCGTTCTCTTCGCCCACTCCGTCAATATCCATTGCATGGCGCCCTACATAATGCTCCAGGCGTCCGATTATCTGCGGACGGCAACCGTATTTGTTAGGACACTGCCACGATGCCTCTCCGGGAATACGGATCAGCGGAGTTCCGCAGTCCGGACAGTGAGTCACAAACTTCACAGGTTCCGCTCCTTTTTCGCGGGCCGACTCGTCGACTCCCGTAATCTTCGGGATGATCTCGCCTCCCTTTTCAACGTAAAGCATGTCATGCTCATGGATGCCGAGTGACTTGACTATATCCTCGTTGTGAAGCGAAGCCCGTTTCACGATCGTACCTGAAAGCAACACCGGTTCAAGATTTGCCACAGGGGTAATGATACCCATGCGGCCCACCTCAAACGAAACAAACCGCAGACGTGTCAGCGCACGTTCAGCCGAGAACTTATAAGCAATAGCCCAGCGTGGTGACTTCGACGTATAGCCGAGATTGAGCTGCTGACGCAAATTATTGACCTTGAACACCAGTCCATCAGTGGCAACCGGCAGTTCCTTACGCTCCTGATCAAGACGCGTAATGAAATGATCAACTTCCTCGATCGAGTCCATCAGTGTCATCAGGCTGCTGACCTTGAACCCCCACGACCGCGCAGCCATCATGTTGTCATAATGATTATCGGCGGGAAGTTCATCGGAAATCAGATAGTAGAAATAGGCGTCCAGGCCGCGGCGCGACACTTCGGCAGAATTCTGCATCTTTAGCGTTCCGGCCGCGGCGTTACGCGGATTGGCAAACAGCGATTCTTCGTTGAAAGCCCTCTCTTCGTTCAGACGATCGAATGCTTTCCAAGGCAATACGATCTCTCCGCGGATTTCGAACGACTGCGGATAGCCCGAACCCTGAAGCACTAAAGGTATGCTTCGGATTGTCTTGACATTTTCCGTCACATCGTCGCCCTTTTCGCCGTCACCTCTGGTCACGGCTCTGACGAGACGTCCATTTTCATATATAAGAGATATGCTCGTACCGTCAAACTTCATCTCACCCACAATAGGCACAGATTTCAGACCGGCAGAATTTCCAAGCAATTCATTGCAGCGGCGTACCCACTCCTCCACCTCATCCACACTGTAAGTGTTGCCAAGCGAAAGCATCGGTCTGACATGAGCCACCTGAGTGAATCCTTTGGTGATGTCCGATCCTACCCGGTGTGACGGAGAAAACGGGTCATCAAATTCAGGATTTTCGGTTTCGAGTTTCTCCAGCTCCTTCATCAGCATATCATAATCATAGTCGCTCGCGACCGGCGAGTTTTCTACATAATAGGCATGATTGAGCCGGTTAAGCTCCTCTCTGAGTTCAGTGATGCGTTGTTGTACTGACATATCTACAAGTGTGTATGAGGTCTTTGGGATTAGAAATTTAGCGTTAATTTTATTGATGGATCAGCCGCAATAGAAATAGCGGTTGACGAGTTTCTGGAGTTCTACCGGATCTGATTTAACTCTTGCGGCAAGAGTCTTGTCGTCGAAGGCTTTAAGTTGACTGATCAGATCATCAATCATCGCGGGAGCAAATACATTCCGGCTTTCATATATTTCTCTCTGCTTTTCGAGACATTCGGCCGACTCGACGCAGCAGGTGGGAAGGGTTTCGAGACCTGCAAGTTTATCGGCATTCTCTTTGGCATGTATATTGACATCCACATAGGTCCGTTCGGCAATCTCAAGAGCTTTCTTTTCGTCCATTTCGAATCCAAGACGGGCAGCCACGCAGAGAGCGGCCATAAGCTGATAAACATTGGCCGAGCAGTCGGGTGAGCGCATTTCAAACGTCTGTTTGCCATATGTCTCCATCTCGCAGCGGTCCGAAGGATTGACCTGCACGCACATATCCTTGCCTGAAGTCCAGCCGAGTGGCACACGAACGAGCACTGATCGGTTTCTGTCGCCCCAGCATATATTGGTCGGAGCCTCCTGATGAGGCACAAGACGCAGATAGCTTGTAGGATTGGCATTGCCGAAGGCCGTGATTGAGGGTGCCATTGTCATCAGACCGGCGATTGCTCTGCGAGCGTCGTCGCTGAGAGTGCGGTCCGCGCTTTGGGTCATATTTTGTCCGTCTTTCATCAGACGCATATGGATATGGAATCCTGATCCGGCTTTTCCGACTGTGATTTTTGGAGCAAAGGTGACGTTAAGCCCTTCTTTAGCTGCAAGTTCACGAATGATCCATTTGGCGAGAAGCAGATGGTCGGCCGCACTCAGAGCCGGATTGGGAAGAAATTCGATCTCGTTCTGCTCATAGATCAGTGAATTGTGTTTGAAATTACCCACTTCCGAATGTCCATACTTGATCTGCGCGCCGGTCGAAGCGATCAGCGACATGGCTTTTGTCCGGAAGTCATTGAATTTGGCAAACGGACCCGATTCATGATAGCCTTTTTGGTCGGTTGCAGGAAACATTCCTGGGTCTGCGCCTATGACATAAAACTCAAGCTCTCCCATACATTCAAATTCCAGACCGGACACTTCGGTGAATTCTTTGCAGGCGCGTTCAAGTATACGGCGCGGATCGCTGTCAAGCGGCTGTCCGTCCTTGTCGAAATAGCTGCACAGGAGCGTCAGTGTGGGAAGTTCGGCAAAGGGGTCGCGAAAAACAGAAGAATAGCGAGGGATGACATAGAGGTCGCTGCGTCCGGCTTCGATAAACGGAAACAGGCTCGACCCGTCAACTCTCTCCCCGGTCGACAATATTGTTTCGAGGTATTCCTCGGAATTGATCACAAAATTCAGCGTTTTCAGACGCCCGTCAGCCGCGGCATACATGAAATTCACCATTTCGATTCCTTCACGGCGGATATAGTCTATGATGTCGGCCCGTGTGAACTCCGATGCCGGCTTTTCCAATGTCCGCTCCACATGGTTGCGGCTCATTGACAGTCTTTTGTTATTTTCCATGATAAAGTCTGTTGTTTTGACAAATAGTGCTTATTAAGGCTGTTTGAAGGTTAACTATGCTGCAAAGATAGCCGATATTTGAGATATTTCAAAGTATATCAAGCGCATTTATTTGGCTGTTTTTTCTCTTTCATGACCCGCAATTGAGTATCTTTGCAACGCAATATCAACAAACAGTTCCCGCGGTTTGTTTCATAATTCATACCGGTGTTTCACGTTCAATTATATTTATTTGTATATGTTTCTCGATATCCTGTTTCTCATTTTGGGACTCGTTCTGATCCTTGTCGGAGCCAACGCTCTCACTGACGGAGCCTCAGCCGTGGCGAAACGATGGGGCGTAAGCGACCTTGTTATCGGACTGACGGTAGTGGCATTCGGCACTTCTGCTCCGGAGCTGAGCATCAGTTTTATCTCGGCTCTAAAAGGAAGTGCCGAGATGGCAGTGGGCAACGTTGTCGGCAGCAATATATTCAATATACTTGTAATTATCGGGGTGACAGCTCTTGTAGCCCCTATCAGAATCGAACGAAGCATAATGACCAATGAGATTCCGCTTGTCATCCTCTCAGCTCTCGCTTTGTTAGCCATCGGCAACGGTCCTCTGCTTGACGGAAATCCGAGTCCTGTAATCTCACGTGTTGATGGTATTCTTCTCCTGCTCTTTTTTGCCATTTTCATGCGCTATACTTTCGCTCAGGCCAAATCCGCACCTGAACCCGATCCGGTTCCCGATTCCGGAAGTGCGAAAAAAGAAATGCCAGTATGGAAATCTGTTCTGTGGATTGCCGGAGGTCTGGCGGCGCTTATTTACGGAGGCGACCGCTTTGTCGCCGGAGCTTCCGGCATCGCCTCGGCTCTCGGTGTCAGTGATGCCATTATCGGACTGACAATAGTAGCAGCAGGAACATCGCTTCCGGAACTCGCAACTTCGGTGACCGCCGCACTCAAAGGCAAGACCGGAATAGCCCTCGGCAATGTTATCGGAAGTAATATATTCAACATATTCATGGTGCTCGGAGTCACGGCGACTGTACGTCCACTTTCGTTCGGAGGTATCGGCAATCTCGATCTCCTCGTTCTGACCGGTGCCAGTCTGCTCTTTTGGCTTTTCGGCTGGTTTTTCAAACAGCGGACCATCACCCGTGCCGAAGGTACAGTTCTCACTCTCGGCTATATAGCCTATGTCACTGCTCTAATCATGCAGGCAGCGTAAAACCAATATTGGCCGACGGATGTTATAAGGTGTATCAGAAGCCCTCTCCATATTCTTGGGGCGACTTATAACTTTATTCGTCACGATTTATGTCTGCAAATACTCAACCCACCGGCAGCTATATCCATAAAGTCACATTCGGCGCACTGCTCATAACAATCGGCATTGTTTTCGGAGACATAGGCACGTCACCGCTATATGTGATGAAAGCCATCACCGGGGCCAATCCACATGCCGGGACGCCCTATATCATAGGCGCTGTTTCGTGTGTCATCTGGACGCTGACCTTACAGACCACTCTGAAATATGTAGTCATTGCACTGCGCGCCGATAATAAGGGAGAAGGAGGCATTCTTGCCCTATATTCCCTGCTCAAAAAAAGATCTCCCCGCTTTCTTTTCATTCTTGCCGCAGTTGGAGCGAGCGCCCTGATCGCCGACGGCGTGATCACTCCTGCTATGACTGTGACATCGGCTGTCGAAGGGTTGCGCGACATTGAGCCTGCCGCACCGATTCTGCCGATTGTCCTGCTGATTATCACAGTTATTTTTCTTATCCAACGGCTTGGCACAAAAGCGATCGGCAACTTTTTCGGGCCATTTATGCTCGGATGGTTTCTGATGCTCGGAATTCTTGGAATTCTCCAGTTGCCCTCCCACTGGACTATACTGAAAGCCTTCAATCCTTGGTATGCCGTCAGGCTTCTGATTGACTATCCCGGATGGTTTCTGATCCTCGGCGCCGTTTTCCTTTGCACGACCGGAGCCGAAGCCCTTTATTCTGATCTCGGACATTGCGGACGCCGCAACATCACTTACAGCTGGGTCTTTGTCAAGACAATGCTCATTCTCAACTATCTCGGTCAGGGAGCATGGATAATCGCCCAAGGAGACAGTCTTGCGGGCTCTGTCAATCCCTTCTACGCCATTATGCCGCACTGGTTCCTGCCCGCGGGTATCCTGATCAGCACAGGAGCAGCGATCATTGCGAGCCAGGCACTCCTGAGCGGCTCGTTTACGATCTTCAGTGAAGCCATGAGTCTTAACTTCTGGCCCCGCCAGCGCATCAAATATCCGTCAACAGTCAAAGGTCAGCTCTATATCCCGCTGATCAACCTGGCACTCTATATCGGTTGCGTTCTGACCATCCTCCTATTCCGATCATCTTCGCGTATGGAGGCTGCCTATGGTCTTGCCATAACAGTCACCATGCTTATGACCACCGTACTGCTTGCGTTTTATCTTCATCTAAAAGGTGTACGGCGATGGATCACGCTCATTTTTACCGGTACATTCCTGTTGATCGAAGGTGCCTTTTTCGTAGCCAACATGTTCAAGTTCATGCACGGCGGCTGGTTCACCGTGCTGATCGCAGGAATTGTCTGCGCGATAATGCTCGTCTGGTTTAAAGCCACTGAAATCAGAGGAAGATTCATTGAGTATTACAAATTTTCAGACTATACAGATCTTATTTCCGACATAAAAGCCGACAGGGAAATCCCAAAATACTCCTCAAATCTTGTCTATCTCAGCCGGTCGAACAGAGCTGATGAAGTCGAAAGCAAACTCATATACTCGATTGCCAAAAAGCGTCCGAAGCGGGCTGACCATTATTGGATCGTCCGTGTGGAATTTACCGATGCGCCTGACACACTCGAATATGAGCCGACGGTTATTATTCCGGGAACACTTATAAGCCTGAATTTCAGGATCGGATTCCGTATTAACCCTCAGGTGAGTGTCTATCTCCGTCAAGCTATTGAAGATCTCGTAGCAAAAGGAGAAGTAGATATCGCAAGCTCCTATCCATCCCTGCGCCGTCACGGCATCAGCGGAGACTTCAGCTTTATCATCATCCACCGCATTTTCTCCCCCTCAAGCCAATGCGATCCGGGAGAACGTCGGCTGATGAACTTTCACTCCATTCTGCGCCACATGGAAATGAGTGCTCCCTCCGCCTTTGGCCTCGACACCAGCGACGTTACCGTCGAAAACGTTCCCTTGATCATCAATAAACATTCCAACCGTCGTATCACCCAGATAGCAAATTAAATAAGAATCCGGATGATTTTACGCTTCTTTCGATGGAAGCGTGAACCATCCGGATTAGTTTGTTGCCTTTAAGTTAGTGCGGGACCGTTATTTCTTGGCGGTTTTCTTCATCAGGTGTTTGGTAGCGCCGATAAGCTGGTCGTCAATACCGCGGATCACATCAGCAGGATTGTTGTAGATGACAACGTCGGGGTTGAGCTGCTTGTTTTCAAGCATTTCACCGTCCGGATTAAGCGAAGTCACTTCCGGAATACCGAAGACAATGGTCGGATCAATCTGAGTCTCCCACCACACAGCTGTCATTGTACCGGGAATCGGAGCACCTACGACATCACCGATCTTAAGAGTCTGATAAACATATGGCGTACCGTGAGCATCACTGTAATTGCTCTCGTCAACCAGCATCGCCGAAGGCTTACACCACTGCGAGAATGGGTCGGTCCCGATAAACTGCCCGCGGGGACAGTGGGTGACATATGCTTTGCCGTTCAACAGGAGGGCAATGTCGTTATGGAGCCAGCCTCCGCCGTTGTGGCGCGTATCGACAACAACGGCGTCATGATTGCGGTATTTGCCGAGCAGGCGGTCATAGACCTCATTGAAACTCGGTCCGTCCATAGCCTTGACATGAATATAGGCTATGCGTCCGCCTGACACACTGTCGACAATGCGCTCATTGCGTTCAACCCAGCGGTTGTAAAGGAGAGTTCTCATCGTGCCGAAATCCACAGGCTTCACATAAACAACTTTCTTGTCGCCTTTGGCTTTCTTCACTTCAATCTTGACTTTCTTTCCGCTCTTTCCTTCGAGCAGCGGATAGTAGTCTTTACCTGCACGGATCAACGAATCGTTGACCGAGAGGATTACGTCGCCGGCTTCAAGCCCAAGACTCTTGTCCGAGAGCGGGCCACGTTTTACTATCTCCTTGATTCTGAGTCCATCTCCCTTAAACGATTCGTCATAGAAAGCGCCAAGGGATGCCGTCGGGAGCACACTGCGTCCTGAACCGCCGGAATAGCTTCCTCCGGTGTGCGATGCGTTCAATTCACCAAGAATTTCGCTGAGTAAAATTGCGAAATCATAACCATTGTTGATGTGCGGAAGGAATTTTTGATATTCTTTCCGGTAGAGTTTCCAGTCGGCACCGTGGAAATTCTTATCATGGAACTTGTCAAATACCTGACGCCACATGTGCTCGTAGATATATTCGCGTTCCTCGGCAGGACGGCGGTTATATTCAGCCTCGAAAGAGACGGGAGTTGATTTTCCGCTTGCAAGATTCACGTTCTTGATACCGGAACGGTCGATTACAAAAAGATTGCTGCCTTTCTTGTCCGGTACCATGCCCCATGCGCCAAGCCCCTTGACAAGGACACGGGTCGAGCCCTCTTTAAGATTCCGTTCATAGAGCGCACGGCCATCAGGGCTTGAAGCCACATAATAGAGCTTGTCACCCTTCGGAGATACATAATAAGAACCCATTCTTGACGAAGAACCTGTCAGACGCGCAATGCGGTAACGGCGGTTCTCAATATCAAGATTCAGAGGTTCGTCTTTCTTCACAGAATCCTTATTGGCGCTCTCCTTGTCGGAAGAATCTTTTTTGGAGTCTTTCTTGGAATCTTTCTTTGACTTCTTTTTGGAATCGGACTTTTTATCGTCTTTACCCTTCTTCTCCTTGTCGGCCTTTTCTTTGTCGGCAAGTTTGATCTCTTCCTCAGTCATGCGGAAACGGTCGTATGCTTCGCCATCGAGGAACATGAGCATCACATCGCTTTCATTTCCCCAGCTGCCGTGGCTCTTGTAGCCATATTTGCCGGTGGTATAGGCAACAGCCTTGCCGCCAAGCGCCCACTGAGGGGAAGCATTGACATAGCCGCTCTCGGTAAGATCGATCGTCTCGCTGCCGTCAGCCTTTACCAATGCTATATCAGAATTCTGCCATCCGCCGATACCGATATAGTCGGTCAGAAGCCAACGGCTGTCAGGGCTCCATTCAAAACCTATGTCACCGTCTGAATAACTGTAATTGTACTTTCCATCCAAAGCTGTCGTCACCTTCTTGCTCTTGAGATCCATCACGCGCACAGTGGTACGGTCCTCAAGGAAAGCCACCTTTTTGCCGTCAGGACTGTAAGCCGGGAAGAACGCAGGCTTGTCGCTCTTATAGAGAGGCTTTTCGACAAGTTCTGTGGCATAGAGCAGCGATTTTTCCTCCGGGTCCTTGATCTCGGTGGTGAAAAGCTGCCAGATGCCGTCGCGCTCGCTGTCATAGACAATGCTGCGACCGTCAGGAGCGAAATCGACAGAGCGTTCCTGGGCAGGAGTGTCGGTGATGCGACGCGTGGTGTTGTATTCGGTTGAAGTCACATAGACATCGCCGCGGAGAACGAAAGCCACCAACTCGCCGTCGGGAGAAACAGCAAACGAAGTCGCTCCGTTGCGACGCATGGTCTTCTCCACAGGCGAAGCATAATCGTCGCTGATGATATTGACATCCACCTTTGCAGGTTTGCCATTCTCAGCCATCGTATATATCTCGCCGTTCCAACTGAAAGCGAGCTGGCCGTTGTCAGAGGCTGAAAGCGAGCGTACGGGATGAGTCTTGAATTTCGTCAGCTGCTTTTTCTGCGAGCCGTCGACCGAACGCTTGTAGACATTGAGAGTTCCGTCTTCCTCGCTGATAAAATAGAACTGCCCGTCATGTGCCCACACCGGATTCATGTCATGCCCGTTAAAATCAGTGAGCTTGGTGTGACGTCCGTTTTCAATAAGCCATATATCGGCAGTGCCTGACGAACGTTCATGCTTGCGCCAGATGTTTTCAACACCCTTGCGGTCCTGATAGAGCACACGACCGTCGCGATTGATGCTGAGAGCTGGAATTGTCAGAGATATCATCATTTCAGGACGGCCTCCGTCAAGGCTGACCGTATAGACCTGCTGAGTGAAAGCGGCCTGTGCTGCTGTCGGAGCCGGCATATCGGCCGTCGCGAATACGACATGATTATTGTCCTTGAACGCAAGCGGAGTCTCATTGCCTGAATTGGTTGTCAGCCGTTTTGGCACTCCGCCCTTGCTGTCGACGACAAAAATGTCAAGCGATCCTTCGCGGTCACTGTTGAACGCGATCTTTGAACCGTCGGGACTCCATACAGGCAAAGTGTTGTAGCTCCCGCCTGAAGTCAGCTGGCGCGCATCGCCACCTTTGACAGGGACCGTGAAGATGTTGCCTTTGTAGGTAAACGCAATTGTGGTACCGTCCGGAGAGATTGCCACGTTGCGAAGCCACAACGGCGCAGCGCCCATGCCGAGCGAACTTGCGGCAAACAGCGCCAGTGAGATGATACTTTTTCTCATAAAAATGTGAATATTGTGATATTTTCTGTTTTTCGATGTATAGCAGAGATCTTTATTTTAGACGAAAAACGGGGCAAATTGGTTACATTTATTCAGCGCTTTTTTCCGGCTGTTTCTCCTCTTCATTTTTCACGCCAGGTGCACTTTTATCCACAGCATCCGACTCCTCAGACGTTTTTTTCGGCTTACGACGTTTGAGGAAAGAGAAAATATTGTCGAAATCGCGCTTGAACACGATGCCGACACCCTGAGTGGTCAGAGCGCTCTTGAGATAATAGTTCTGATCATTATACCGGTTATATGCCTTCAGCTGTATGGTGCCGGCTCGGTTGAGTAGATAACGGATGTCGAAATCACCGATGAAGCTGTTGTTGTTCATCGAGTTGTCGCGATAGCCGAAGTTGCCGTTGAGCAACAGCCTGTTGTTAAGCAGATGACTTGACAGAGCGACATCTACTTCTACGTCCGAAAAATCGCCGCGATCGCTGCGGATGGCCGGTGCAATGCTCCAGTTGTCGCTGAGCTGACCGAGCATCGAGCTGAGACGCGACGAAAGAGTTGACGACGCAACAGAAACAAGCTCGTTGCCGTGTGTCGCCGTCATATAATCCGGTGTATAGAATTTGTTCAATGCAAGCAGATAGATGATCTGGCGGTTCATCATATCCTCTGTCGAGACGATTGAGCGCACTTTGCGGTAAGTGTCGCGAGTAAGGGTCGGAAAATCGAGGTCGAACTTGATCTCAGGCTGTCGTATGTCGCCGCTGACCATCATCAGTGCGTTGACAGGAACATTGGTGCGGTTCAATTCGCGGTCTTCAAGGAAAGATTCGTCAAGATCGCTGAGATTGGCGTTGACCGAATACGAGGCTACGATGTCAAGTTTCGCGCTGTACGGATCACCGAGGAAGGTGATCTTGCTCCCCTCACGGATTGTGAAATCCTTGATGATTATGTCCTGAAGTGTGAAATTATAGGTGCCGTGGTTGATCTTGTAGTCGCCGTACATACGCAGATCTCCATCTGAGCTGTAAGTCATGCGCAGTTGTCCGCTGCCGAAAGCCGTAATTTTGTCACCTCCAACAGGGTCCATCACAAGATTTATCGTGGCCGAAGGTGTGATGCCGACATCAAAGGTCATGGCATAGGCTGATGATGACTGCTGCTCCTCGCGACGGATGCGGTCACGCAACTGACGGACGATCAGCGGCGTAGGGTCAAGGGCCGCGATAGAATCCTTGAACGCCTTGTTTTTATCACGTAGTGTGATAAATTGATAGTCGACTGCCTGTTCAGCATCGCTCATCACGAATGTGAAAGTCGATTTGTCGGCAGTCGACATTGCTACGTTTATATCCACACGTCCGGGCACTCCTATGACCGATGCCTTTCCGTTGCCGAAAATACAACCATACCAAGGGTCTTCCGTCTGAGTCTCATTGACGTCATAGACAAGAAAATTACGGGCATCAGTAATGTCGAAACGGAATGTAGGATCATGGAAATAATTATGCGAGACATAGCCGCTTAGATTGGCCGTCTTGCCGTAACGGTCAGACAGCTTTATATTGTCAAATCTGATCATTCCGGGACGCAGGTGCACACTGTCCGTTGTGGTGTATGTGGTATTGGTAAAATCAAGCTTCATGCTGAGATCTTGCGCAAATATGTCGCCTGAGAGATCAAGATTCTTGAATGTACCATAGAGCCGGGCATCTCCACTGACCTTTCCGCTGACTTTCGAGGTAAAAGCCGACATGAAAGGCGCCATAAATCCGACTGGAGCGCGATCAGCCTTAAAAGCGAAATCAAGTTCTGAACTCATAGGCCTGATCACTCCATCGACATTCAGTGCCGACTTGTCATCACCGACAATATCCGCCATTATACGCACAGACTTATCCTCATTGTCCCAATAGCTCCGAATATCCGCATCCCCCATCACACAGCCGTTATACTGCATGTCCTTTACCTTGAGCCGGGGTGTGTAGAGGACAGGATCACCCGACAGCAATCTCAGACCGTAGAATGTGCCGGTAGCGCTTCCGCCGAATCTCACGGCATCGCTCATGCTGAGGGACTCGAAGATATAATCCAGGTCAATGGCATCAAGTTCCACTATCAGGCGATCGGTTGAATCGGCCGAGGCAACCCCATTTATTTTCAGCGACTGACCGGCGCGCTCTCCGCTCAGATTATCAACAACGATTCTTTTTGGAGCGATATGTATCGCCGCAGGATTCACAGACCATGCCGAATCGTTGAACACCATTTGTGTCGGAGCCACGGAAATATCAGTCAACAGACCGTCAGACTCTCCGCTCCGGCTGAATAGCGCCGAGAAATCAAGCTTCCCGTTAAAGGCTTCTTTCCGGTCTATTTTCCAAGCCACCGAAGTTCCCAGTGAATCGACGGCACCTTCCGAGACAAGCCTGAGGTCCAGCATTCCATTTTTAGTAGGGAAAGAGGTATGGGCAGTCATGTCGGAATGCTTTTTGGCCACGTCAATAAGCACGGAAAATGCCGTACCCTCCACAAGTTTGTCCTTTTTACGCAGATACGGGGCGTCGAGTTCAAGACCGATGGAAGCTTCATCGCCGCCGCGGGCAAACGAACGGACTGTAACCGGATAAATTATATCCACCGGCAATCCGAAAAAGCGGCTGACCGTAGTGTCTTCCTTGACTTTGACATCAAGGTCGAAGTTAAAATCGGCAATCTCGCGGCCACTGTCGGCGGGAAGCAGTGCCGGATATACTTTGGCTATTACGGCTCTGACGTCATGAGCAAGGCTTTTCAGACTGAAATCACCTTTAAGGTCAGCGTCAATCTGCCCGCTTCGCAGAGTCAGGTTCCTTGTCGAATCGCCGGTCACGGCGTCAAGTTCCACCCGCGGGACCGACAGCGTCTTGCCGTTACGTCCGTCATAGACCAGGTCTGTAAGTTTGCACCAGCCGTTGATCATGTCCGGATTACGTCCGCGCATCGAAGCGTCAAACTCAAACGAGAGATTACCCCGGATTTTATCGCCTTTCACAAAAGGAGCAAGTGACAAGCGGTTGATCTGGGCATAAAGTTCGGTAAGCGGTGCCGCACCGCTGAGTTCGGCTCCGCCTGTGGCCGAAAAATCCAGTAATGGGGAAGCGGAGCGCACAGTCACATCCACATTGTTGCCCCTGAAATCGGCATTGGCACTCAAATCTGAAAAATCATAGCCGTTCCATGTCAGTTCCGGAATTGTCAGCCCTATACCTCCTTTTATATTTTTACTCCCGTAAAGGGTCATATCGGCCTCGGTATCAAAGGCAATATGAGTCAGCGGTGCAAGAGATTTATAAAGAGCCGAGGGATCAAAGGCTGTCGATGAAAGGAAACCGTCGATACGCAGAGCTCCCGATCTCTCTCGGAGGATTCCGCAGTCTATGTCTACATTGCCGCATTCGGTATCCAGGGCACCGTTGAAGTCGATACCGGAAGGGGTCAGAGTCAGATCGCCGAGCAAATTTATATCCCCTAATGGCGCCAAAGCGCTCAGCCGGTCGTAGATATGATGGAAAGGGCTTGTGGTTTTTGCCATATAGCTCAGCGATTGCGGAACTGACGCCTGTACACTCAACCTGCGAAGATCGACAGAAATGTATTCACGCCCCTTTGTAAGATTGCTTATCAGTCCGTGGGCACTTATGTGAGCGCCGCTTTCTGCTATCGAGAGATCAAAGCGACTGAGGCTGAGACTATCAGCCGATCCGTCGGCCTCGATGTCCATATCCACGCACACATCGATGTCATCCATTCCCCTGACGAAGGGTTTCAGATCCGACAGTGTCAGGTATGAATCTGACAGAGTCTCGACCGGAGAACGCAGAGCCTCCCCTGGTCTGAATATGCCCCCAAGCGGCGATTCGAGAGTAAGATCGTTGAGGGCAAGGCGCGAGCGATTCGTCTCGACGACGAAATTCTCTATCGTCATATTTCCTTTGTCAACCATGACGTCGGCCCGCAGTTCTCGCAGGAGAAACCCGCAACGTTCAGAAGCGGCCATTCGCTTGATTTCAGTCTCGATACGGGTGTCGGATATGACAGGCGCGCAAATATCTGCACGTAGCCCTTCCACTTTGATATGATGCTGATCAAAACGGCCTGAATCTGCCGGAGCGGCATCCCGGACGTCGTAACTGAGCCCGGATCTGCGTATCACAATAAGATTTACAGCCAGATCGAATTTCGACGGCCCGTTACCATCTTTCTTTTTGAAACGGTCAATAATAGGCTGAATGTTGAGCGGGGCATCAGCTGACTCACGATATAGATGCAGATCAAGATCTATGATTTCCACATAGGTGATCACCAGACGTTTATGCCACAAGCCCTCAAAGAAACTGAGTCCCGCTCCAAGATGTCCGACCTGTAAAGCCTCCTCGCCGGCCGGATCTTTCACACCGACATCAGCAAGCACTACCCTGTTGAAAGGCGCTATCGTCACAGATCCCACCGAGACATCAGTGCCCAATAGTTCTGTAAGTTCCTTTTCAGCAGTTCTCGCAATCCGCTGCTGCACTGAGGGAAGACTGAGAACGACATAGAGGATCAGCGGTACTGCCAGAGGCAGCACTAAAACCACAACGAGAATAAAGCGCAGAATGCGGTAAAATGTTTTCAACTCAGTCGACGTATGTCACCAATATCTTCTTTGAATCGGGTATTGTTCCGAGGGGCCCGACTGCCCCGCCCCACTGTCTCAGAGGCGGCGGGCAACAGATGAATCAAGCGTGTTCAGATCGGTAACACGCTCTACGACATCGCCATTGCGGTCAAAAATGAAGATAGCAGGCAATGAGCCGACATTATAGTCACGCAGAGCCTTGTCACCGTCAGCAGCGCCGTTGAGTACAGTAATCCAGGGAAGATTCTTGGCTGTCTGCTTCCAGGCGTATTCGTCATCGTCAAAAGCTACCTGGAAAATTTCAAGTCCCTGGCTGTGATATTTCTCATAGACTTTGTTGAGCATCACGTTGAAAGCGGGTGATTCCTGAGCCGTATAAGCTGTGAAATTAAGGATCACTACATTGCCCTTGGAGGTAAGATCAAGCAGCGAGTGTTTCTTGCCTTCATTGTCGAAGAGGTTGATGTCAAAGGCCCTGACCTCGTTGGCATAGGCCACGTTTTCCTCATTGATCTTGCCTGATTTCGGACGGTTGCTGATAAAGAGATTGCGCAGATAAGTTGTGCGCGGATCTGAGGGACGCTGTTCGTTAAAAGCGTTGGCAACGGCACCAATGATGCGCAGATCTTCTTTGACGGCCGGATTGAAAAGCGGTTGGCCTCCGACACGCTTGCTTATAATATAGTAAGGTACGATTCCGGCCGGATCGGCAAGAATCATCTTTCCGAGCTCGCGCTTGAGGGATGCGTTGGCGGTTACAGCCTGCGCGCCTGCTGATGACACTTCTGCACGTAAAAGACTGTCGACACGTTCAAGATTCTCGGCCTGAGGTGTTCCGGATAGTGAGTGGTTGACATCTATATTGGGAGCCTGTGCTGAAAGCGAAATGGTTTCAATGCTATCGATCGGGAAATAGAGAGACTTCTCCCCTATGCGCAGACGGTATATATCAGGATAGCCCTGGGCCTCCCGGCTGTAACTGAACGATCCGTTACCTCTGACTTCGATCGTATCCATCGGGTACCAATAGCCCTGATTGTTGCCTTCGAGCACAACGAGATCCTTTTCACCAAGACCGTCGATCCGTCCTTCAAGATGCCACTGATTGCTGTTACCGCAGGACACAGTAAGAACTAATGAACTTATAATTAATAATTTGCCTATCGTTTTCATATTTATTATACTAAATAATCTCATATAATGGGTTAGATGAGTGCAAATTTAGCATTTTTCCGCTTAAATGTCAAATTCCTCTCGACCAATCACCTGTTTCTGACCGACGGGACGGCCATGGACGCTGATCACTCAAATATTTTAACTTTATATACAAACTATGTTAAATCAATCGATTACGTTTTAAACCATCCTTTATCTCGATTGTCTTAAGTATAAAATCGGACAAAAAAACGGTTAACTGACAACGATTTTTTAACTCAAAGAAATCACAAGAATAATAGTAAATAAGAAACAATGAAAAAGACAATTTTAAGTGTAGCAATTCTCTTGGTATCAACCTTAGGACTTACCGCCGTAGCACAGACTCCCGCAAACTCACAGACCTGTCCCAACCAGACAGAATGCACAAAAGCAGGTAAAGCAGGTAAAACCAACCGCCCCAATCCGTTCGAAGGCCTCAACCTCACCGAGCAGCAGAAATCCGAACTTCAGGCTATCGCTCCTCAGAAACCTGCCCGCAAATGCGACAAGGCTCAGAACGGTACCTGTGACAAGGCAAAGGCCAGAAAGGCAGATAAGACAAAACAGCAGTCAAAAGTTGACAAGCAGGCCAAACGCGCCGAAAACCGCCAGCAAATGATGCAGTACCGTCGCGACTATCTTGCAAAAGTCAAGAATATCCTTACTCCTGAGCAATATGTCCAGTTTCTCGAAAACAATTATGTAGACAATGCGTTCAAGGCCGGAGGCCCTCACCACGGGAAAATGGCTCAGGCAAAGCACAATAAGGGCCACAAAGACGGAAAGAACCGCAATATGCGCAACGGGAAGAAAGGCCAGAAAGGTCAGAGTGGTCTAACCAACCAGCAGAATGCCAACGCATCGAACTCTGCCTACTACATCGATAATGGAAAGATCAAGGTATTCCCCTATCAGGCTCAGCGCTAAGCAATCATTCTCGATCTCTCCGTTTATTTTCAAAGAATTCAGACACTCTGTCAGACCCTGCCGGACGGCGGGCGCGACAGGGTGTCTGAATTTTTTGCGAAACGGTTTCGCATCAGACTTCTTTATGTTCCAAGCCAAGCTGCTCGCGGATAAACGGCGCCGTCGGAGAATCGGTTTTAGCAACCTGAGCCGGAGTTCCGGTAGTGATGATGTGACCTCCGTTCTTACCTCCGCCCGGCCCCATATCAATTACATGGTCGGCCGCACAGATAACGTCGAGATTGTGTTCGATGACAAGAACAGTGTTCCCTTTGTCGACCAGACGATTGAGCACTGTGAGCAATACGCGTATATCGTCGAAATGCAGCCCGGTGGTAGGCTCATCGAGAATGAAAAGTGTCTTGCCGGTATCGCGGCGCGAAAGTTCGGTTGCAAGTTTCACGCGCTGGTTCTCTCCACCAGACAGTGTCGATGATGGCTGGCCCAGCTTGATGTAGCCGAGCCCAATATCCTTTAATACCTGAATTTTATTGATGATGGCAGGTATTCCGGCAAAAAATTCCACTGCCTGATTGATAGTCATATCGAGAACGTCGGCAATCGACTTACCTTTGAAGCGAACTTCCAGAGTCTCTCGGTTGTAGCGTTTGCCACCACAGGTCTCACACGGCACGAGGACGTCAGGTAGAAAGTTCATCTCTATGGTCTTGTAGCCGTTGCCCGCACAAGTCTCGCAACGTCCGCCGGATACATTGAAAGAAAAACGCCCCGGACGATAACCGCGGATTTTCGCTTCCGAAAGCGATGCAAAAAGGTCCCGGATCGCCGTAAAAACACCTGTATAGGTGGCGGGATTCGATCGCGGAGATTTGCCGAGCGGCGACTGGTCGACTGTCACTACCTTGTCGATGTTCTCGATACCCTCTATTTTGTCGTAAGGCAATGGTGCGGTCTGCGAACGGAAAAATCTCTGGCTCAGAATCGGCTGAAGTGTGGCGTTGACAAGGGACGATTTGCCGCTCCCGGACACTCCCGACACACAGATCAGCCGACCCAACGGGAGGGTCAGGGTGATGTCCTTAAGGTTGTTGCCTTTGGCTCCGCGAAGCACGAGTTTCTGACCGTTGCCCTTACGCGGTTTCAGACGCGGAGGGATTGAAAGCTTGCCATTAAGATAGTTGGCTGTCAAAGTGTCCTTAGCCAGCATCTCCTGCGGAGTTCCGGCGAACACAACCTCTCCGCCTTTGCGTCCGGCTTTCGGACCGATATCTACAATATAATCGGCGTCAAGCATAATATCCTTATCGTGTTCGACGACAAGAATCGAGTTGGAGGCGTCGCGGAGCTGTTTCAACGAATCGATCAGTCTTCGGTTGTCACGCTGGTGCAATCCGATCGACGGTTCGTCAAGAATATAGAGCACATTGACGAGCTGCGAACCCAACTGTGTGGCCAGACGTATGCGCTGGCTTTCTCCTCCTGAAAGAGTGGCCGACGCACGGTTAAGCTGAAGGTAATCCAGACCCACATCGACAAGAAATTTCAATCGCGAACGAATCTCTTTCATGATCTCACGCGCAATCAGAGCCTGTGTGGGCGACAGTCGGCTCTCGACATCCTTCGACCATTCATAAAGGTCCGATATATCCATACGACAGAGCTGAGCGATGTTTTTGCCGTCGACGAAAAAGTGAAGAGCCTCGCGGTTCAGACGGTCCCCGTTGCATTCCGGACAGACTGCCCGCGAGAAAAAGCCCTCGCTCCATTTCCGGGCTGCGGCGGAGGACTCTTCATCCTGCTGCATCTCGATATACTTCACCAAGCCTTCGTATGTATTGAAGTAATTATACGTGGCCATCGTGTCATTTTCGATGACAAGGCGTTCGTTTGTGCCGTTGAGAATTTCACCGATCGCTTCTTCCGGCAGATCTTTGACCGGGGTCTTGATCGTACAGCCGTATTTTTTGCAGATGGCATCGATCTGCCAGAAAATGACAGAATTTTTATATTTGCCCAAAGGGAGCACAGCCCCCTCATGGATCGAAAGAGCCGGATTCGGGATGATTTTATTGCGATCCACAATGTTGACATAACCCAAACCTTTGCAGCAGGGGCAGGCTCCCAACGGAGAGTTGAACGAGAAGTTGTGCGGAGCGGGTTCGCGATAGGATATGCCGCTGACCGGGTCCATGAGTGTCTGCGAGAAATAGGCAGCCTTGTCGTCATCGACATCATAAATCATCACCTGGCGGTCACCCTGACGCAAAGCATCGGTGACGGTGGCCTCAAGCCGCGTCAGATCTTTCGGGGAGACTTTCAGACGATCGATGACCAATTCGACATCGTGATTCTTATAACGGTCGAGCATCATGTTGAGCGTCAGATCGCGCAGCTCTCCATCCACCCGCACTGTAAGGAAGCCTTTTTTTCGCAACTGCTCAAAAAGTTCCTTATAGTGGCCCTTGCGGTTTTTGACGATCGGAGCGAGAATATAGACCTTGTGCCCGTCGTAACGCTGAAGAATCAGGTTGACGATCTGCTCTTTCGTGTATTTGATCATAGGCTCGCCGGTGACATAGCTGACAGCCGTCCCCACTCTCGAATAGAGAAGTCGCAGGAAGTCGTATACCTCCGTGGTGGTGCCGATGGTGCTTCGCGGATTGCGGTTGACGGTCTTCTGCTCGATAGCGATCACCGGGCTGAGTCCCGTGATCTTGTCGACATCCGGACGTTCGAGATTGCCGAGCATATTCCGTGCATAAGCCGAAAAGGTTTCAATGTAGCGTCGCTGGCCTTCGGCAAAAATAGTATCGAAAGCCAATGAAGACTTTCCACTGCCGCTCAGACCGGTGATGACGGCAAGTGTATTGTGAGGTATATCAACATCGATGTTTTTAAGATTATGGACACGCGCGCCAAACACACTCAGGGAGTCTGCCGGCGCGGTGGATTGCTGCTTTTCTATATTGTCGTTATTGTTCGCTGTGTTCATTTCAGTTTATTTCAGTCCGCCACGACCCAGGCCGGGTTGTAGACCGTAACCTTTTGCCGTGAACGGGAAAGAGAATCGCGTGATGGGATATTGACCTTATAGGTTTTCTCGGTTTTATTTGGAAGTGATTTGGACCGAATCCAGGGATTGTGCTCGCGCAGTGTCAGATAGTCGATCCCCTGTTCTTTGGCCCACGCGGCCCAGTCGTCTACCGGACCGGAGACCTCGACAGTCTTGTAGACTATCGGCTGATAGAGCTGGTCGGCGGTAAGGTTGAAGCCGTAGGCCGAGGGATTTTCCATGATGAGTTTCATCGCGAGCATACGGAAAATGTAGCGCATAGTCTCATCGGCAAGATATAGATTGAACGCCGATTCAGCCTGCTGTGCGCCAAGTTCTTTCGATATGCGGGCCATACCACCGTTGTAGCTTGCAGCTACCGACTCCCAGTTACCATATTTCGCATATGCGTTTTTAAGGTAGCGTGAGGCGGCTTCGGTCGCTTTGACCGGATCATAACGTTCGTCAACATCGTCGTTGACCTCAAGCCCGTATTCCTTTCCCGTTGCCGGCATCAACTGCCAAAGACCGGCAGCTTTTGCCGGAGAAAGAGCCCGCGGATTGAGAGTGCTCTCTATGACGGCAAGATATATCATGTCGGCCGGGAGGCCGTTTTTCTTCAATATCGGAGCAAGGACCGGGAAATATCGGTTGGCACGCTTGATGGCAAGCAAAGTATTTCCGTGGGTATATGTAATGGCTGTCAGCTCACGGTCAAGCCGTTCCCACATGTGTATAGGATCGAGGTCTATTTCACTCCCGGCAAATTTTACGGACGAAGGTATGGACGGATTCACCACATCGGAAAACTCGGCCGATTCAGGTTCAGTCGGAGAAGTCACCGCGCCGATACGTTCCGAAGAAGCCACAAGCGCCAATAGCGACAGCCCGACGGCCGAATAAATAAATGCCTTTTTATTGTTGGTCATATCATTATTATCTTTAGAAGAGTATTGTCATTTATAGTGTACAATGTTGATGTCTCCCGAAAGTTCATAAACTTTCCCATCGGCACCTTTAGCCTTGATGACATAGAAATATGCACCCGCAGGCACGGTTTTGCCTTTGTATTTTCCATCCCAGCCTTGCGACGGCTCCGACAGATCAGCCATCTTTCTCCCGTATCGGTCAAAGATATGGCACTCGAAAGAAATAAGGCTTGAATAGCTGACCTTCCATTCGTCATTGACACCGTCACCGTTAGGAGAGAATGCGTTAGGACACTTGAGCATCGAGGCTCCGATAGAAACGGTATAGACATCGCCCATGTATTCGCAGGATCCGTCAGCATTGGCACAGACAAAGCGCAGGTATGTGGCTCCTTCGTCATTGAACGTATAGGTAAAGCTGAGTTCCTGCATCCTCATGCTGACATCATCGAAATCCGGAAAGCGGGAAAACTGCCACTCATGGAAGAGCGCCCCGTCAGTTACGGAAGCCTCAAATTCAAGTTCGCAGGGTGCCGAGCCGCCGAAGGATGCGCCCGAAGGATCACTGACCACCTCATTGTCTGAATTGCGGACAGACTGTGTGATCTTTGTCACTGCACTGACGGCATATGGTTCGACCGTAGTGCTCGACAACTGTTCGGCACGTCCCCAAACACGCAGGAAACGGTCGCCTTCGAGAGTAAACTCCGTGGCGCAGAGCGGAGCGGCAACATGCAACACAGGCGACAACGCCTGAAATGTAGTCTCAGTTTCAGTCTGGGTAAAAACAACAGCTTCATCATCAGGCGTCAGTGTCCGATAACTCAGACGGATTTCACGGTCAAGGACAAAACGCCGTCCGTTTATGCCGTAGTAAGTCATTTCCTCCCCCATGCCGATCACATCCAAACCTATCCGCTGGCAATCGCGCTCAGCCGAAGGAGTTATTGATGTCAGGGAGAAGGGATGACGCGCGTAATCTATGACCCAGAAACATTCTTTGCGGCCATCGGGAAACTCGATGATGTAACCCATGTCGCTTTCGACTTTCGTCAGCACAGAATTTGCACCGTCAATCCTCACATCCGTGAGCTCTTCGGCATATCCTCCCCCTAAAGAAGAATAGCGGTACCATTTTACGGCAGAAGCTTCTGTCGGCGAAGTCTGACAGGAAACCGACACTCCGTCGGTGCCGTCGAGGACATAGACCCCCTCCAGCCCGGAGGCGGCCATGGCTTCAACCCTTATCACTTCGGAAGAGTTTCCCGACCACACAGGCTGTCCCTGAAGAGAAGTTGCGGCCGACACGATGCAAAAAGCTGCTGCAAAAATCTGTTTCATATATTACAAAAATCAAAGCGATCTTCCAATTAACTTACAAAGTTACGAAAAATCGCTCTGATATGCAATATCTCCTGAACGGATGCCGTCGGTGACACTTACATGTCAGTTGTCTCATTCATATCCTCATTGCGGGGATTGTTATTGAGTTCTTTGACATCCTTTTTTACCATTTCGGGAGTCACTTTCTCATCATCTGAAATATTGATGTCTACTCCGCGATATTCATCGGCTGATTTTGCAACGGACTTGGGTGCATTTTTCTTATCCATAATCTAAAAGTTTAATTCTGTTTATTTAACATCCGACCCGCCGTATGGGTTCACTATTCGGAGGCCGAACTTTCATCTCTGCCTTTTCCGCTCTCATCATAAACATCCTCTTCGGAGCCTGCCGGCAGACGGTTAAGCTGCTCGATGTAGTCAAGAAGTTCTTCCCTGCCGCGTCCCTTTTCGCTCGAAGTCAGGAACACAGGTGGAAGTTCTTCCCAAGTCTCTAACAGTATACGGCAATACTCCTCGACATTGCGCTTGCCGGCCTGAGAACCGAGCTTATCAAGCTTGGTGAATACAATGGCGAAAGGCACTCCGTTTTCGCCAAGCCAGTTGAAAAACTCAAGGTCGATTTTCATCGGCTTGTGGCGCGAGTCAATCAACACAAAAAGATTGGTCATCTGAGTGCGGTTGAGTATATAACCGCGTATCATTTTTTCAAGCTGCTCGCGCTGCGCTTTGCCGCGTTGGGCGAATCCATAACCGGGAAGGTCGACGATATACCAGGAATCATTCACGAGAAAGTGGTTGATCAGCATTGTCTTTCCCGGAGTTGACGACGTCTTGGCAAGGCTCTTATTACCTGTGAGCATGTTTATGAGAGATGATTTGCCTACGTTGCTTCGTCCGATAAAGGCATATTCGTGACGTGTGTCTGACGGACATTTCCCGACAGTCGGATTCGACACGACAAAACGGGCTGAATTGATGATCATATTGGAGTGCGGTTGTTACGGTTATATTAAAAAGATATAATTGGTCAGTCAAGCATAAGACTGATCATAGGACGAACTGTGGGGAAACGTATGATCGATCCGATCTCGGAAGAACTGAAAATCATGTCGGTGAGCACTTCTACCGTCACATCGAAATCAAGTTTGCCTGTATAATCGTCATCTATGATACATTCACCTTTTCTTATTATGAATGTGTGGGAATTATAATCTGACAACAGACGGTCTCTTACGCGGAGATGACATGTAAATGACGGATCGGAGGCTGCTATGACCGAAAGCGCTTTCCCGACATTGACCAGACGTCCCATACCGCGCGGCATCAGACGACCGCCCATCGAATCGTCGGGATGTCCGAGAAGCAACACCGGAGTGTCGGCGTAGAGACAGCGCAATTGGCGCAGAGCGGCCGCACGACTGTCGGCATCGTCACCCATAACATCCTTTACAAACAGCATTCCGTCCGACACCACTCCCCAGGCCATCGAGACTATCTGACTTCCGCGGTCTTCATCGTCACGGGCCATGACAACGAAACTGCCGCCGTCGGCTTTAAGATCGGACTGGATGTTGTAGAAATCACGCTTGGAGTGCAGTATATAGCATTTGCGCTGATGCTGGAAGCGGTCGAAAGCGCACCAGACCTCATCGCTCGTCTCGTCGGCGAAAACATGATACTCACCGGTCACGGGAAATGAGTGGAAAGCCGTGAAGCGCTGCTCTTTGGTGAAGAATACGGTTGAAAATCCATAACGGCGATAGAAGAAATATAGGGCTTCGTTTGCAGGTATGAGCGAACAGAGCATGTCGCCGCGGGAGGCTGATTCTTCCAAGGCCATTTCCATCAGACGCGACATGAATCCCTGACCGCGCCGCGCACGACGGGTGGCGGCTCCGGCTATATAGCTCACCGAAGGCTCCGAACCGTGGAAAAACATGCGGTAACGCTGGAGCATCAGACTGCTGACCGGCGCATCCGACTGGTCACAGAGCAGAAGGGCTTCATCGTCGCGATAGACCTGATCGAAATACATGTCGACGTATGGTCTTGGGTCCTGGAAGCACTCAAGCCAGATTTTCTTTATTTCATCTCTCTTGCTCATAATCGGTATACGTGTGTATGCTGTGTAAGTGGATGTATTTAGAGATATAACAAGCGAGAGAGGTATAAGGATTGGAAATCGTCAGTAAATCCGTATCCGGATTCACGGTGTCTGGAGAGGAACGCCATGAATCCGGACAGGAATATAGTTTGATCAACCCTGATGTGCGGGACGGAGAAGATCGTTGACGGTCTTGACAGGATTGAAAGTCGAGATCGGAACTTCAACGAAGACTGTGTTCCAATCACTCATCGCACCGTTCCAGAGACCGGGGAGTTCCATTGCGCGGAGTTCCTTGCCGTGGCTTGATTTGGAGGATATGAAGCCTGTGGCAGGATCGACATACGATGGGAGATCGAATTTCTTTCCGTGGATATCTTTGATGTAGCAGACGAGGTCAACCGGATTGAAATGTGTGGCGGAAGCCATCATCTTCATGTATTCCTCGTTCTTGGGATCGACCTGGTTGCTTTCAAGAATCTGCGGAGAAGTTGAGCCGTCAGGGTTGGCAGCAATAAACGGCCCTCCGCCGGGCTCGCCTTCATTGCGGACCATACCGCAGACACGCAACGGACGGTTGAGTTTAGCCTTAATATACTCTACAATGGCTTCGTCATCCATATTTTCAAGTCTGGCGTCGCGGACGTTGAGAACGTTGTTGAGATAGTCGAGCATCCGTTTGATGTCGTCGGCTGTGTAGAGCTTTTGTTCGATGGCAAGAAGATCTTCTTCGATCTGGTCATGGACTTCAAGGAGAAGGCCGCCAAGCACTTCTTTGTAACGGATAGTGTCGGCGCGTTTGGAATCGGGCACGACGTTGTCGATATTCTTTATGAAGACAACAGCCGATTCAATGTCGTTGAGGTTCTGAATGAGTGCGCCGTGACCGCCTGGACGGAACAACAGATGTCCGTCTTCAATGAATGGAGTATTGTCGGGGTTGACAGCGATAGTGTCGGTCGAAGGCTTCTGTTCGCTCATGCTGACGTTGAACTTGACTCCGGTACGCTTCTCTGTCTCAGGAACCACTTCGGCCAATTTCTCTTCAAAAAGCTTGCGATGGTTGGCGGAAACTGTGAAATGGAGATTAACGATACCCTTGGAATTGGCGGCAGTCTGAGCACCTTCGGTGAGATGTTCTTCGATCGGTGTGCGTGAGCCGTCGGCATAAGTGTGGAATTTCAGAAGACCCTTTGGCAGACCGCCGTAGTTCATTCCTTCGGGATTGACAATTGCCGCGATGATGTCGCGGTTGCGGCCTTCGGCAAGCATTTCGTCAAGGCTCTTGCCATAGAGACGTTCTACTGTTGCGCGGAGTTCCGGCAGGAAAGGAAGTTTTCCGACATTTTCGAGCAGAACAGCAACGGGAGATCCTTCTTTCAGTTCGTCTGTGCCTCCGTCGACATATTCAAACAGAGCCTTGAACATTCGAGATGCGGCGCCTGAAGCGGGCACGAATTTGCAAACTTCACCGCCATGGGCGAGATATTCTTTCCAACGATCAAGAGCGGCCTCGATTTCTGATTCATCAAGACGGAAAATTCCGGCTCCGACGCGGGCGGCGTCGCTTATCTTGAGATAGGGAAAACCGGTAACGAAGCGTTTGAGCTGAGCCTCTACTTCGGACTCGGTAATACCTTTGCTTTTCAAAAGTTCAATGTCTTCAGGTCTGAACATAGTTTTACGTGGTGTTAGGGGGTTAGAATTTTTTACAACCCAAAGTTACACTATTTTTCAGAACCTGCCGAACTTTTCACAGCAAAATTTACTGCACTTGCCCAAAATTACTCTATGTCAGAATTTGGATGGTAAGGCAAGGAGCTGGTACTGGAGGGTGCGGGCGAGACGGAAGTGGCCGAGAGTGTTGGGGTGGAGCCGGTCTGTATCAGGTTTCTGAATATAGATACTGTGAAATTCTCCCGCTGGATAGAGTCCGCTCAACGAATAGAGGTCAATGACAGGCACACTCCATACATCGCCTGCTTCGCGGATGGTACGGACGTAGTCATCGATATAGTATCCGAGTGCATTGGCGTATTCCTCGGAAGGTTGCACATTGTTGTCGCGGAAACGTGCGAAACCGCGATGAATCGGTGTCAAAAGTATGATCTGACGATCAGGGAAGGTCTCTTTAAGTTTCGAGAGTAGCAGATTGATTCGTCCACAGAAGGTCGAATCGGACATGACCATGCAACGGCGACGCCGGGTTACGGTCTGGCCATTGGCATTCACCTCTCCGGATGATTCGGTAAAGAACTCCCCTATCGGGCAACTATGGTTGTAGTCGTTGGTCCCGGCCCATACCATCACAGCGCTGACATCGGGATGAGCGCTCTTCATTTTGTCAACTTCGCCAAGAAGATTTTTATACTGCCATCCCGAACGGGCATAAACATGCGGGGTCAGGCCGAGAAGATTGTGAAGATAATCGTAGAAACGCTTGTTGACAGCAGTATCGCAAAGAGTACTCATGGAATCTCCGAGAAAACCGACCTCACAGCCGTCCCACTGGGAGCCAAGGGTTTTCATCTCAGGAGTGACGACAACAGGAGCCGGCAGCTGTGCCGACAAATCCTGCGAAACAAGACCGAGAGCAACAGCGGCGATCAGGCCAAGTCCTAAAATTCGCATAACAGATCAATATTGAAGATAAATGAATGGTACTATATCGCTCTGACGCACCAGTATGACAACAAGGATAACCACAGCAAGAATTATCGCCTGACAGATGACCGGACTCGACTCAAAGGCCGAGCGGACCCTGCCGGTCAGACTCGAAGGAGAAACGTGGATGACATAGCCCGCAACCATCAGCAGGACAATCGTAAGATAGCTTTCGACAAACTGAGGAGCGACGGAAAGATGAAAATCAAAAAGGATCTGATGCCACATCATAGCGACATCTTCCATTGAAGGTGCGCGGAAAAACATGAATGTCAACGAGACGAGTACAAATGTCACGATCATATTGACAGGACGCATCCATCGTGACAGAGTCTGTCGGGCACCTTTGAGCATGACTACCTCTCCTCCATCGGTGACAACAGCTCCGGAAGCAGTCTGCGAGATAACACGGCGATACATTTTGTGGACGACAAGCAGACCGCCGTGGATAGCGCCCCAGATGACATACATCCACGAGGCACCGTGCCAGAGGCCACCGATGACCATTGTGGCGAACTGGTTGAAATACATTCGAGGACGAGAACAGCGGTTTCCGCCAAGAGGAATATAGACATAGTCACGCAGCCATGTCGAGAGCGAGATGTGCCAGCGGTGCCAGAACTCGGTCGGATTCTGAGCCTTGAAAGGAGCGTTGAAGTTCTCCCTGAACCGATAGCCGAGAAGAAGGGCTATGCCGATAGCCATGTCACTGTAACCTGAAAAATCGCAGTAGAGCTGAACGGTAAATCCGAAAGTCGCCATGAGATTCTCAAAACCGCTGTAAAGAGACGGATTGTCAAAAACACGCTCGACGAAATTGCCGCTGATAAAATCGGCAATCACAACTTTCTTTATCAGGCCGGTTATTATAAGCCAGATTCCTTCGGAAGTCATTTCTCGGTTTGCAATCGGATTGGAATAAACCTGCGGAAGCATATCCTTGGCTCTCACTACGGGGCCGGCAAGCAAAGGCGGGAAGAAAGTGAGGAAGAAGATATAGTCAAGAAGATTAGGGCAGGGACTAAGCTCACCGCGATAAAGATCGACAATATAGCTGATCGAGCGGAAGGTGAAGAAAGAGATACCGGCAGGAAGAAGAATGGCTTCGACACTGATGTCCATCGTCATGAAATTGGACAGAGTGTCGACAATCAGGTGGAAATATTTGAAATAAGCCAGCATCCCCACATTTACGGCGACATTGACAAAGACGATCAGACGGCGGAACACATCGGAGCCACGGGATAGCGAGGAAGCCTTACCCATGGCAAGACCGAGCAACCAGTCACTGACACAGACTCCGAGAAGTATGAGACAGGAAAGTCCGGATGACTTGTAGTAGAAATAGAGCGAAAAAAGGATTACAAGCGCCATTCTCAACACGCGCACTCCGCGCACTAAACGGTAAACGCAGAGAAACGCCGCAAAAAGAATCAGAAAGAGCCCGGTATTGAACAATAGCGGCTGCATCGGATCATAGCGCAATACATCCGCCACTCTATCAAGGTCTATGTTCAGGCGGTCAGACAGTGAAGAGACCACCCGGTGCAACTCGCCAAACAATGTCGCAATAGATTCCAACGTTGTAGAAAAAAGATAATGTGTTAGAATTACAATATCAAAATATTTTGTGGAGAGAGGCAGAGATATCCCGGATCAGTTGGCAGGCTGTTCACGGAGAGCGTCCATCAGAGCGTCATAGATGAGACGGCCCTGAAGGTTATAGCCCTTGTGGGTGTGATGGACACGATCTTTGGCAAACAGACTCGCGCTGATCCAAGAGCTGCTTGCACCGCTTCCACCCGCCACTTCATACCAGTCATAGACGGCTATTCCGTTATTTTTGCCATAATCGAGTATAGCCTGACGGAGTGGTGCTATATTAGTGTTTACTGCATAGCTCCGTGTAGTTTTGCTGACCGTCCGGTATGTGGCTCTGCGTCCTTTGCGTCTTTTTTGACGGACTCTTACCTTTTTGGTTGTCGAAACACTGCGATGACACTCCATGGGGGTTGTAAGCAGGAGCAAAGCTTGAGGGTTGGCAGCCTTGATGTTTTTCACAAGACGGTCAATCGACCGTGTGAAGGCAGAAGCATCTACTCTACGGCCGAAAGCTTCATTAGTGCCCAGCGAAATAATAACAAGGTCGGGTTGCAAAGGGTTTATGCCGACGCCGACATTTCCGATACGGTTATATGAATCGTAGGTTGCACCGTTGTTACCGATAGCATGGTAAAAGACTCCGGGACGGTCCCCGGAAAGCGACGCGCCATAGACTGTAAGATCACCGGCCGAGGCAAAAGAGACATTGATCTTCGTAGCGAGAGAGGCAAGGATGATTTGCGTATAGTCGCGTGAAGGCACTGCACGGAAATGAACCTTGTTGCCATTTTCGTCTGTAACCTCCTTTACAGTCAGTTTGCCATTATGGAAAATTGTGGCCGAAGAGAAAGGATTGTAGTCATCCGTATCGAAAGTACCTATCGTCAGTTCGCTTGATGAACTTGACGGGCGTATGGATGTGCCGGTAAAACCGACCGTCTGGGCCCAGGAACGATTCATCAGTTTGACCGCATTCCAGGAATTACGGCTCTGAAACACGTAATCCTTTGGCTGGTTGGTGCCGCATATCCGGAGCGGGGCTATCAGGCCGCGACCGGCATTGCCGAAATCATATTGCAGCAGTTCACGCGTGGTACCTGTATTTATGTCGGCCTGCACATGACTGTCACCGATATGCACAATCGAGACAGGCGAAAGTTTGCTTCCTTCGAATGCGGTGCGCAGTTTGGACCAGTCCGCACCATTATATATAATGTGGTTGGCATTGCGCTTGATGAATGACGGGACCGGAATGTCAATATCATCCGCCTCATCGGGTATAATAACCGGATTCTCGCGGACAGACATGTCGTATTCTTCGTCAGCCTCGGTGATCTCGGTGACATCCGAGGGATCATCGGCCGGTTGCTGGCCTGCTACCGTGAAAGGAAGTGCCACAAAGGCCAACGGGAAGAGAGATTTATAAAGTGTTTTCATTTAAGATCATGTTGAATAGCGTTAAACAGTTCGCCTGCAAGACGCGCCCCACCCTTGTGGGTCAGGTGGATATAGTCCTTGTTCATCAATCCCGTGGAACTCCACTGCACGACTGCGTCTTCTCCGCCCATGGCCTCGCGTGTATCCCAGAAGAGACAGTGGGCGCGGCGTGCGGCATCGCGCTGGGCCGAGATCATGGCGGGTGCCGTGGACATCGAGCGCACCTGAGAGCCGCGACGCTCCCCGCGGTCACCGACACCCATCAGAAGGATGTCAGCACGGGGATAGCAAAGACGCACATGGTTGATCACGTCGACCATACGCGAGCAGTAGACACTATAATCTTTCTGTCCGGCGCTCATGGCATTGATGCCGAACTCAAGGATAATAAGATCATAGTCGATGACCTTTGCCATCGCATGGCAGAGATTAGGATTAATTTTGGTCAGGGTGATTCCTGAGAAACCGCGCGACGACATGCAGTCGACGCTGACACCCGAAGTGCCGTCCAGCCATACGCCAAGTGCGACAAGAGATGCGGAGGAAGTCTTCAGACCGAACTCAGAGATCGGTTGGGCGATCTCCAAACACTGAACGGAGTCCGAAGCCGATATATTGCGCTCCTCCCAGTCTCCGGAATCAGTTTTAACACTGATTGTGATATCGTCGGGAGATATGAAAAGAAAACGGGAGCGGGACCATGATTTCGTGTGGGTAAAAGCGGATGTTCCGGCATAATTCGAGACAGCAGTGCCTTTAGGCTTGAAATATTGCTCCGTAAGGTCGAGATATTGTCTGTCGGCCTTCTTGTTGGCCGAAAATGACTGCCATCCGGAACCGCCCTGTTTCACAGAACGGCGAAAACCCGGAAAATCGGAGTGCATGTTGACATATCCCACCCCTTCGCCGCCATATGCATTCTGAAAGAGTTCGCGCAGGTCCTGCGTGAAAATGTCCCCCTCGATATAGCTGTCGCCCACCACTGCCACACGGGCAAGACGCCCCTGAGCGATGGCGCCCTTAAAGTTGGCAAAACCTGTACCGAGAGTTGTATAGTCCTCGATACACACCAAGTCACCTACGCGAGAGGGTTTGACTGGAGAAATAATCGTATCGATCGGCGCTCCGGGTTCCGGTGAGGGGAGCGCCTCGGCCTCCTGCTCAGCCTTGAGCAATTCCGGATCGATGTTCTCGGCCTCCGAATATGACGGCTCACCCTCCATGATTCCTACTTCTTTCAATATATCGCTCACGAGGCTGAAATCCTTGATGCGGCCTCCGCTCCACTTGGACAGCGGAAGCAGTGAGACGATGACGATAATGGCTAATGCGATGATAATTATAATTACGGGAGAACCTTTTTTCATTGCTTTTCGGTATGTTGTTGATTTCTTTGATTCTGATTTCGGAAACGTCCGCAATCAGCATTGATGAGTGTCGGAGAGAAATCGGACTGAGGAAGGAGTGAGGCCGGAACCTTCGCAACCGCCACTTCCATCGGCTCCCAAAAATATAGCGGCCAAGGCGCGGGTCTTAGATTCGGTTTCGAGCCATTCGTCATCTTCCCGCGAAGCAGCTACAAGTCCTCCTCCTGCATAGAGATTGCCAAGCCAGCCGGAATCGCCGTCATATTCCGCCGGTGCGAGGAAAGCACAGCGGAGATTGACGTAGGCATGGTAATCGCCTGCGGTTCTCACCCCTACATAACCGCCATAGCAGTGACGGCGATGTGTTTCAACTCGGCAAATCTCGTCGAGAGCCCGCTCTCGCAGGTAACCTGCGACGGCCGGAGTCGGGCTGAGGGCCGAAAGCAACAGGGGGATGTCAGCTCCGCCGCGTGCTTCGATCGGGGTGCAGAGATGCTTGATGTTGAGAAAACGGCGTTCGGTTAGAGGCGCAGTCTCTACTGACATTCCTGCTTCAAGAAGTGTCCGGCAGATATAGTCAGTGACAATGGCCTGCTCGCGGATGTTTTTCTCGTCCCAATCTCCGTCGGCATCGGCGGGGCGCGTCCCGGCCAATGACATAGTGCGGACGCAACCATGTGCGCTGTCGCTTTCGAGAAGTATTTCGGGAGTCGAGCCAAGCCAGACTCCGGTCTCAGGCGTATAGCAGAGATAGCGGAAAGTCGTGTCGGTCAACGAGAAGTATTCTTCGGCAATACGGCGCGGATTTTTCTTCGTGAAGATGGCCCTTAGCCTTGAAAGCACCACTTTGCCGCCGTCTTTTTTCAGACGCGGTTTCACGGCGGCGAAAGCTGCGTGATAGCTCGCACGGAAAGTCGCTGTTATGCGCGGACGTATCGCAGACTCTCCCACCGTCTGCCGACGGTAGGTCGGATCATTGAAGCGCAAAACGTCCTCAGCCGACATGTCGAAACGGACTCCGGCAGTGTAAGGCTCGTCGTTGTCAAAAAAGTTTATGAAAAAGCAGTCACTGTCATTGTCTCGGAAGGCGGGAGAATGCAGTGCAGCATCAGGCAACGATGCGTAAAAACGGATTTCACGCTCTCCGGGCATAGCGAAAGCCACAAACGGAATCGCATCGTTCAGACAACGGTCGACGGCCTGAGATATCTGAGTGCTGAATTTCATGCGGATCAAGCCTTGTCACACACTTCGGCCATAAGTTCAAACGGAAGAGCCGAGGTGATTTTCACATTATAGAACCGTCCCTTTTCCAAGGGCTGAGTCTTGGCGATCAGAACTTCGGGATCGACTTCAGGAGAATCAAACTCTGTGCGTCCGATATAAAATTCAGGCTCCTCGCGGTCAATGATGACACGCATTTCCGATCCGACTTTCGCTTCCTGAATTTCAAGCGAAATCTTTTCCTGCAAATCCATGAGCTGCGAGAGACGCTGTTCCTTGACTTCCTGTGGAATCGAATCCTTGAAATTACGTGCGCCGAAAGTATCCTCTTCCTCGCAGTAGGCAAAGGCGCCCATGCGCTCAAAGCGTTGCTCACGCACGAAGTCAAGAAGCTCGGTAAATTCCTCCTCTCCTTCACCTGGAAATCCGACCATGAGAGTGGTGCGGATATGGATTCCCGGGACCCGGCGTCGTATCTCGTCCAGAAGTTTTCGGGTTTCGGCACCGGTGATGTGGCGCCGCATGTTTTCAAGCACCTTGTCGGAAGAGTGCTGGAGAGCTATATCAAGGTATTTGCAGACATTGTCACGACGTGCCATCACGTCAAGAAGCTCCAGCGGGAAGTCCTTGGGATAGGCATAATGCAGACGTATCCATTCTACGCCCTCGACCGCCGCCATTTCGTCGATAAGCCGAGCAATCTCGACTTTGCCGTAAAGATCCTTGCCGTAATTGGTGAGATCCTGAGCGATGACGTTGAACTCACGGACTCCGCGACCAACGAGCATACGCACTTCGGCTACGATCTCCTCTATCGGACGCGATTTATAGCGTCCGGTGATGAGTGGAATAGCGCAGAAAGCGCAAAAGCGGTTGCACCCCTCGGCGATCTTTATATATGCGTGATGACGCGGAGTCGTGATAACTCTGTCATAGGGAGCGGTGGATGGCGAACGGTGTGCAAGGTCTACCGCCAAACGAGACCAGTCTGTCTTGCCGTACCAGCGGTCTACCTCAGGAATTTCAGCCGGAAGCTGGTCGGCATAGCGCTGCGAGAGACAGCCCATCACATACAGAGCGTCGATGCGCCCCTCGGTCTTGGCCTGACACCAGGCGAGGATTTCGTTGACGGATTCTTCTTTGGCATCACCAATAAATCCGCAGGTATTTATAACCACACCTTTCCATCCGTCGGCATCGAGAAAGTCTTCGGAAGCAGCGTCTACAACCTTATAGCCGACATCTGCGAGCATCACCATAAGGCGCTCCGAGTCGACAAGATTTTTCGAACAACCGAGGGTTATGACTGCAATTTGTTTTGCCATTTTACAAACAAAAGGGGAGATTATTTTTTCTCCCCGAAAAGTGATTCGACAAATTCTCTCTTATGGAAGACCTGCAAGTCTTCAATGCCTTCGCCGAGGCCAATGTACTTGACCGGTATTTTGAACTGATCACTGATGCCGATGACGACGCCGCCCTTTGCCGTGCCGTCGAGTTTGGTAATGGCGAGCTCGTTAACCTGAGTAGCGGCAACGAACTGACGGGCCTGTTCAAATGCGTTCTGTCCGGTGGAACCGTCAAGCACCAGAAGCACTTCGTGAGGTGCATCGGGAACGAGTTTCTGCATGACGTTCTTGACCTTAGTCAGCTCGTCCATAAGCCCTTTTTTATTGTGAAGACGTCCGGCTGTGTCGATTATGACGACATCGGCATTGTTGGCGATAGCGCTCTGCAAAGTGTCGAAAGCTACGGAAGCCGGGTCGGCACCAAGTTTCTGCTTGACAACGGGCACGTCGGCGCGACGTCCCCACTCTTCAAGCTGCTCGATGGCGGCGGCACGGAATGTATCGGCAGCACCAAGCATCACTTTGTTGCCGGCCTTTTTAAACTGGGCGGCCATTTTGCCTATGGTAGTGGTCTTCCCTACTCCGTTAACTCCGACAACCATTATCACATGAGGCTTGTGGGAGGCGGGGACGGTGAAATCGTCCTGCGAGGATTCATTGCTGTTTTCAGCGAGCATATCAGCGATCTCCTCACATAGCAGACGGTTGAGTTCAGAAGATCCGACGTATTTATCTTTGGCCACACGTTTCTGAATGCGGTCGATAATGCGCAAGGTTGTGTCCACACCGACGTCCGATGTGACAAAAACTTCCTCAAGATTGTCGAGGACATCGTCATCAATGGTCGATTTGCCGGCAATTGCATGAGAAAGGCGGTCAAGCAGTCCGCGCTGCGTCTTTTCGAGGCCCTTGTCAAGAGTCTCCTTTTTTTCGCGGGAGAAGAAATTGAAAAATCCCATATATTCACAGTAGAATTTGAACTGCAAAATTACTCAATTATTCTCGATTTTGCAAAAGAATAAAAAAGACCGCAGTCAGGGCCGCCAGCATCAGGGGCGATTTCCGGCTTTTTGACAGGTGAATATTCTATAACAAAAAAGCCCGCAGTTTTGCAGGCTTGAATCGAGGTTCCTAGCAGAATCGAACTGCTGTAGACGGTTTTGCAGACCGGTGCCTAACCACTCGGCCAAGGAACCATTGCTTTGTGATTACGGGTGCAAAGGTAGAGTTTTTTTTTGAATCCTGCAAATTTTTCAAGAACTTTTTTCAATCGCATTTTTCGCAGCCACATAAACAGAGCCTATTCCAAAAGCGGTCTCGCTCTCCATTTTAGATACTTCCGTCACGATAATATTGAAACAAATAGCATCACTTTGGGCTTTCTGTCTCCTTTGCCTCAATTGAATCCGTGACAGCAAATCGCCCTAAAGTCCGACTTTCGTTTTCGATATTCAGCGAATATCATTATTTTTGTACAAAATATCATTTTTACCTTAAAATCACCAATCAAAAGACATAGCGACATGAAAAAATCAGTATTTATTATGGGGCTTTCCGTGTCGTGGCTTGCCTGTACGGCACAGGTAGACGGCGGAATCACCCAGAAAGACATCGAGGGCTTCCGCGCTTCCTTTGCAGCAACTCCCGGCACAAAGGCCCTTCACAACGCAATCGCCAACAATCCGATCAATTCTCTGGCGCTTAATCATGAGAATCTCAACAATCTCGACACGCATTTCTCACACCGGGTTCCGAGCAAAGGCATCACCAACCAGCGCTCCTCGGGCCGCTGCTGGCTCTTCACCGGGCTGAACGTGCTGCGTGCTCAGGCTATGACAGAACACAATCTGCCACAGCTGGAGCTGTCGCAGAGCTACAATTTCTTCTGGGACCAGCTTGAAAAATCAAACCTTTTCCTCCAGGGTGTCATCGACACGGCCTCAAAGCCATTTGAGGACCGCACGGTCGATTGGCTTTTCTCAAATCCACTGAGCGACGGCGGACAGTACACCGGCATCGCCGACAATTTAATGAAATACGGCGTCGTGCCGATCGAGGTCATGGGTGAGACCGAAAGCAGCAAATCCACGGCCACCATGCGCCGGCTTCTTTCGCTGCGTCTGCGCGAGGATGGCCTCGAACTGCGCAAACTCGCCGCCGAGGGACGAGACAGCAACGCTCTGGAGACCCGCAAAAAAGAGATGCTTTCGCAGATCTACCGTATGCTCGCGCTCAATTTAGGCGAACCTCCGACAGAATTTACCTGGACACGCCGCGATTCCGACGGTCAGATCGTGGACACCAAGACCTATACCCCGCAGTCGTTCTACAAGACCTTCATCGGCAACGATCTTAAGAAAGACTATGTAATGCTCATGAATGATCCGACCCGCGAGTATTACAAGCTCTACGAAATCGAATATGACCGCCACGGCTACGACGGTTACAACTGGACCTACGTCAACCTCCCGATCGAGGATATAAAGCAGATGGCTATCGCTTCAATCAAGGATGGCAAGGCAATGTATTTTTCATGCGACGTCGGTAAATTCATCAACAAGGATCTCGGCCTGCTCGACGAGAATAACTATGACTACGATTCTCTCTTCGGTACAAAATTCGGCATGAACAAGGCCGACCGCATCCGCACCCACTCTTCGGCATCGTCTCACGCAATGACCCTTGTCGCGGTCGATCTCGATGCAAAAGGTCAGCCAAAGAAATGGATGGTCGAGAACAGCTGGGGCAACGGAGCCAACAACGGTCATCTCATCATGACCGACAAATGGTTTGACGAATACATGTTCCGCCTTGTGGTCGACAAAAAATATCTGACCCCGAAAGCGAGCAAGGTACTCAGCCAGCAACCCACCCTCCTTCCGCCGTGGGACCCGATGTTCGCACCTGAAGAATAAAAACACAGTTCAGATAAAACAAGAATCCGCGCCTTCTCATTGTGAAAGCGCGGATTCTTGTTTTATTCCGTCCGGACTTGGGGTGTTGATATACAATCAGGGTATGGACGATTTCTTCAGTTTAAGCCGGTCGAAGCCGTTACCGTAGACACAGCGGACACTCGAATTGGTCACATAGGCGTCCTCGTCAACCTCTTTTACGATACGCAGAATATGATACACATCTGTCTGACGGCACCATATAAGCATCAGTTTGCGCGGATTCCCGGTCCAATAGCCGGTACCGTCCCACATACTCACACCTCTTCCCGTCTCATGGGTGATGCGATAAGCAATAGTATCCCATTTCTCGGAAAGGATAATAAACTGAATGGTCTGTTTGCCCTTGTCGATATACCGGTCGGCAAGCCAGGAGTAAATATATATGGCAAGCCAGCCATAGATGATTGTCTGTGTACGTGACTGGATACGAGCCTCCATATCGCCGTCATACGGAAGAAAAAACGAGAGAGCCACGATCGAGACGTCGATTATCATCATGACGCGCCCCATGCTTATATCGCTGATGTGCGACATTATTGCGGCTACAATGTCGGTACCACCGGTGGTTCCGTGATGGCTGAAATAAATGCCTATTCCGAGGCCGAGCAAGACAGCACCCATTATGACACTCATAGGAGCGCTGCTGACCAATGGAGGATGAGTTGTAAAATAGCCTTCGACAGCACCGATCAGAACCGACAGCAGAGTGGCCCCGAAAATGGTACGGAGCACGAATCCCTTGCCAAGATAGCGGAAGCCGCAAAGAAGCAGAAGGATATTGGTGCCGTACATCACGACAGCGACAGGAAGCCGTCCGCCGGTCGCATAAAAAATCAAAGAACTGAATCCGGCCATACCTCCTATGACTATATGGTGCGGAAGGATAAATACGGTGAATCCGATCGCATAGATAAGAATGCCGGTGACAATCGCTATATAATCGCGGACATTCTGTGAGATAAAAGGCTTTGGAGCCGTCCGGGGGTGTTGGGGCTGTGTTGGCATGGATATATTGAATTTTGCTGCAAAGTTAAGGATTTCTTGAAGATATTTAACAAAATAAACCCGAACCAACAATCTCTGAATACGTTTTTAGGATATAACTAATTCATAAACGCTATAATCATCATGACTTATACACTTCCTGAATTGCCCTACGCCAACGATGCTTTGGCTCCTGCGATTTCGCGTGAGACAATCGAGTACCACTACGGTAAGCATGAAAGAACATATATCGACAATCTCAATAAGCTGATAAAAGATACACCATACGAGGATATGGAGCTTGAGGAGATTATCACCACGGCCTCCGGCCCTCTGTTCAACAACGCTTCTCAAGCTTGGAACCATATATTTTACTTCTTCACTTTCTCGCCCGACGGAGCACATGAACCTGACGGACATCTCCGCAAAGCGATCGACGAACAATTCGGTTCATTCGATCAGTTCAAAAAGGAGTTTGAGGATGCTGGAGCGTCTATTTTCGGTTCAGGCTGGGTTTGGCTGTCGAAAGACAAAGACGGCAAACTCTTTATTACCCAAACGTCCAATGCAGGCAATCCGCTTTGTGAAGGTCTGACCCCCCTGTTGGTTTTCGATGTGTGGGAACACGCCTACTATCTCGACTACCGCAACCGCAGGTTGGACGCTTTGAAAGAATGGTGGAAGATTGTCGACTGGGATGTAGTCGCAAGCCGTTACCTATAATTGATTACAGCAACGATATTACATTGAAGAATCAGCACCTTCAGTTACAAGTATAACGATTAAGCACTAAAATAAGCATAATGTGATGAATGGAGAGAGAGGCAGTCGTGAGACCCCCTCTCTTTTTTCGTATGCCAAATTATCGTCTTCTCCTCTTTGCCAGAGGTCATCAGTGACCATGGCTGCATGATTTTGCATGTTCGACCACTCGTTTCACAAACTCGGATTTGGCGTCAGTATAGCCGTCACGGTTATGTCTGTATTCAGGGAGGAGGCTGAGTTTCAGACGCTCGTATTCAGCAGCTGTTTCCGGATACGTTAGCAGGTAATCGCGAAACACAATCTCGTCATTGTCACCGCACGCATGTATATGAATATGGAACACTTTGTCGGCATAGCCTTCGGAAGCATAACCCTTGTTAAATGACATGCGAGCCTCCGATGACGACATGCAGATATAACCGGCCTCCTCAAGTAATCGACGGATCTCGCTCCAATCCATATCAGTGGAGACTTCGACAAGAATATCCACTATCGGTTTGGCGTATATAGATGGAATTGCCGTGCTGCCGATATGGCTGATGGCCGGATTATAACCGTCCAACAATTCAGCGAGGAGACATATCTCAGACCGTGCCCAATCTTTCCACTCCTCCCGATGCGGTACCAGATCAATCGGAAACAGTTGCCATAATTCCTCAAGCGACATATTTTTAAGATCCTTGCCCATGAGTCAATTCTCCAAAAGTCGGCCGTTGTCGTGCCAGTCACCGATCATCACTCCCCGCTCGCTTGCTTCAATCAGTTTGGCCAGGCGGCTCGCATATATTTCCGGGGCATTCACAACGCGATGGATATTGTCGATTCTCACACGCTGATACAATGCCGGAAAATTGTGAAAGTTATCCCAAGCCACAGGATTTGCCTTGAACTCGGCAAGTATCTCAGGCATAATAATAAAGTCAGCATCGAGATCCGGACATACTTTGCGACCGCTTTCGGTCATCAGCCCAAGGCGCTCAAGCCGACGGCATCTTTCCTTGTTCAATTCCGTCCACCGTCCCTTTTTAGTCCTTGGTCCGAATCGCTGGAGTGTCACCCCGTCAACAACTTTGACGGTCGAATCGATCCAGCCGAAACACAGAGCCTCTTCGACAGCATCAAGATACCACAGGGCATTTTCAGGCGGTGTCTTACCCCTCTTGGCCTCAACCCAGCATTCCTTTTCTGTCGCATGATTTCTGAGAAGCCAGGCCCGGAAATCGGAACGGTGACGGATATCAAGTATATTCTTAGGAGTCATCACTATGTGATCTTACGGCTGCATGTGCATCGGAAGACAGCGAACTAGATAATCCTGCGCCGTATTCCAGGGAACATAGATCGTTGAACGTCCGGGAATCAGCGGAACCGGAGTCTCGTTGAGATCGACACGGAGATAATAACGGCCGGAATCGGCACGGAAAAGGATCATCTGGAGGTTAGCAGCCATCGGAACCACATAGAAATCGCGCCAGTGCAGTCCGACAGTATCAAAATAGTTGGTCATATAGTAACAGCCCGGCAGGTGCATCAGCGAGAAGAGCGGCATCAGAGTCTCGGCATGGCCGAAACGGAGCATGACGCTATAAGGATTGGCCCCGGAGATCGCATCCTGACATGTCTTTATGAGATCGACAAGAAGCGGAGCGGCCATTGCCGCGGGCTCCGTTGAGAGAGTCGAAGCTGAATGAGTGAGATAATGATGAAGATTCTCTATCCCCCACAAGGCATTGATTTCTCTTTCTGTCAAAAACTGAGAGAGATCGACTCCGATTCCCATAGCCGCACAGCCGGCAACGACCTTATAGACCGACATTCCGAAATCGCGCGCCTCGCCATCTGTCAGCGGATAGTTCTTGCCCAAAATCCGTGGTGCGACAGAAAGCGGAGCCTTAGTGTCGACATATTCATCATAAACCTTATGCCAGTCATCGGAAGCAATGAAGTCTTTATAATCCTGATCGCTGTCCCAGGGACGCATGAGAGCGGAATTCTGACGACCCGAAGAAGTATATATCTCCACATGGTTGTCAAGGCGTGTCAGCTGATGTGTAAATTCGTACATCGACATTACGCAGCGTGGCACATAGGAAGAAATCGCATTGATCTTGCGGTCTTTGAACAGTGCGGGATAGGCCGCGAAAGCCCGCGAAGCAATAGAGCGCTGTTCGGCCATACCGAGGGAGTCGAGAGCGCCCCAGCGTCCAGCCGTCCGGCTGACAACGAACTCACACAGTTTCAGGAGCTCCTTTCCGGCCGGAGTGATCGTGCGCATCGAATCGGCACGGTGAAGTGTGCGGGAGAGCGTTGTCGTGTATTTAGACGACGAGAGATAGCGGGCGCCGTGACGTCCGACATGATTGAGATAGACCGGTTTCAGGGAGTCGGGATAAACCAGATCCTTTACCGAACGAACCGGATAAGGGATGGCCGAACCCTGACACTCTTCCATACTGTAACGGGTTTCCGTAGGATCGGCAGCATGCGCCAGCACCGCCGACGAGAAGAGACCGAAAACCGCTGTCGCTATAAAAATCAGCTTATTCATTGCTTATGACGGGACTTTTTGTTAGTTTTGTCGCTGAACTTCGGAGCCACATAAATGTCACTCGGACTCCAAATGTCTCCAAAATTAATTATTTAATGGATAAACACCAAAATTACAAGGATCTGATTTCAGACGGACAGTATGACGAGGCCATGACGGTGCTTAATTGTATGATCGGAGAAGATCCGACAGACGACCGGGCGCTTTTTGACCGCGGCAAGCTCAAATGGCGTCTCGGAGACCGCGCCGGTGCCATGAGCGATTATTCCAAAGCCACGGGACTGAATCCTGACAGTCCGGCTGCTATGGCGCTTGAACAGGCCCGCGATATAGCCGGATTTTTCAATCCGGATCTCTACAATCCGTGAGCAGATCCTATTGTATTGAAACAGCAGTCGGAGAGAGCCGGTTCACTCTTTCTCCGAGAGTTCAAGCCAGCGCATTTCCTTTTCATCAAGCAGATCCTTGATTTCGGAATAGCGGGATGCCTTGGCTGCCACATCATCCAATTGTGCACCGGAGTTGAAAAGATCTTCAAGCTCCTTTCGCTCGGCTGTCAGCCGGTCAATCTCTTCTGTTAGCGCTTCGAGCTCTTTTCTCTCCTTGAACGTCAGTTTCGCAGGGCGGCTGTTTTCGCGATTGCGATTTTTTGATGAAGCTTCAGGCGTAGCTGTCTGTTTAGGCTGTTCGTCTGCCTTAAGTTCGCGGAGATAATCGCGGTAATCACTGTAATTTCCGGGGAAGTCTTTGATGACACCGTCACCCTCCATCACAAACAGATGGTCGACGATCGAGTCAAGGAAAAAGCGGTCGTGGGAGATGACGATTACACAGCCTTTGAATTCGCGGAGATATTCTTCGAGAATTCCGAGCGTCATGATATCGAGGTCATTGGTCGGCTCGTCGAGTATGAGGAAGTTGGGCTGTTTCACAAGAACAGCAGCCAGATTCAGGCGACGGAGTTCACCGCCGCTAAGAGTCGAGATATATTTCTGCTGATCGGCAGGTGTAAACAGGAAACGCGATAGGAACTGCATCGGCGACAATCGCGTGGCACCATTGTCAAGCACTATATCGTCGGTCAGATCCGTGATCGCGTCGATTACTTTTTTGCCGGGTGGCAGTTGAAGACCTTCCTGAGAATAGTAGCCGAAGCGCACGGTCTCACCTACATTCCACTCCCCGCTATCAGGCGCCACGAGTCCCTGGAGCATTTTGACAAAGGTGGATTTGCCGACACCGTTGCCGCCGACAATGCCAAGTTTCTCATATCGGGCGAATGTGTAGGTGAAATCATCAAGAATCACCTTGTCGCCGAAACGCTTGCAGATACCCTGCGCTTCGAAGATTTTCGATCCGATATAGGATGAGCGCACGTCTGTCGGGTCGATCTGCCGTTCGGTATATTTGGCGCGTGAACGCTCCTTGAGATCGTAGAACGCATTGATCCTGTAACGGGCTTTTCCGGCACGGGCCTGCGGCTGACGGCGCATCCACTCCTGCTCCTTACGCAGAGTGTTACGCACTTTGGCCAACTCTCCCGTAAGAGCCTCGATGCGCTCGGCGCGCCGCTTGAGATAGAGGTCAAAGTTTCCCTCGTATGTATAGATGCGCTGCATGTCGATCTCTATGATCTTGTTGCAGACGCGGTCGAGGAAGTAGCGGTCATGAGTGACCATCAGCAGAGTGATGCGCTGGCGTGTGAGATAGTTTTCAAGCCACTCGACTGTTTTAAGATCAAGGTGGTTGGTAGGTTCGTCGAGTATCAGGAGGTCGGGCGATGCCAGAAAGACCTGAGCAAGAGCCGCGCGTTTGATCTGTCCGCCCGACATGTGTTCGGGCATGATGGACGGATCGTCAATACCAAGCTGTGAGAGCATCTGGCGCACGCGGTCCTCTCGGTCCCAGTCGTCGTGATGCTCGGCAGGAAGCCCGTCAAGGAGATTGTCGAGTATGCTTTTTTCAGGAGTGAATTCAGGCAACTGTGCGAGAAAGCCGACACGCAGTCCGTTTCTGAACGTCACCGAACCGCTGTCAGGAGCCTCGGTGCCGGAGAGAATCCGCAGCAATGTCGACTTGCCGGTACCGTTTTTAGCTATAAGACCGATCTTGTCACCTTCGTTGACACCGAAAGTGACCGAATCGAAAAGCAGGCGGTCGCCATAGCTTTTGGTCAGATCTTCAACTTGCAGATAGGGTTTCATCGGTCAAGGCAGTCATCAAGAGCTTTGGTGATGGCCTCACGGTCGAGATGCTGGCCGATAAAGACAATTTTAACCATGCGGTCGCCATAGTCGGCATCCCAGTCACGCAGGATCGAGGGGTCCTGGGCCACAAGTTCTTTCAACTCATCTTCAGGAGCGGTGGCATACCACATTCCGGCCTCCTTGAGCTGTTTCTGACGTCCGGCGCTCTCAAAGAGATACGACATATCAGGATTGGTCCCGAAATAGCAGATGCCTTTGGAGCGGATGATATTCTTGGGCCACTTGTTGGCAGCGAAATAGTCGAATTTGTTCAGATCAAAGCCCGGACGGCGGAAATAGACGAATGTTTCGATGCCGTATTCCTCAGCCTCTCCTTCACCGTGGTGATGATGGTGGTGATGACAGCCACAAGTACATTCGGGACCGTGGTCATGATCATGCTCATGGTGATGATGGTCTTCATGCTCGTCATCATCTTCATGGCAGTGGTCATGATGTTCGTGATGATCATGGTGGTCGTGCTCGTCATGATGATGGTGGCTGTGAGCTTCATGCTCGCGCTCCTCTTCGGCAATCTCTTCGGCCGATTTCTCGATATGGCTTACCCAGGCGGCAGAAGTGGCGACCTTGTTGAAGTTGAACAGATGTGTGTCGAGGATTGACGAAAGGTCTATGTCGGCATAGTCCGCCTCGATGATGCGCACGCCCGGATTGAGAGCAAGCACAATGGTACGGACTCTGTGGAGTTCTTCGGGAGTGATTTCCGAAACTTTGTTGAGGATGACGATATTGCAAAACTCGATCTGCTGGATGACGAGATTTTCGATGTCCTCGTCGTCATGATGATGAGCGGTCAGGTCCTCGCCACAGCCGAATTCGTCGCGCATACGCAGGGCATCGACTACGGTCACGATGCAATCGAGGCGCGGAGTGCCGTTGCGGGTGAGAACGCCGTCGGCCATGTAGGGAATCGAACAGATGGTCTGTGCGATCGGCGCGGGTTCGCAGATACCGCTGGCCTCGATGACAATGTAGTCAAACTTCTTCATTGCCATGATTTCCTCGATCTGCTTGACGAGGTCCATTTTGAGCGTGCAGCAGATGCAACCATTCTGAAGTGGCACAAGGGAGTCGTCTTTAGTGTCGACAATGCCGCCGCGCTGAATAAGATCGGCGTCGATATTGACTTCACCTATATCATTCACAATTACCGCGAAACGAATGCCGCGGCGGTTGGAGAGAATATGATTTACAAGAGTGGTTTTGCCACTTCCGAGATAGCCTGTGAGAAGAAGAACGGGAGTTTCCATGTGTGAGTCGATAAATAATTTACCAATTTATACTTACGGCGACGCCACGCAGCCGGGCGTCGATCGGAGGATTCAGTTTTGTCAGTGAGATATACCCTCCTGAGATCAGGGGCCACCGGCCAAGAAGTGCGCGGCGGATACGTCCGACAACGTGTTCAAGCAGCTCCGAGGGCTTGGCCATTTCAGCCTTGATTATGTCAACGGCTTCGGCATAGTTGAGCGTCCGGCTGACATCGTCGGTCTGCATCGCATCTTCAATCGGATAGCGCAGACGGACGGTCAGCTCAAACGTATTGCCGTTGAGCCGCTCAAAGTCAAAGACACCGTGGCGCGCAAAAAGCTGCAAACCGTTTATTTCGATTGTTCCTTCCATAAAAAACAGTCGTCTTGCGGTTTTCAGCTCCAGCTGAGATTGGAACCTCTTTTTATAAAACCCTTGATGCGATACCAGAGGTTATAAACGGGTTCGAATGTCATGAACCAGGGCACAGTCAGAAGAAGCGAGCGGGAATGAAGTACGCGCGAAGTCGAACGCCAGGCAAATGACAATATCAGAGAAAGTGCGATGTAGAGCACCGCTGCCGTGATCAGAGGCACCAATGAAGGAAGGCCGACAATCGCGAGGGCTATACAACAACCGATAAAGCCCCACCATGCAAGGGAGCAACTGCCGAAAAAGAGTCTTGCGCCGGTGCGGAGCTTGCGCGCAGTATATCCGTAGCGGAGTTTGGCCACTTTGTGAGCCGCTTGGGGCTGCAGTTCGGGGACTTCGACTATTGATCCTTGCGAAATCTCTACGACGGTGTTGTCGCGGTTGGCGACTTCGTTGACAAATAGGTCGTCATCACCATATTTCAGATGCAGAGTGCGTGAAAATCCTTTGTTGCGGAAAAATACCGAGCGGCGGTAAGCCAGATTGTGGCATGTGGCACGGTAAGGGCGACCGGCAAGTCCCCATGAAAGATATTCGACAGCCGTCCGCACAATGTCAAAAGCGTGAAGGCGCTTCCAAGATTCTTTGACCGGCCCATCGGTGTCGGGATCAACGGCAGCCACGGGAGCGGCATAACCGATGACCACCTCTTTGCCTTTGGCAAAATGACGTGCCATGAGGCGTAGCCATTGGTCGGAAAGCACCCGGCTGTTACCGGTTGTCAAGATGACAACCTCGTGACGTGCGGCTTTGATACCGAGCGTCAGGGCGAGCTTACGGCGCGAAAGCGAACGCGATTCCAGAGGTGTGAAAGTCATGTAGAGATTCGAGTATTTCTCTTCGAGACGTGCTATCACCTCTTTTGTGGCAGGGAGAGCGCCGTCATTGACAACAATAACCTCAAAAGGGCCGGGATAATCCTGGGTAAGAATCGCGGGAAGCAATGTTTCAAGATTGCGGGCGTCATCCTCAGCACATACGATCACCGAGACTCCCGGTAGTGATGCATCGTCTCCCCTATCCTCGCTGTCATCGACTGAAGCAGCGCGACTAACACTGCTGACATAATGGCGGAAACCCAACAGCAGGTACAAGGAACATATAAGAACTCCGGATAGCAGTGCTATTATAATAGGTGTAAACTCGATTTCAAACATATAACATCAGCGTATTTTCAACCTGCAAATTTACGAAAAATGCTCGAAATAATCTCCTCGACACTGATTTTTTGGCAAATCCGGCAAATATATCTCATAAATAAATCTGTCACAGCCACTTGAAAATCAGCACAACTACATCAAATACATATCCACGCGATTGAAGATATCAGAGGAGACCACTCTTACCTCACCAAACGATGGATTGTGAAAAAGAACTACTTCTCGGCGGAGTGATGGCGGATGATGGAGTCGCTGAGGAGGCGGTAAATTTCGTGAGGTTGGCCGCTGAGCATTGAAAGGTGTTTGTCGATTATGGCTCGATCACCTCTGACGGCAGGACCTGTCTGTCCTTTTTCAGGAGACACGGCGAATGCCTTTTTCACCGTCTCTTCAAGAAGCGGCTGCAACACCTCGAATGGCAAGCCTTCCTTGCGAAGTATTTCCGCAGCGATAGTCCACAGATGGTTGGTAAAATTGCAGGCAAACACAGCCGAAATGTGCATCATGCGACGGGTGTCGCTGTCGGCATGATAGACATCGGCAAATACCGGTTCACCTAAGCGTCGGATCTCAGCCTCAACCGTCTCATTGCAGCCCTCGATAAACAAGGGGACACGTGAGACATCAATCTCCACCCCTCTTGAAAAAGTCTGTAACGGATAGAACACTCCGTAGCGGTCTGAAAGAGGCGCAAGCACTTCCATACCCACCGAACCGGAAGTGTGAAGCCACAAAGCATTTCCGCCTTTCGGAAAAGCGGCAACAAAGGGTGCGATAGCATCATCAACAAGACTGACGATATAGACATCGGCATCCGTGATAACCTCCGGAACGGCATTGACAGCTGAGGCATTGCGCAGTTTCGCCGCCAAGTCGGCGACCGAGTCAAGACTACGGCTGTAAACCTGCACCACCTCCCCTGCTCCGTAAGCCTCTAAGGCCGGAGCCAGATGAGAAGCAACATTCCCGGCACCGATAAAGACTATGCGCAATGACATTGCCGTGGATCAGAATTTGCCGATATGGACGTTCTCCCACTTCAGTTTCTCAAGATCCTGAGGCTTGCGGACCTCATCCTTATGGCCGAAAGTCAGCACACAGACCACGGGGCAGGTTTCAGGAATGCCGAGCAGTTCCTGAACATATTCTTCCGAGGGTGTTCCGTCGGCGGTAAAACGTCCGTGGACCTGAATCCAGCATGAACCGAGGCCGAGAGCCTGGGCCTGAAGCTGCATATAGGAAGCGGCAACTGATCCGTCCTCCACCCAGGGTTCGGTAGCGGTACTGTCGACGGCCACTACAACTGCGAGGGGACATTTGGCTATCGGAGCTGCGCCCATCGGCTTGCAGAGCGCGAGACGTTCGAGCATTTCCGGCTCTTCCACCACGACAAACTGCCATGCGCGCGCCGATTTCGACGTAGGCGCCAGCAAACCGGCCTCAAGGATGAGTCTGACATGTTCGGGATCTATTTTCTCGGTTGTGTAGCGGCGTATGCTGCGGCGCTCCACGAGCATTTGATTGAAGTCCATGCGGAAATATAAGAAAAATAGTGAAAAATGTGCGGGGAGGATTTAAGAATTTTACTATCCTATCTGCGACACACCCAAACCGATGGATAGGACGAAGAGAGCGAAGCCGCCAGATTGCGGGCAGCCTCGATGGTCGGTGCAGAAGAGGCATAGACGCGATAATTGCCATCCATCTCGATAACCCTCAGCGCGGGATCGCCAATCTGTGCGATATGGCGGTTGGCCGATGCCCGATTTGGGAAAGAAGCGACTACAAGCAGGTAGCGCTGCGGAGTAATCTCAGGGGTAGCTTCAACAGGCTTTGCGACGTCGGCCGGCCGAACCTCGCCGACCGCATCGCGATTGTCAGGCAGAGCTATGTTCAGAACGATCTCGCGGGAGACAGCCTCATCGAGAACCGGCTCTAACGCGGGCGCTGACGAATCTATGCGCGAACTCAGACCGGTATCGAGCGAAGCAGAATTGACTTTAGGCCCGTTAACGAGACCGGTAGTTGAATAGAGCACTCCGAGAGTGATCATGACGACAATAAATGACGCAACAATTTTAAGCGGTGCCGGAATGGCGATAATTCTCTGACGGGCCACAGCCCCACCATCATCTGCAGATTCCTCCTCCGAGTGCAGAGGCCGGCAATCCACAGGTGCGAGACTTTTGAACAAACGCAGAGGGAGAGAGTCGGCCGATGGCTCGAAAACGGGATATTCAGGATTTTCGCCACGTGTCAGCATCCCTAAGGTTCCCAAAGGAAATTCGCCGGTCACTTCAAGCTGATGATGAAGCGCCGCCACTTCTGTTTCGAGATCCATGCGGGCCGCCGACAGCGAGATTCCGCTGCGCCGCGAAATGCTGCCTATGAGCATCGCATCGTTGTGGCGCACTTCCGGATTGAAGCCCACAGTACGAACCGGCGGCATAAAAGAATGGCTGCCCGAATCATAACGGGCGTTTTCATCATTAACGATGAACGCCCCAAGACCCGGCACAACCACGCAGTCATGATGCAGGAGCAGGTATTCGATATGTTGAGCAATGTCAATCACATTGCAAAGTTAACAAAATTTCCCTGCTCCTGCAAACAAGATTTAAAATTAGAACCTGATATTATTTTTCATTGTTCTTATCAAGATCTCCCGCATCGAAATTCATTTTGTCTTTCATTTCCTCGTCTGCGGTCAGTATCTCCGGACGTTTACCATTGACTGTCACATTCTTGAGTTTCACCTCAGGATAATTACAGCGGAACACGTCGGATTTTGCCTTGAGTGTGATATTCTCAAACACAAAATTTTCAACCTTGTCATCCGGATTTGCTGCGATGACACCGAGGCTGTTGCATTTCAGATCGAGATTGCGGATATTGATATTCCGTATCAGCCCCACCGGTTTCTCATCGGTGCCTTCAAGGGTGAAGAACTGTTTCCAAGGCAATACTTCGACTACCGATCCGCAACGGCCGGTGACGTTTTCAACCGTAATATTCTCGTAGACCTGATAAGTATCCGGACGCATTTTCAGACGCAGGAGCGAACAGTCGTTGTCGAGCTTACAATTACGCAAAACAATATTGCTGCCATGAATACATTCGCTGCCGAGTGTCAGGGTACCGTGAAGATTTGGACCGAACACGCAGCCTTCGACAAGAACATCAGTCACACTGTCGTTCTCATGAGCTTTGTGGGCAAACACTCCCTTACCGCCTTTCAGACACACACCGTCATCATCGCAGTTGAGATAGCAGCCGCGGACTATGACACGATGGCAACCGTCAAGATCTATCGCGTCACTACTGGGCGCCCTCACAGGTTCGCGGGGAGCCTGCACTTCGCAGTTTTCCACGATCAGATCATTGCAGAGATAGAAATGCGAAGTCCAGAAAGCCGAATTGATCAGACGCACACCGCTGAGACGTGCGTTGTCGCAGCCCCAGAGGAAAACGAGACGCGGACGGCGCACTTCGAGATTGGTCCAGCTGCGGTTCTCCACACGGGCTTTCTCCACGTTATCCCAGAACTGCACCCAGAATTTATAGCCGTTGCCGTTGATGGTGCCGGGACCGTTGATCTCAAAGCCGTCGACATGATAGGCGTTGATAAGGGCGGCATGATAATAGATGCTGCGGCCTTCCATGCGCGAAGGGATCAGCGGATAGTCCCCGATGTTGTCCGATCCTTTGATGACACCACCCTCTTCGATGCGCAGCGTTGTGCCCGGCTTGAAGAAAAGAGCGCCCGAAAGGAAAACTCCGCGGGGCACGATGATCTCTCCCCCACCCATCGCTTCGGCTCGGTCGATCACACGCTGAATAGCGGCAGTCTGCACAATGGTGCTGTCGTTGACAACTCCATGATCAGTGATCTTAAAGCGAGGCGCGGTTTTCTCCCCTTTGAACACACGGTCAAGGAAGCCGACAGCCCGCTCGACGGTGGTTTCAAACCACGGATGGAAAAACCAGAAAGGATGCACATCGACCGGGATGCGGTGACGTTCGGTGTAGATGCCGAGCGAATCGTAAATCTGCACGAGTTCGTCACGCCCGTCACTGTAACGCGGCAACCCGCTGTTGATGAAACATACGGGAGCGGATTTCGGCGTTATCCACAAGAGAGCCGAGGCCTCTTTCCAGTTCTCAGGCGAATCCTTATAGAGTCCTCCGAGCCATTTAGCGTTGACAGGCAACTCTCCTTTCTTTTCAAAACGGTCGACAGCGTCAGCTATGTTCGATTCTGAAACAAAAGTAGCGATGCCGTCCATACTGATGACCGCCTGAACGTCGCTCGAAGTCTTCCGCCACTGTCCTTTACCTTCGTGGCGCTTGGATCCGTTTGTCACACCGGCCAGGGTGGCGAGCTGGGCACCGGCAGAGCATCCCGAAACAGCGATGCGTTCAGGGTCGATGCCATATTCAGCTGCATGTTCCCTCGTCCAACGGATAGCGGTCTTGATGTCGTGAAATCCGGCGGGATAAAGCGCTTCGGGAATCAGACGGTATTCGACAGGAATCGTCACATAACCCTTGGACGCGATCTGCTGCGCCATCGGCACTTGCAGACTCTTATTGCCGGAATTCCAGCCACCGCCATGAATCATCAGCAATGCCGGATATGTCTTGTCATCGTCAGGACGGAAAATATCGACGTGAAGATCACGGCGTCCGTAAGGTGTTTTCGGAAGAGTCGAGTAGACAACGTCGCGATATTCGCGCACACCGGCAGGCAGTTCCGACTGAGCGAGGGTTGCCTCCGGATGATATTTACGAACTTTCCTGTCAGTGGAATATGTCGTGAATGAGGTATCACGCGGAATTTCCGGTACTTTAGCCGAGGAGAGAAGCGGGGCCATCAGGCAGAAGGCCAGCGCGGCAGACAGTTTCTTCATGGTATAGTGGTTTTAGCGTTTGATTACTTTGTCAGTAACAATCTTGCCGTCAGAGTAGCGGATACGGCGGATGTTGAGACCTTCGGCCGGCTCGGCGAGACGGATGCCCCGCAAGTCGTAATACTCTATACTTTCAATATCCAAACCTACGGTTACATTTTCGATTCCTGATTCCACACTCTTGCTTGCAGGATAATATTCCTCGACCGGCTCAAGCGCGTCGGCGTTGCCCTCCTTCATGATCTTTTCGACAAGCGAACTGAGATAGACTTCCAAGTTGGTGTACCAGCCTTTTTCGGTGTCGAGAGTATATTTCACTCCATCCGAAGAGTCGTTCGGATCAAGACCGTTGGCACGTTCCCAAGCATCGGGCATACCGTCGCCATCGGTATCAAAGTCAGCGGGACGGACATTCATCGGCAGTTCCGGATAACTTGCGGTCTTGGGATTGGCCTCCCCATCCGGATCATTGATAAAATCGACAATGCCTTCTGTCTTTGACATACTGTATGTCTTGCCGTCTTTCACATAGGCGACATCACCGTGATAGGTAACAGTGCCTGTACGTGCCTCCTCCATATATCTCGCGTCGACAGCGTCGCGATAGAGACTCGATCCGACATAACCCATGACTTTCTCATAAGCCATCTCCGCCGAATGGGTCGTAACGGTTCCGGCATCAATAGGATTGTCAAGTTTCAGCTTCACACAGTCTTTGCCTGAAATGCTGACATATTCGACATTTTCGCCGAAATTATGGTTTGCATCTGGAATATAGCGTTCACCGTTGAGCATCTGCAATCCGCTGTCATACTTGACACCGCTCCAGTCATAGTTTTCCGGAGACGATGCGGCAGTCACATAGTTACCTTTTACATAATAGCGCGAAGACAGACCATAGAGTTCCGGATGTTTCTTGTCAGCATTGCCGGACGTAGCCACCGAAGCCTGAGTGACAGTTGTCTTGTTTTTGGTACCGGGTCCCGCCTTATAATAATTATTCACAATATTTATATATCCGCCACCGGGGCCGCCATAACAAGCAGTGCCTTTCCCCCAGTTATACATCAGGCAATTGCGGAAATCGACGCGCTCGGCATCGACCGGTGATGAATATTTGGTCTTGTCGTAGCCGTCCCACCCGTAGCGGGCGCCGTTAAAGCGAGGCACACGGTTCTGGACATGGACAATCATATTGTGGTGGAACGATGCATTCTTTCCACCCCATATACCGCCATAGCTGTGCTCGCCTTTCGAGTGGCCGGGATTGGCGAGACCCTCTCCGAGTGCGCACCACTGCATCGTGAAATCGCGGTTGTCGTAGAACGACGCAATCTCGTCTATGCTCCAGGAAAACGAACAGTGGTCAAGAAGCAGATTCTTCTTCTGGCGTTCCCATATAGCATCGGCGCCGTCGTTAACGTCCCGAACCTGCGAGCGGCGCGAACGGATAAAACGAACTATAATATTGTCACCGCTCATACGCAGGGTGTAATATCGCAGCGTGATTCCACCCTCAGGCGCCGTCTGTCCGGCAATAGTGGTATTTTTGGATATACTCAGATCGGCCTTGAGGTCGATATAACCACTCACATCAAATACAATGGTTTTCGTGCCGCTCTGCTTCAAAGCCCAGCGCAACGAGCCTTCGGCGGGGTTGCTGGCGTCATCTGTCAGATTGGTCACATGGATTACTTTTCCTCCACGGCCACCGGTTGTGAAACGTCCGTGTCCCTCGGCACCCGGAAAAGCCGGCGCCTGTGCTACCGCAGTAGCGAGTCCGGCTGCGATAAGCCACACCGGAAATGATACTATTACTCTTTTCATTGAATTCACTTTACAGCGCCATCATTCCGACGCATAAGTTTTCATGGGTTCAAAAAACAAATTCTTGGCAAAAATACTAAAAAATAGTTTTTTGGCCAAGAATTGCAGTTATCCCGATGTCTTATTTAATATTGGGGTACATATATCAGTGATAAGGGTATTTCCTAAGTGAAAGATAAGTCATAATTTTGCAATAGTCAAAAGAATCACATTTCAGAGTATGAAAGTCATAAAAAATAAAATATCACAGCTATGAAAATAATGAAATTTCTGTGTGCCGCGGTTCTTATATCTACCGGCATCGTAAAAACGGCTGCGCAACAGGTTGCACCAACGACATCCGATTCCGTCGCCACCGTGTATTTTATCAAAAACATCACATCGGAAAACCTTCTGAAAATCTATGACGCTCTCGATCGCAGAGCTTCGGGGAAAGTTTGCGTGAAACTTTCGTCAGGCGAAAAAGGGAATCCCAACCATCTTTCTCCGGCACTGATCGCACCCCTCGTACAGGGTCTCCATGCCGACATCGTGGAATGCAACACCGCCTATCCGGGAGCACGCACTAACGACAAGGATCATATGGAAGTGGCCCGCGAGCACGGCTTCACAGCGATTGCTCCATTTCATCTTCTTGACAGCATAGCTTCAACCGCTCTTCCAGTTACCGGAGGCCGACATATCAACTACGCACTGATCGGGAAAAACTGGCTTGACTATAATTATACCATCGTGCTTTCGCACTTCAAAGGCCACCCGATGGCCGGATTCGGAGGAGCGCTGAAAAATATCGGCATCGGACTCCAGTCGCGCGAGGGAAAAGCATGGGTACACTCCGCTGGCAAGCATGACGATCCCAATAAACTCTGGGGCGAAGGAATGCCCTCGCAGGATGATTTCCTTGAAACTATGGCCGAAGCAGCCAAAGCCGTGACCGATCATGCCGGTGACAAGATACTATATATTAATGTGGCCAACAATCTGTCTGTTGACTGCGATTGTGTGGCACATCCGGAACCCGTGAAGATGGCTGATATTGGAATTTTCGCCTCCCTTGATCCTGTCGCCGTTGACCGCGCCTGCGTTGATGCCGTGAAAGCGTCGCCGGATCATGGAAAGATCCACCTGGAAGAACGCATGGCCTCCCGCAACGCAACCCACCTGCTTGACTATGCCGAACAGCTCGGCATGGGCACACAGAAATATGTCCTTCTGACAATAGAATAATCGCTTCCGCCTGATATATTCGGATGGGTTTCTACATAATCGGGTGAATTTATACCGTTACGGCATAGATTCACCCGATAAATTTTACTCCCATTGATAAAAACAGTATCCATAATCTGTGAGAACCATCCAAAAAATCCACGACAGCGCTTGAGATTTTGACGATATTTTGTAATTTTGTGGGGATGGAACAAATCCGTCTGATCCTAACCTCATTATCGTGAAACAAGTAAAGGATTTCCTAATCATTGAAAATATCAGCATCAACAGCAACTATTCCAAGCTGATATTAGCTCCTGCCGACGGCTCGATTCTCCCCGTGATTCTGCCGGGACAGTTCGTCCAGATCGCAGTCGAAGCTCCCGACGTCTTTCTTCGCCGTCCGATCTCGATCAACGACGTCGACCGCAGTGCAAACACAATCACTCTGCTTGTAAGAAATGCAGGCCGCGGCACTTCCGCACTCATAGCCATGAAAGCCGGTCAAAAGCTCAACATCATGCTTCCTTTGGGTAACGGCTTCACGACAGAGTGCAAAGGCGACGCACCTCTGCTGCTCATCGGCGGTGGAGTCGGTGTGGCTCCCCTCCTCTATCTCGGCCGCGAGCTGAAAGCCAAAGGTTATCGCCCGGAATTTCTTCTCGGCGCACGTTCCGCCGGTGACTTACTCTCTCTGGAGGATTTCCGCGGCATCGGGCCGATACATATCTGCACGGAAGACGGTTCAGAAGGTGTCAAAGGGCTGGTAACCATCCATCCCGCTTTAGGCAACCACTACGAGCGCTACTACTGTTGCGGTCCGGCTCCGATGATGAAAGCTATCGCGGCTATCGCATATAAAAACGGAACTCAGTGCGAGGTTTCGCTCGAAAACATGATGGCCTGCGGCCTCGGAGCCTGTCTCTGTTGTGTCGAAAAGACCGTCAGAGGCAACGTGTGTGTCTGCACCGAAGGCCCCGTGTTCAATATCGAAGCTCTTACTTGGAATCAATAATATCAGAGGATAGAAACCAATGGCAAATCTATCAGTCAACATAGGAAAACTCAGGCTGGCAAATCCGGTCATGACCGCCTCCGGCACATTCGGTTACGGTGAGGAATTCACCCCGTTTATCGACATTGACCGTCTTGGCGCATATATAATAAAAGGTACAACCCTCAACCACCGCGAGGGCAACGACTACCCGCGCATGGTCGAGACACCGTCCGGAATGCTCAACGCAGTCGGACTTCAGAATAAAGGCGTAGATTACTTCATCGAACATATCTATCCGCGCATCCGTACATTAGGCTCGAAACTCATCGTCAACGTTTCAGGCGCCAAAGTCGAAGACTATGCCGAGACTGCACGGCGGTTGCACTGTCTTGATGACGTCAGCGCCATCGAAGTCAATATTTCATGCCCGAACGTAAAGGAGGGAGGAATGGCATTCGGCACAACAACAACAGGCGCCGCAGAAGTCACCCGCGCCGTGCGCGCCGCCTACCCCGATAAGACACTCATTGTAAAACTGTCGCCTAACGTCACTTCGATCGCCGACATTGCCAAAGCCGTCGAAGCGGAAGGCGCTGATTCGGTGTCACTTATTAATACGCTGATGGGCATGTCGATCGACGTCGAGCGCCGCCGTCCGCATCTCTCGACTGTCACAGGCGGACTTTCAGGGCCAGCCGTGCGTCCGGTAGCTGTCAGAATGGTATGGCAGGTGGCAAAAGCGGTCAAGATACCCGTCATCGGACTCGGAGGCATCATGAACGGACGTGACGCCGTCGAATTTATGCTTGCCGGTGCGACAGCCATTGAAATCGGCACCGCCAATTTCATTGATCCGGCCGTCACTATGAAGGTCATTGACTTTATGGAAGATTATTGCAGCCGTCACGGCATAGCCGACATCAACGAGATCGTCGGCTGTATCTGACGTGGACCATAGACAACAACCCTCACATGAAACATTCTTTGAGATTCTCGCTGCTGCTCATTGGAGCCATCGCCCTGACATCGTGCAGTCGGCTCAGCAAGGAAGCCAAGCAAATCGTCGGCACTTATTACAATCCGGAACTGTCTCAGACCGAACCGGTCATGCAGTTGCGCAAGGATGCTACCTGCATCATCACGGCCATCAAACCAGGAGTGCTGAGTTACAGTGTCGACGGTAAATGGGACGTCAAAAATGACTCACTTATCATGGAACTCGCACCGCAAAGTGTACGCTTCGAAGGTGACAGTACCCTGATAGGCGACATCCCGTCGCGCGCAGCACGCAAAGTAATCTCTCACAATGACTTCTCGCTCCAGCTTGAAAGCGGCGGTGTCAGCTATCTATATCAGCGCCGCAACGAATAAAGCACAAACATATCCATATCAACCCGACAGAATGACACACATATTCAATTGTATCTTCGCTTTTGCCCTCATAAGTCTGCCACTGCTCTTCGGCGCCTGCGGAAACAGCCATACCATTGCCGACCGCTTTGCCGCCGCTGAACTCGCGGCTACAGAAGAAGATATGACAGCTACACGCGAAATCTGCGACGGCATCCTGAACACTGCCGAAAAGGAAGGGATCGAGGCATCGGACTATGCCAGGCTATCCATCCTCTACATGCAACTGAACGACCGCACCGACAATCCGGACGATATACAGTCGGCCGCACGATGCTATCGAGAGGCATACAGACTGAACGCAGACTCCGCTCAGGAATTTTACCACACTCTACCTGTCGATCAGGAAAAATATGCCATGACACTGGCAAACATTGTTCATGCCCTGGACAATCCCCGCGAAATTCCCTCAGACCATGACTGGGAAGTTCCGGCAAATGAAGTGGGCAAAATCAGCGATCCGACCGACTCTGTAAGCGGCGTGGATAACTTCTGACAACAGACAGTCTCACCCCGAAATATTTTTTGACTTTGGACTGGAAAGACATATTATCGCAAAAAATCGCCTCTGGAGAGATCGAACGGGAAGAATTCACGGCCGATAAGCCGGATGAAAAATCCATGACTCCGGAGACCATCGAAGTGATCCTCGACAAAAAAGGACGCAAAGGAAAGACCGCCACTCTTGCTGTCGGATTCAAATGTGATGAAAACCGGATGAAAGAGATAGCATCGCAACTGAAATCCCGGCTTTCGACGGGCGGCTCCGCCCGCGGCGGCGAGATTCTCATACAGGGCGACCGCAAAGAAGAACTGAAAAAGCTTCTTTCAGAAATGGGTTATAAGGTCCGGTAATCCCCCAATTCCCACTCCGTCCGCTTCCGTAATTCTCCACCGTGCCATGATCAATATCTATAAGGCCTCCGCCGGATCAGGAAAGACATTCACGCTTGCCCGCGAATACATCAAACTGCTGCTCGGCAGGAAAGATGAAGCGGGCAACTATCATCTGCGCAAATCGGCCTGGGGTTCCCACAGATCAGTGCTGGCGATAACATTCACCAACAAGGCGACGGAGGAGATGAAAATCCGAATCATCCATGAACTTGCGGTGATAGCCGGATTGGAAAAGGGTTGGACCAAACCGAGTCCTTACGAAGCTGATCTCTGCGCCGCTTTCCGGTGCACACCGACCGACCTGAAAGAAGCGGCAGCCACAGCCTTGCGCAGCCTGCTCTATGACTTCAACTTTTTCAGCGTCTCGACAATTGACTCCTTTTTTCAGCTGATCCTCCGCTCTTTCGCCCGCGAGGCCGAGGTATCAGGCAATTATGAACTTGAACTTGACGACAAGGGGGTCATCGGAATGAGCGTAGACAAACTGCTCCAGGACCTGAACCACGGAGAACAGACAGCCCGGACAAACTATCTCGTCAACTGGCTCTCCAACTATATGACCCATCTGATCGAGGACGGACGGACATTCAACATCTTCAACCGCAGTTCCTACATCCACCGCGATCTCATCTCATTCATCAACGACATCACCGACGATGTTTTCCGCGAAAATGAAAGCCGGTTGATGGAATATTTCTCCGATGAAAAGAAATTTGACAGTTTCAAGACCCACATATATAATCTCATCGGCCGCATCACACGTCAGACAGCCGAAGCGTGCGGAGCTGCGGTGCAGGCCATTGATGGCGGAGGCGCGAAGGAGATCATCTCGTCAAACGTCTACAAGCCACTACTGAAATGGATGCAGAGCGGCTACGACAGCAAAGGGCTGTCGGCAACGATGATGAAAGTCTCCGACGACATCGGAGTGGCTTATCTTAAAAAGGGAAAAGACTCACCGTTGCGCACTCCGGCACTGGACGGACTCATCAGTGCGGCAGTGACCGCGATGGACTTCTGCGCCACACAGGTACGCACTCTGAAAATCATCGCCGCAAACCTTTACCAACTGGGACTTCTCTCGACCCTTACCGCCTATCTCGATAAATTCCGACAGGAGAATTCCACAATTCTCCTGAGCGACACGAACGCGCTGATTGCAAAAATCATCGGCAGTGAAGACGCTCCGTTTCTCTACGAGCGCGTCGGCATCTGGTTCAAGCACTACCTCATAGACGAGTTTCAGGACACCTCTCACAGCCAGTGGCAGAACATCCGCCCTCTGATCAGCGAAAGCCTCGCCTATGACAACGACAATCTTGTCATCGGCGATGAAAAGCAGTGCATCTACCGTTTCCGCAACAGTGATCCGACCCTCCTGCACAATCTTCACACCGAAAAAATGGCGCAGGGGCGCACCGTCATCAGCGGCGACAGCATAAAGGAAAATACTAACTGGCGGTCGTCGGCCGACGTGATCCGCTTCAACAACACCTTCTTCTCCGCTTTGGTCAGAAACCTCGGCTACGGAGAGATCTATTCCAACGTCGCCCAGCAAATTTCGCCGAAACATATCGGTCATAAGGGCTACGTGCGCGTGAAAGTCTATTCCGGGAGCAAAAAAGAGGAATGGATGACCGAAGCGCTCGACAATCTGACCGCCCAGCTGCGCCGCCAACTCTCGTCGGGCTACCGTCCCGGCGACATTGCCATACTTGTGCGCCGCTGGGACGAAGGTAATGCCGTCATCAGTCATCTCGAAGAGGTGCGGAAAACAGATCCTGATTTTCCGGAATTCCGCATCGTCTCCGACTCGTCGCTGCTTATCGGCAATTCACCCGCAGTCTCACTGATAATCAGCCGTCTGCGTCTGCTCTCGTCAACCGACTTCTCGACTAACCCGCGCAAAAAGACCCAGCGCGAGATCGCCAATCTGATCAACCGCTTCGAATCGCTGCGCAGCGACGGAACCCTTTCCCCCGCCGCAGCTCTTGACATGGCCCTCCGTGCCGAGGAAAGCGCCGACATAGTTCCACCGCGACTGGAGAACATAAAACAACCGGCACAGGCTCCGACATCCATCGACCTCGTCTCCTTAGTCGAGAACATCATCGCGAATTTCGTGCCTGAAGAAAACCGCCGCACTGAAAATCTCTATCTCACCGCTTTTCAGGACTTGGTGACCGAATTTGTCAGCCGCGGCCACGGAGACATCCGCGCATTTCTGAGATGGTGGGATGAAAGCGGCAATACATCAGCCGTAGCGGGAGCCAAAGACGACAGCGCGCTCAACATTCTGACAATCCACAAGTCGAAAGGCCTGGAATATCCTTGCGTACACATACCGTTCGCACAGATGAACAGCGGAAGCCATTCGGAACTCGCGTGGTTCGAAATCGACAGCATTCCTGGAATTCCCGATGACTGCATACCTCCGATGATTCCTCTGAAACTCTCATCATCGATGGAGGGAACTGTATTCGGTGACCGCTATGCGGAAGTGACGGCACAGTCAAAACTCGACACCATCAATCTCCTCTATGTGGCATTCACCAGAGCCGTCGATGAACTGCATATAGGCATCACCTCCCCTGAGGCTAAAGGCGCAAGCATAGGTCCGGACATATATGAGGCACTCGGCATGTGCAGCCAGACGTTCTGCAATGAGCTTGAAGAGGCCAACGGCATCACTGACAGAAGCCGCTCGCCCTTCACATCATTCGCTCTCGCCGACAATCTGATCACCATCGGCCGGCCATCTGTGAAAACATCCGAAGGACATTCAGAAAAGACGTCGCTGACACCGGGGCGTCTGCTGAACGTTGACAACTACGACTCGCAGCTCCACCGCTCTTTCTGGGACAATACGCACTTAGAGGAGAAATATTACAACATCGAGGATGCCCGCGACCGAGGCATAATGCTCCACGATACCATGGCCGACATCCGCACTGCCGCCGATGTTCCCGTAGCGATCAACAACCTGCGTCATTCAAAGAAAGCCAAAGAACTCACCGAAGCCGACATCGAAGAGATCCGTTCGATAATTGAGGCGCGCGTCAAAGATCCGAGAGTATCGCGGTGGTTCGACGGTTACAACCGTCTGCTGATCGAGCGTCCGATCGTCATCTCCACCACCGAAAGCCGCCGCCCGGACCGGGTTGTCTGGACTGCCGACAACCACATTGACATCATAGACTTCAAAAGCGGATCACAACCGGCTAAAAAATACCGCCGTCAGCTGACCGAATATGTAAAGCTGCTCTCCGGCCTCGGCTATGAAAACCTGCGGGCTTATCTCTACTATCTCGACAGCGGAGAAATTATCGAAATCCCTGTCTGAAGAGGGCTATTCTTGCTATTTTCTCAAAATTTAAGTTTAAAAGTGATATTTTTATAGTAAAATCAATACTTTTATTGACTTTTATTTGGTGGTTTTTCAAAGAATGCCTACTTTTGCAGTATAAGTTTTAAACAACGATACTTTAAAATCAGACATGAAGCGATTTTACGCATACTCCTATTTTTATTATTTTTATTTTGACAAAAAATAAGAACGGGATTTGCATGTGTGATTTTCTGCATCAGACAAATTTTATATAATACCGAATATTGATCCCGTTCTCCAATGTGAAAACGGGATTTTTTAATAGCTGTATATCGACAATGAAAAAGGTCACGATCCAGGGAGTAGCCGGTTGCTATCACGATGCCGCCGCTCATCTCTATTTCAACGGAGAAGAAATCCAGACAGTGCCATGCGAGACATTTCCGACCATGTTCGAGACTCTGAGCACCGACGCTTCGCTTTTCGGCATAATGGCGATTGAGAACACCATTGCCGGAAGCCTCCTGCAGAACCATGAGCTTCTGCGTCAGAGCAATCTCTCGATCATAGGCGAACTGAAACTGCGTATCTCGCATGTGCTCTGCGCACTTCCCGGACAGGCGATCGAAGAACTCTCGGAAGTCAACTCCCACCCCATGGCCCTTATGCAGTGCGAACAGTTCCTGCGCCGCCACCCCAACCTCAAAATTGTCGAGCGGTCCGACACTGCCGGAAGCGCAAAAGAGATCGCCGAGGGGAAGCTCACGGAACATGCGGCTGTCTGCGGCGAATATGCGGCCGGACTATATGGCCTCAACATCCTTGAAAAAGGGATCGAGACCAACAAACGCAACTTCACCCGTTTCCTCATCCTCGCCGATCCCCTGCTCGCTTCCGAGTACGGTCCTAGCGAACGCGAGATCAATAAGGCCTCGATTGTTTTCACTACTCCCCACACTCAGGGAGCGCTCTCGAAAATTCTGACAATCCTTTCGTTCTTTGACATAAATCTATCAAAAATCCAGTCGATGCCTATCATCGGCCGGGAGTGGGAATACCGCTTCTATGTCGACTTCACCTTCGACAGCCTCGTGCGCTATCATCAGGCCATGGAAGCCGTCCGCCCTCTGATCAAAGACCTGAAAGTGCTCGGCGAATATGCCGAGGCCCAAATCACCCACTGAAAAAATCCAACACCTATTATATTATATATAATCACAACGATGGAAATCCGTCCCTCTCAAAGAGTAGAAAACATAAAGGAGTACTATTTCTCCACCAAACTCAAGGAAGTAGCGGCGATGAAAGCCGCAGGACATGATGTCATTTCTCTCGGCATCGGCGGTCCCGATCAGCCGCCTCACAAGGATGTTATCGACACTATGACCGCAGCCTTGCAGCAGCCTGGCAACCACGGCTATCAGCCCCACGTCGGCGTACCCGAACTGCGTCAGGCCTTTGCTGACTGGTACAAGAAATGGTACGGTGTCGATCTCGATCCGAAATCCGAGATCCAGCCGCTCATCGGCTCCAAAGAAGCAGTGACCCACATCTCGCTTGCTTTTCTGAATCCCGGCGACGGTGTATTGGTGCCGAATCCCGGCTATCCCACTTACTCCTCCATCAGCAAGCTCGTCGGCGCAGAGATTTTCAACTACGACCTGACGGAAGACGGCGGGTGGCAGCCCGATTTCGAGGCTCTTGAAAAACTCCCCCTCGACCGTATAAAACTCATGTGGATGAACTATCCGCACATGCCCACCGGCGCCGCCGCACGGATGGAGACTTTTGAAAAGGCAATCGCCTTCGGCAAGAAACACGGCATCGTCATCGTCAACGACAACCCCTATTCTTTCATCCTCAACGACCGTCCGCTGAGCATTCTCCAGGTACCCGGAGCAAAGGAGATAGCCATAGAGATGAACTCTCTGAGCAAGAGCCACAACATGCCCGGATGGCGTGTCGGCATGGCCGCCTCCAATCCTACGTTCATCTCCTGGATTCTGAAAGTGAAGAGCAACATCGACTCAGGCCAGTTCAAGCCCCTAATGCTTGCCGCTGCCAAAGCCCTCGAAGCCGACAAGAGCTGGTATGATCAGGTCAACGCCCTCTACGGCTCGCGCCGCAAAGTCGCCGAGGAGATCATGACCGCACTCGGATGCTCTTTCGATCCCACGCAGAGAGGCCTTTTCCTCTGGGGACGTATCAATGATCCTCAACTGACATCCGAAGCGCTTGCCGACCGTCTGTTGAGCGAAGCCAAAGTCTTCCTCACCCCCGGATTCATTTTCGGATCGAACGGCAACCGCTACATCCGTATCTCGCTCTGCGCTACGGAAGACCGTATGAAAGAGGCCCTGCAACGCATCCGCGCTCTTGGAAACAAATGACAATCGAAATCTATATCTTACACCCTATACCCTCAAACCGAAATGGAAAATATCCTACCGCTCGCAATTGACGGAGTCGAACTCTCCAAACCGATTATAATTTCAGGCCCTTGCAGCGCCGAAACCGAAGAACAGGTACTTGAAACCGCCAACCAGCTCGCCCGCAAAGGAGTCAAGATCCTCCGCGCCGGCATCTGGAAACCGCGCACCAAGCCGGGTGGCTTCGAAGGCGTAGGCGTCCCCGGCCTCGCATGGCTCAACAAAGCCCGTCAGGAAACCGGCATGAAAATCTCTACCGAGGTAGCCAACCGCAGCCACGTCGAAGCCGCCCTCGAATATGATCTTGATCTCCTCTGGATCGGCGCCCGCACCTCGGCCAATCCCTTTGCCATGCAGGAGATCGCCGACGCGCTCCGCGAAAGCGGCAAGGACATCCCCGTCCTGGTCAAAAACCCCGTCAACCCCGATCTTGAACTCTGGATCGGCGCTCTCGAACGCCTCTACAACGCCGGCATCAAGCGTCTCGGCGTGATCCACCGCGGATTTTCAACTTACGGCGAACACATCTACCGCAACCACCCGCAGTGGCGTATCCCCCTCGAACTCCGCATCCGCTACCCGCAGATCCCTATCATCTGCGATCCGAGCCACATCGGCGGCAAGCGCGAACTGATAGCCTCGCTCTCGCAGCAGGCGCTCGACATGGGCTTCGACGGCCTGATCATCGAAAGCCACTGCAACCCCGACTGCGCCTGGAGCGACAAGAACCAGCAGATAACCCCCGAAGTACTCAGTGTGATTCTCGACAACCTCGTCTACCGCGACGCGCCCGCACCTGCCGAAAGCCTCATGCAGCTGCGCCGTCAGATCGACCAGCTTGACAATGAACTGATCGAAGTCCTGGCCAAACGTATGAACATCTCGCGCGAGATCGGCGCCTACAAGCGCGATCACAACATGCCGGTCGTGCAGCCCAACCGCTACGGTGACATCATGAACACTCGTATCCTCGCCGCCAAGTCTATGGGTATCGGCGAAGAGTTCATGCGCTCGGTTCTCTCAGCCATCCACGAGGAGTCAGTGCGCCTTCAGGTCGAAATCAACAAATAACCCACCCCGGAAACCAAGCATCAAAGCATCATGAAAATTCTGATTCTCGGAGCCGGAAAGATGGGGAGTTTCTTCTGCGACCTGCTGTCGTTTGACCACGATGTAGCCGTCTACGACCCCGACCCCAAACGTCTCCGCTTCACCTTCAACGCCCGGCGTTTCAAGGAACTCGAAGAGATCCGCGAGTTTGACCCGCAGTTAGTCATCAACGCCGCGACGGTCAAATACACCCTCGACGCCTTCAAATCCGTCTTGCCCTATCTGTCCAAAAGTTGCATCATCAGCGACATCGCATCCGTGAAGACCGGCCTGCCGGAATTCTACGCCGAATGCGGTCATCCCTACGTCAGCACCCACCCGATGTTTGGCCCCACTTTCGCCTCGCTCAGCAATCTGAGCAACGAAAACGCCATCATCATCAGCGAGGGCGACCACCTCGGAAAGATCTTCTTCCGCGACATCTACACCCGTCTGCATCTCAACATCGTCGAATACACCTTCAAGGGACACGACGAGACCATAGCCTACTCACTCTCGATCCCCTTTGCGGCCACACTGGCATTTGCCGGGGTCATGAAGCATCAGGAGGCTCCGGGCACGACGTTCAAGCGCCACATGCAGATAGCCCGCGGACTCATGTCGGAAGACGACTATCTCGTCAGCGAGATCCTCTTCAACCCCAACACCCCCGAACAGCTGATGAAGATCCAATCGCAGATGTCGGAACTGCTCGACATCATCAACCGTCACGACAGCGAGGCAATGAAAGCCTTCCTCGCCCGCGTCCGCCAAAACGTCGACTAATCGTCGTCGAAACAGATCAATACTCTCCGCTATACCCAAATGCACATTCAACAACAAATACCTGTTGAATGTGCATTTAGTTTTAATTATCTATTACAGCTATACTGCTATAAGTTATTCTTATTTTTTAGTATAGCCTCACTGAAAATAACAAACTTTTTATTATCTTTGCAGTGATTCATCGAAGTTTACATAGAGTTGTAACAGGTGAATCACCTTTACATAATAAGAAAGGGTGTTATTGAAATTTTATCTTCGGTTTCTCAAACTTGGTCGTCTGAAAACTGCATGAAGGTGAGATTTACAATAGCATCCGCATCGGATGCATATATCCTGCCGTGACAGGCAGACTATATAGCATATTCGGTGTGGGGCTATTGTTTTATCCATGCAGTAGGTAGACCAAGACCTGAGAACCGGATAAAACAAGATCTAATCCTCACACCTTTTCCATATCCACAATTTAACATTTGGTCTTATTGGAGGGTTAAGGACAAACAGATTTATGGAACCGATTTTTATTGATAAAAACGATTTTTACGAACTTGGTCCTGATATTTATTGTCTGAACGGGTGGGAAATAACCGGAGAAACCGAGCTGCATAAATATGTGGATTTGAGCGCTCTTATCGACATTATGGACGGTCATTTCAAAGTCGCGCTGCGCAAAAGTTTTAGCGATCGACAAGAAAAAGGCGAATTGGCGAATCCGTTTTGCGAACACATGTTAGTAGCAGGCTATAAAGCGACTAAAGAAGATTCAGACCGATTTCAAAAATATCAAGAATTACGGGAACAAGCAGGAGAACTGCCGACGTCTTGTTTTACGGCCAACGACATGGAATTATATGCAATGTGGAAAGCGTTTACCACCAGTTATACAGGAGTACGAATTACAACCACAATTACCAATTTCATCCAAAGTCTTCTGAGTGCAGATAATGAATTACAGCTGAAATACAATATATTTATCGGCCCTGTAAACTATGCCAAATGCTGTTTAGGCCTCGCCGGTATGGAATATACAACATATCTGTTTAATAAAAATCCATGCTATCAACCCGAAAAGGAAGTTAGAATATACTTTGTTCCTAAATCCACCAAAACTGATATTACTGAGTTAAAGCTCTGCATTAATGGTGAAAGATTTATTAAACGGTTAACATTATCTCCATTTCTTCCATCTATAATGAAACCATGGCTGAAAAAAGCATTGGAAAAATCATTTCCTCAATTAGCCGGTAAAATCCAATTCTCAAGTATTCGCGAATCAATCTAAATTTAATCATTATGCTTAGACTATTTATCTCCTTTATCCTCTTTTGCTTAAGCTGTTCTATTCCCAGTTTAGCTACTATAATATTTACAATTGATAGTATCAAATATTCACTTAATGATTATCCTCCTTATACAACGGCAACGGTAAGAAATTGCTATAAGAATCAAAAAAATATCTCTATCCCAGCAGTGATAGATGGCAGGGCTGCTGGATTATCTGATAGTGCTATCGTTGTTACAAGAATTTCATCATACGCATTTCAAGATAATCGGATAGTGGAAAATATTTCATTACCTAATACGATTAAAACTATTTCTAATTACGGTTTTTATGGTAGTCATATTAAAAATATCTCTTTGCCTGACTCCATTTCTATTGGTGATTATGCTTTTGCTTTTTGTTATCTTACAAGCATTTCCTTACCCAATTCTACTACCAATATTGGGAAATATGCATTTATGAATAATTGGGAATTAAAATCTGTGATTATTCCCAGTTCTATACGTACTCTTAAAAATGGAACCTTTAAAGATTGTGAGTACTTGGAAACAGTTGAAATACCGGAGGGAGTAAGTACAATCGGTTATCAAGCATTCTATAACTGTAAAAATCTTGAGAATGTTTCATTGCCTAATTCTATTAAAAGTATTGGACAAGAAGCATTTTATAATACTGCTATTACTACAATTCATCTATCTGATTCAATCACATCTATCGGGAAAAAAGCTTTTGAAAATTGTTCTAAATTAGAAAAAATAGACCTCCCGAATTCCTTAACTGCAATTGAAGAAAGGACTTTTTTGGATTGTGCTAATTTAAGTCTTTCAATACCTCCTTCTGTGACTACTATTGGCGATTATGCTATTCATGAGATTAAAAATATTTATCTCAGTTCCAAAACGCCTCAACCACTTGGTTACAATAGCGTTAGTTCTTCAATTATATATGTCCCCTGGGATGCAAAATCAAGTTACATGGATTCAAGCTGGGGAAGGTGTTTGGCTATCAGGAGTATTGGTGATTTACCCCACGTCGAAATAAATTTGACGTCTCCGGGTACACTTGTAAATCATCTGGATCTTAATAACATCCTCTCAATTGGAAGCATTAAAATAACCGGAGCTATTAATGGTACTGATTTAATCACTATTAATCGAATGAAAAACCTTGATAGAATAGATTTGTCAGAAACTACAATCGTAGCCGGTGGTATGCCATATTATCAGACTGATAAAGAATCCTATTATACAGTGGACAACCATTTTGGGTACAAATCTTTTCACTCTATTTGTCCATCTATTATCCATTTGCCCAATGTTAAGGTAATCGAATCGGGTTCTTTAAAATCCCAAGGAATAACAGAATTGTCTATTCCAAATGGATTAGAAACAATTAAATCCAACGCCTTTTCAAAAGCATTAATCACCCAAATCAATTTACCCTCGGTCCAAATCATTGAAGATCACGCTTTTTCGGACTGTTCAGAATTGCTGAATGTCAATATTCCTTCTGCACAAACCATTGGAGACTACGCTTTTGCATATTGTTCCAAATTGCAGAATGCTGATTTATCTTCTGCACGAGTCATTGGGGACAATGCCTTTTCATGCTGTCATGAGTTAAGCGACATTAATTTATCTCCTTTAATCACAAGCCTTGGCTCATATTCATTTATGGGATGCATGAACTTAAAAGATTTTGCGATTCCAAAAAGTATTGCAACAATCAATGCGCCTTTTTATTATAACTCTTCCCATTATTGTGGTTCCCATTTATCAAAAATTATAATTGAAGATAGCGAAGAAGAGTTAAATGGTTTTGGTGGGGAAGCCACTGTTGATACCCTCTATATTGGTCGAAATTTCTTAAATCTTTCCTGGAAATGGAGAATCATGAACGTTGTTACAATTGGAACTAATGTTACATCTATTCCTTCTTATGCCTTTAATGGCAGCTGTGGTTTTTCTAAAGTTTCATTCCATAAATCAATTACATCTATCGGTGATAAGGCTTTTGAGAATTCATCCATAAAAGAAGTATACTCCGAAAATCCTGAACCGCCGGAAATCTCAGAAAATACATTCACATCAACTGTTTATGCCAACGCAACATTGTACGTTCCCAGTGAATCTCTGACCACATATTGGCTTCATCGCTATTGGGGCAAATTTGCTTCAATCAAACCATTGGAGGATCAGACAATCATCCAAACGCCACAAGTGGATAACCTCAAAATAAACATCAACGGTAATTCAATAACCGTAGAAAATTCAGGCGATTCATATTTCCAAATATTTGATATTTCTGGAAAAAGAATTTATCATGGCAAACAATCAACAGTTTCAAATCTTTCGAGCGGTATCTACATTCTCAAATTAGGGAACCAAACGAAAAAGTTCGCCATAACGATGTAAAAATAAGATATTATTCCAATAAATAAGCGGGCTGTGTTTTGTGTGGCACAGTCCGCTTATTTATTGACTTCTGTTAAGACAGATTTATTTCTTCACGTCGTTGAGGGTTACGTTTTCGATAATGCAGTTTTCGATTGCGGAGGTATCAAAGGCGCCGCCGGCGGGGTCGGTGGCCCAGATATCGCGGAAGGTGAAGTTTTTGAGAGTGTAGAAATCGCCCTGACCCTGACGATAGAAGTCGCGGTAGCATTCGAGGTGCCCATTGCGGAAAACCACATTGTCGACTCCCGATGCAGGCATAGGGTCGCGCTCCACCTTGTTGAAGAACTGACGCCATGTCTGAACCTCAAGAGCGGTGCGCACACGGCCCGTCGCGCCGTCGATCAGTACGTTGCGATACTGCTGCGGAGTGTCAGGACGCATCTTGAAAAGGAGCACGTGATAAGTACCGTCAAACTTGCAGTCTTTCATGATCACGTTCGAGCAGTCCCAGGCCTCGCTGCCGAAAGTCACTCCGGCATTGGTCTTGCCGAAAGTGCAGCGGTCAACGATTACATTGGTCACAGGGCCGTTGCCGGGGATGGTATCGACATAAGTACCCTTGCCGCCTTTGAGGCAGACACCGTCGTCGTTGACATTCATGTAACATTTGCTGATCAGCACGTCGTTGCAGACATCAAGGTCGATTGCATCGGTGCTCGGACCCTTCGGGTAGCCATCGGTCGGTGCGAGGATGGTCACGCCGAGATATTTGACGCGCTCGCAGTTGTAGAGATGGTTGGTCCAGAAACCGGAATTGACCATGCGGACACCCCCTACGGTCACATCCTTGGAATTGGAAATATAGACCATGCGCGGACGCAGAGCCTCAAGGTTGGTACAGCTCTTGTTGACCTTGCGGCGGAGCCAGAATTCATCATAGAAACGGTGTCCGTTGCCGTCGATCGTACCCTCGCCGCTGATCGTGAAACCGTCGCACTTGTCGGCGTTGATCAGAGCTGCGAAATAGTCGAGCGTCTGACCTTCGAGACGGGTCTTGACAATCTGATAGTGGGTGATAGCATCGCTACCCTTGAGTTTGCCTCCTTTGAGAAGGTGCAGATGGGTCGAGGGTTTGAAAAACAGCGAGCCGGTCAGATAGGTACCTTCAGGGATGACAACCACACCTCCGCCGTTGGAAGCCGCAAGGTCGATAACGGCCTGAATACGTTCAGTCTGAATGACAGTGCTGTCGTTGACGACACCATGATCAGTCACCACATACTGCTTTCCGAGCTTCTTGAGCGACGGCTGTTCGGCTTTGTTGAACCATTCGGGAACGGCACTGCCGTCGGGGAATTGCTTGAATTCCGCGTTCGCCGAAAGCCCGGCAGCCAACAACAGGGAGAGAGTCAGGACTTTAGATTTAAGTTTCATTGATTCCGGTATTTTGATTAAGTTGATATTTTGCAAATTTACGAAAAACTTTTTGCCTATGTAAACCTTTATTAAGATAAGTGGTGCACAAAATCACTTACGCTCCATTTTTCGCATCAAAATTTCATTTTCCGGCTTCGTTATGTCACAATCCCGACCTTTTACATTCGACCGGGTCATCCGAATACTGATAGGCCTCGCGTTTGTTGCCGCTGCCTTCTGGCTTGTCAACACGCTGAGCAACGTACTTCTCCCCTTCTGCCTCGCATGTCTGATCTCCTACATACTTGAACCGTTAGTTGAGTTCAACCTCCGCAAACTGCATCTGCGCTGGCGCATAGTGGCGATATTCGTAACCCTGTCCGAGGTGACAATCGTCATCGGAGGACTCGTCTATTTCTTCCTGCCGTCTGTGCTTAAGGAGATCCACGACATGGCCGCGATCATCCGCGACTATTCCGACCACAACAAGACTCTGCCATTCATCCCCAAAGAGGTCCACGACTATTTAGCGGCCTACTTCGACGACGACACGATGGTCAAACTCCTCGAAGGCCAGCACCTTGAATCGCTTCTGAGCAAAGGCACAACCGTGATCTCCGCCTCGATCGGCTTTCTGATCCACACTCTCGAATGGTTCCTGACATTCATATATGTGATTTTCATACTCCTGGACTACCGCCAGATCATGCACGGATTCAGCCTGTTGGTCCCCCCGAAATACCGTCCGATAGCCAACCGTGTCAGCAATGACATCAAAAACAGCATGAACCGCTATTTCCGCGGACAGGCACTGCTCGCACTCTGCGCCGCCGTGTTCTACTGCATCGGTTTTTCGATCGTCGGCATCCCAATGGCCATCGTGCTCGGACTGCTTGTCGGAATCCTCTATATGATCCCCTATTTTCAGTATATCACCATTCTACCTGTGGCATTCGTCTGCCTGATCGTCTCGATGGACGGCAACGTAGGATTCTGGAGCGAGTTCGGCAAATGTCTGCTGGTCTACGTGGTCAGCCAGTGCACCTGCGACTACATACTGACCCCCAAGATCATGGGCAAGGCTATGGGACTCAACCCGGCCATCATCCTGCTCTCGCTTTCGGTGTGGGGAACGCTTTTAGGGCTGATCGGCATGATCATAGCCCTGCCGCTGACAACCCTGCTCCTCGCCTACTATGAGGAATATGTGATTCACCCCTCCCAAAAGGCGGTTCAGAGCCGGGCTGACAACAGTTAAGCACCTGTCCGAGTGTCCGGGTGTCCGCCGGGGGTGCGGACAGCGGACAAAAGTGTCCGATTTCGGACACTCTGCAAAATCGATCCACACTGATAATCAATCCATTGCAAGTTTGGCACGATTAATGCTGTATTATTACAGCGAAAATGAACCACAAACTTCACAATGGATAGAGAACTTACCAAACATGAACGCAACAGCCTGCGGCGACGCAAACTTCTCCCTTATATAATAGGAGGTGGTGTGCTTGCCGCCGGACTCATCTCGCTTTTCATCGCCAGCCGCGCGAGCGTCAGCCGCGAGGATCTGATGATAGCGACCGTCGACACCGGAACAATCGAAACGACCGTCACCGGCAGCGGCGCCGTTGTCCCCGCATTTGAGGAGATCATCAACTCGCCGATCAACAGCCGCATCATGGAGGTCTACTGCAAGGCAGGCGACAGCGTAGACATCGACACGCCCCTGCTCCGCCTCGACCTCCAGAGCACCGAAACCGAGCTCAACAAGCTCAAGGACCAGATCGAGATCAAGAACTATGAGCTGGAGCAGCAGAAGGTCAACAACAGCACCCGTGTCAGCGACCTGACAATGCAGGTCAAGGTCAAGGAGATGGCCGTCAACCGCCTCGAAGTCGAACTGCGCAACGAGCGCTATCTCGACAGCCTCGGCTCAGGCACCGGCGACCGCGTCCGTCAGGCCGAACTCGCCTACAACACCGGGCGCCTCGAACTCGAACAGATGCGCCAGCAGCTTGCCAACGAGCGCAAAGTCACCGACGCCGGACTCAATGTCAAGAACCTCGACATCAACATCGCCCGCAAGAATCTCGGCGAAATGAGCCGCACGCTCGACGACGCGCAGATCAAGGCCCCGCGCAAGGCCACTCTCACATTCATCAACGACCAGATAGGCCAGAAAGTCTCCGAGGGCGAAAAGATAGCCATCATCTCCGACCTCAGCCACTTCAAGGTTGACGGAGAGATAGCCGACGCCTACGGCGACCGCGTCCGCGTAGGCTCCAAGGCAGTCGTGCGCGTGGGCCGCAAGGAGCGCATGGACGGCACCGTCAGCAACGTCACTCCCCTCTCCCGCAACGGCGTCATTTCGTTCACCGTCCGTCTCGACAACGACGCCGACCGCCGCCTGCGCTCCGGACTCAGGACCGACATATATATAATGTGTGACGTGATGGAAGATGTGCACCGCATCAAGAACGGCAGCTACTACACCGGCCCCGGCACCTACGAACTTTTCGTCTTCAACGGCGACGACGAACTGGAGCGCCGCACCGTGCGCCTCGGCGACAGCAACTTCGAGTTCGTGGAAGTCGTCGACGGCCTCAAAGAGGGCGACCGCGTGGTGGTCAGCGACATGAAACGCTTCATCAACTCCACGTCAGTAAAAGTAAAATAACCAACCCCACATTTCACTTTCATACATCATGAAAATCCGTTCATCACTCAGCCAGTTGTGGCGCGAATCGCGGGCCAATCCGGGCTTCACAGCCCTCTACATCGGTGGCGTGGCCTTTTCCGTAGCTTTCACGATGGTCTATGCGATTATCTACTATGTCAACCTCGCGCCTCTCTATCCCGAATACAACCGCGCCGAAACAAGCTATGTAAACTTCATCCAGATACGCAACGACAGCACCTCCAATACCCACGGCAGCCTTGTCAGCCGGAAGTTCGTCGACGACTTCATAGCCAACTCCGAAAACATAGAATACTGCTCCGTCTCGCAGCCTACATTCGGTCAGACATCCGAAATATCCGCCAAAGGCAACGTCGGCTTCAAGGCCGTTCCCAGACTGACCGACCGGAACTTTTTCAGGCTTTATGACTACGAATTTCTCGCAGGCCGACCGTTCAGCGATGTGGAGATGGATGCCGAAAAGCCGTATTTCACAATCGTGACGGCCGACATAGCCGAAAGGGTCTTCGGCAGCACCGACAATGCCGTCGGGCAGGAGATACTTATCGACTACGAGCCTTACCGGGTGGTCGGAGTCGTGCGCCGCGGTACTCCGGTGGCCCACACCTCCTACGGCGACCTCTTCATCCCCTACACAATCAAACCGTCATCCGCCTCTGACGAAAGCGGAAGCCTTAGAGACTACCTCGGCTCGCTGACGGCCGCCATAAAATTCCGCGACGGCAGCCAGCGCGAACGCTTCATAGAGGAATTCAACGCGAAAGTCAGCCGCGCCAAAGATTCGGACGGCTTCAAAATCCAGAAGGCCCAGGTTAGAAGCCACTTTGAAAATATTCTCACAACTGAGGGCGGCGACGATCTTCCGATCAAAAGCATCATCCAGTCCCTGCTTGCCGTACTGTTTATCCTGCTGATAGTCCCGGCCATCAACATCAGCGGCATGATCGGCGGACAGATGGACCGCCGCATGGCCGAAATCGGCGTACGCCGCTCGTTCGGAGCCACCCGCGGCGAACTGACACGCCGGGTGATGTTCGAGAACTTCGTTCTCACCCTCGCCGGAGGCCTGGTCGGATTCATCTTCGCATGGATCATCGTCACGCTCTGCCGTCGGTGGATGCTCCAGCTCCTCGTAAGCTCCTGGGAAGTGATCGACGCACCTGTCGACATCAGCGCCGAACTCCTCTTCGCCCCGCTCATTTTCCTCTCGGCCCTGCTGCTCTGCCTCGCGCTCAACCTCCTCTCGGCCTATATCCCCGTGCGTTTCGCTCTACGCCGTCCGATCGTAAATTCACTCAACACCAAACGTTAGTCATCAACCATTTGCCATCATGCTTAAACTTATCTATAAAAATCTCATCGCACACCGCCGGCGCTATCTCTGTATCATGCTTGAGTTATGTCTCGCAGTGTTCATCTCCTGGGACCTGCTCGACAAAGTGATTGTCAACGAATACAACCGCATGTCACCGCTCGGCTACGACATCGACCGCCTTGTCACTTTCTCATTCCGCGAATTTGCCGACGCCGCCCTCCCCTCTGACTACGAAAAGCGCGACATAGAGGAACAGATGGCCGACGTGTTCCGCATCGTCGACATGGTCCGCGACGACAGCCGCGTGGAAGCTGCGACCATTTCAAGCAACAGCTACGCTCCTGAACAGGGCGGAGTAAGGATGACTTCCATACCGAATGTCCCCAAAGATTTCGATAATATAAACGAAAGTGAATATATCAATGCCGTCTACGCCAGCTTCTGGCGGGGCACCGACTTTTTCAAGACGTTCGGTCTGAAAGACGCCTCCGGCGCCGAACTGAAAGAGCTTGACGAGCAGCCCATGACCAAAAGTCAGATAATCGTGTCGAAATCAATAGCCGATTTCCTCTTTCCCGGCGAAAGCTCTTTCAACCGGAGCTTGTTTGAAAAAAGCAAAAATCATTATGACCAAGACCGGAACCTGATTGCCGGAGTTGTCAACGATGCCTCCTACCGCTCTATCTACGGCCGCTCGCCGATTATCTACGAACCCAAAAACAACAAGGACGTCGAACGTGACGGCGGCGTCAGCTCAATCTCCTGCGTCATCCGCCTGAAAGAGGGAGTCGACATGAAAGCCTACATCCGCGACTGGGCGCCGAAAATCACGCAATACCGTTTCGGCGAGGTCTACTGCGAGGCCCCCGTGCCCTACGAAGACCTGCGCGAGCGCCTTTCGCGCGACGTCAACAACAAAAATTTCATCTCCGAGTCCATCGCACTGTTTTTCTTCGTCAACATCCTCCTCTGCATGACGGGCACTTTCTATCTCCAGACCCGCAAACGCAGCGAGGAATCGGGAGTAATGCGCACTTTCGGCGCCTCGCGCGGCTTCATCGTCCGCGAGATGCTCGGCGAAGGCTTCGCGATGGTGACACTGACATGGCTTGTAGGCTGCGCGCTCTACTGGTTCTACATCCATGACCTCGGACTTGCCAACATCGACTTCATGGGCAACAACATGGAGCCTGTAAAGAAGCTGATTCCGCTGTGGTACGACGATTTCAACACTCACTTCGCCGTGGTTTCGCTGATAATCTACGCCATCATGCTCCTTGCCGTCATGCTCGGCATCTGGTTCCCAGCGCGCCGCATCAGCCGCATCAAGCCCGTTGACGCCCTCAGGGACGAATAATAATCCCCTCTCCGATAACACCCTATTAACAGAAACAACCACAACAATCATAACAATTACAGATAATCATGAACGCAATCGAATTAAAATCAATCAATAAGATCTACCGTACCGACGAAATCGAAACTCTCGCACTTGAAAACGTGAACCTCACCATCGAAAAGGGTGAATTTGTCAGCGTAATGGGTCCGTCGGGCTGTGGAAAATCCACGCTGCTCAACATCGTCGGCCTCCTCGACGAGCCGACCAGCGGAACTGTCGTCATCGACAACACAACCCTCGGCAAGATGAGCGACAAGAAGCTCGCGGCTTTCCGCAATGCCAAACTCGGCTTCGTCTTCCAGAGCTTCCATCTGATCAACTCGCTCAATGTGCTCGACAACGTCGAGTTGCCGCTGATCTACCGCTCCATGAGCTCGTCGGAACGCAGCCGTCGTGTGCGCGAAGTGCTCGAACGTGTGGGCCTCAGTCACCGCATGCGCCACATGCCCTCGCAGCTCTCCGGCGGACAGTGCCAGCGCGTGGCCATCGCCCGCGCCATTGTCGGCAACCCCGAAATCATCCTCGCAGACGAACCTACCGGCAACCTCGACTCCAAGATGGGTGCTGAGGTCATGGACCTGCTCCACAGCCTCAACAAGGAGGACGGCCGCACCATCCTTATGGTGACCCACAACGAACAGCAGGCCAAACAGACCGACCGCATTGTCCGCTTCTTCGACGGCCGTCAGGTGCAGTAAGAAGAGTTGTTTTTGACAACCTCAAAATTTCTACTGTCAGAGACTCTTATTGAAACATGAAAATCAACTATCTCAAACCAGCCTGGGGTTCAGTCAGGCAACAGCCGGTCATCAGCGCCGTCAGCATGATCGGCACGGCTCTTGCCATCTTCCTGATCATGGTCGTCGTGATGATCGAGGAAGTCAAGACAGCCTCATTCGCCCCCGAAAGCAACCGTGACCGCTGGCTGGTGCAGAAATTCGGCTCGATCACCAACGATCGCCCCCGCCGAGGCCCTGAATGAAGAATAAATTTTCCCTGAATGCTTCACCTATCAACATATGACTGAATTTTTAAGAATATTGGTCTTCTCCTGTCTGCTTGCCGGTCTCGCGCCGGCAGGCATGGCCGAAGAAGTGCGCCGCATCACTCTTGACGAAGCAATACTGACCGCCCGCGCGCGGAGCGTGGACGCAGCCGTGGCTCTCAACGAGCTGCGCACAGCCTACTGGTCATACCGCACCTATCGCGCCAACCTGCTCCCCGAAATCAATTTCAACGCCACCGCGCCGAGCTACCGCAAGAGTTACAGCCCCTATCAGCTCGACGACGGATCTTACACCTTTGTCCGCAACAATAATCTCCAGATGAACGGCGAGATCTCCATCGACCAGAACATATGGCTGACCGGAGGCACACTGTCGCTCAACACCTCGCTCGACTATCTGAAACAGCTGACCGGCGACCGCTACGGGCGCTTCATGTCGATCCCCGTGGCCCTCACGCTGTCACAGCCTGTGTTCGGAGTCAACACAATCAAATGGAACCGCCGCATAGAGCCTGTGCGCTACGCCGAAGCCAAAGCGGCTTTCATCAGCGCCACCGAAAACGTGGCCATGACGGCGATCAACAATTATTTCTCACTGCTTCTCTCGAAAGAAAACATCTCCATCGCCGAGCAGAACCTCGCCAACGCCGAAAAACTCTATGAAGTGGCCAAAGCCAAGCGCGAGATGGGTCAGATCAGCAAAAACGACCTCCTCCAGCTCGAGCTCAACCTGCTCAACGCCCGCTCGTCGCTCACCGACTGCGAGAGCGACTACAAGTCCAATATGTTCAAGCTGCGCGCCTTCCTCGACATCGAGGAGGATGTAACCCTCGACCCGGTGGTGCCCGACGCGATTCCCTCGGCTCTTGTAGCCTACGACGATGTGCTTGAAAAGGCCCGCGCCAACAACAGTTTTGCCAAAAACATCCGCCGCCGTCAGCTTGAGGCCGACTATGAGGTGGCGAAGGCCAAAGGCAACCAGCGGCAGATAATGCTCTATGCACAGATCGGCTACACCGGGACTTCCGACCGCTTCGGCGAAGCCTATGACCGGTTGAAAGACAATCAGGTGGTCGAAGTAGGCTTTAAGATCCCTATCCTCGACTGGGGCAAGCGCCGCGGTCAGGTAAAGGTCAGCGAGAGCAACCGCGATGTTGTCCGCAGCCGCCTGCGCAAGGAGCAGATGGAGTTCGACCAAAACATCTTCATCCTCGTGGAGCGTTTCAACAACCAGCGCCGGCAGCTTGAGATCTCGCTCAGAGCCGACACCATAGCCCGGCAGCGCTACGACACCAATGTCGAGACCTTCCTCATCGGCAAAATCTCCACCCTCGACCTCAACGACTCGCAGGTGAGCAAAGACGAAAGCCGCCAGGCCTACATCAACCAGCTCTATCTCTACTGGAACTACTACTATCAGCTGCGCAGCGTGGCCCTGTGGGATTTTTCGGCCAACAAAGGTATCGACGCAGACATCGACGCTATTGTACGCCGTTGAAAAATTTCTTAATTTTGCAGACATGATACTGATTGTTGACGATGATCCCGCCGTGCGCCTGTCGCTGAAACTGTTGCTCACCCGCAACGGCTTCGAGACCAAAATGGCCTCCGGGCCCAAAGAGGCCATGGAGATCGTGCGCGCCGAAGCTCCGCAACTAATCATGCTCGACATGAATTTCTCGCGCGCCACTACCGGCGAGGAAGGCATCACCCTGTTGCGCCAGATCAGGATATTCCGTCCGGAAACACCTGTCATACTGATGACCGCCTGGGGAAGCATACCGCTTGCCGTCGAGGGCATACATGCAGGTGCTTTTGATTTCATCACCAAACCCTGGGACAATGCGGCCCTGCTCCAGCGTATCAACGTGGCACTGGAGCTTAACAGTCCGAAAACCGGGGATGCTGAGGTCGGCAGCGACTTCGACCGCTCGTTCATCATCGGTCGCTCTCCAGCGTTGATGAACGTTCTCGACACGATCGAACGCATAGCCGCCACCGATGCTCCGGTGCTGATCATGGGCGAAAACGGTACGGGCAAGGAACTGATCGCCGAAGCCATCCACCGCAACAGCCGGCGGCGCGACCGCAGCATGGTCAAAGTCAACCTCGGCGGCATATCCTCGTCGCTGTTCGAGAGCGAGATGTTCGGCCACCGCAAAGGCGCATTCACCGGCGCCGTGGCCGACCGCGAGGGGCGTTTCGCCGTGGCCGACGGAGGCACCATCTTCCTCGACGAGATCGGCGAACTCGACCTGAATTGTCAGGTGAAACTGCTGCGTGTGCTTCAGGAGCATACATACGAAATGCTCGGCGACAGCCGTCAGCGTCACACCGACGTCCGTGTCGTGTGCGCGACAAACGCCGATCTGCCCGCAATGGTCCGTGACAAGACCTTCCGCGAGGACCTTTTCTACCGTATCAATCTCATCACCGTCACTCTTCCGCCGCTGCGCGAACGCAAGGAGGACATACCTCTGCTTGTCCGCCACATAACAGAAACCCACTGCGCTCAGACCGGACGTCAGGTCCCGGAAATCACCGAAGGAGCCATGGATTTTCTCTCGTCGCTCCCCTATCCGGGCAACATCCGCGAACTCAAGAACTTCATCGAGCGCACACTGCTTGTCAACGGAGGCGACCGCCTCGGCGAAAGGGAATTCCGCGGACTGTACGATGGCCCGTTGCCCCAACCTGAAAACTCACGTTGTTCAAGTCTCGAACTCCGTGAACGCGAAGCCGTCGAACAGGCCATAGCCGGTTCAGGAGGCAATCTTTCACGCGCAGCAGGTCTTCTCGGCATCAGCCGCCAGTCGCTCTACCGGCGCATGGAAAAATATGGAATAACAGTTTAACGAACAATGAGGATAAGCTGGATTCTCATAATAATCATTCTGCTGCTCGGTGCCTCGATCGTCAGCTCACTGCTTCTTCCGGTCGACGGAGGAAGCTCTGTCATGTATATCACCCGCTCGACAAGTGTATTGGCACTGATATTGCTGATAGTGTTTTACCGCAATGTCATGAAACCGATCCGGAGCATCAGCAACGGCATCGATCTTCTGCGCGAGCAAGATTTCAGCAGTCGTCTCTCCCACGTAAACCAGCATGAGGCCGACAAGATTGTCGACATGTTCAACGCAATGATGGTCTCGCTCAAGGAAGAGCGCCTTCGGCTGCGCGAGCAGAACCATTTCCTTGATCTGCTCGTCGACGTGTCGCCGATGGGCATACTGATCCTGACTGACCGCGACGGCATAAAGACGGCCAACAAAGCCGCGGCCACCTTTCTCGGATTCGCGAAAGGTCAGGATCTCGAAGGGCGTTTTCTCGCAGACCTCAACACCGAACTTGGCTCCATCCTTAAGCATCTCGGTCAGGGCGAAACCGTCACCGAACGACTGAACGACTCGATGATCTACCGCTGCTCGCGCCTGTCGTTCATGAATCAGGGCTATCCCCACCCCTTTATTCTCATCGAAAAACTGACTGAGGAGGTGATGATCGCCGAGAAAAAGAGCTATGAGAAGGTGATCCGCGTCATTGCCCACGAGGTCAACAATTCGATGGCCGGAGTCAATTCCATGCTTTCCACCGCGGGACTCATGCTTGAGGATGCCGGAGAAAAATACGCCGATCTTGCCGAAGTCATGAGCGTCTGCGAGGCGCGCTGTCAGGCCATGAGCAAGTTTATCACATCCTTTGCAGATGTAGTCAAAATTCCGGACGCAAACCTGCGCAAATCCGATCTGAACGGTCTGCTCGAAAGCTGGCGCGTAATGCTCGAAAGCCTTTGCGCCGGACGCGGCATCACTCTCGATTTCCGTCTCTGTGCCGGACCTTTAGATGTCATGGCCGATCCCGTCCTGCTCGAACAGGTGCTGATCAATATAGTGAAAAACTCAGCCGAGAGCATCGGCAACGACGGACTGATCACGGTAGAAACCTCGGCTGTTCCTCCCACCCTTACCGTTACCGACAACGGACCCGGCATCGACCGCGAAGCCGCCAAAATGCTTTTCAGCCCCTTCTTCTCGACAAAGGTCAACGGTCACGGCATAGGACTGCTTTTCATCAGTGAAGTGCTCCACAAACACGGCTGTCGCTTCTCCCTCGCAACCGGCTCCGACGGCCTCACCCGCTTCACAATCCATTTCAAAACCACGGCCAACAAATAATACCAATCTAAAAACGCACTAATAAAAACATTATGGATAACCAAACTACTATCGGACGTCTCTTCGGCGAAGACATGATTTCTTTTGAAATTCCAAGCTATCAGAGAGCTTATTCTTGGAGAGTCGGGAAAGATGGTCGTATCGGACAAGTTGACATGTATTTGAGTGATATAGTTGATCAACCTGACGATTCAAATTATTTCCTTGGCCACTATCTTTTTGAAAAAGCACAGAATAACCGCTATGAAGTAATTGACGGTCAGCAAAGATTGACTACTACCGTTATTTTCATGAGTTGTCTCGTGAAAGAATTGCGTAAACGCAACATTGTAACATTTGAATATAATAATAACCAATACGCCACAGAACAAATATATGAACGCTATCTCCAACCGCGTTATGGCAATCAAAAATTTGAGACAGTTCCGGAAGATACATCATTCTTTAACAGAGTGATCATTGGTTGCTGTGACGACTATAAGGAAGAGACCGGAAGGAGATCCGAACGACGTATGCGTGATGCTGCACTCTATTTTAGCGAAAAAATGGAGACTGAGCAATCGGAAACTCTCTTCAAATGGCTTGCCATAATAGACAATGCTATAATAACAACATTTGTCCTTAGCGGAGAGGGTGCTAAACTTACCGCTACACAAATATTCGCATTTCAAAATGACCGAGGTCTGGGACTGACAACATTAGAGAAGCTAAAGGCATATCTTATGCACCAGATATATCGGACCAATGCCGCAAACGCAGTCTCCAATATTCGTTCTTTGGAGGCAAAATTCACTTCAATTTACAACTATATTGAAAAACTTGAAACTAAAGAGGATACTATATTAGGATATCATTGTTCCGCATTTCTTTCAAGCTATGAATCTCCTTTGGATGCGATAAAAGGATGCCTACAAAGTTCTCATAACAAAATACAGTGGATCAATGATTTTGCAAGTGAATTACGTCATTCTTACTCGGTAATGTGTGAAATTGAAAACACTTGGCATTTGTTCAACAGTCCAATTGCTGATGTCTGCATCCTCGATAAAGCCAATTCTATGCCTTTGGTATTAAAGCTTTGTCATTATAATGGAAATGGTACGGAAATCAGAAATATCCCAGCTATTGACAACGCACTGAAATTGGTCGAGAAGATATTGTTTAAAATGACATATACTTGGGGCGCATATCGCACCAATAATCTGATACCGGTAGCCAAAAATTACAAATCTGACGGATATAACAGTCTTATAGCCGATCTTACCTACAAAGCAAAACATGGATTCAAATCATACTGGAATTTCGACGGAGATTGTCTGCGCTATTTCGCTGACAACAAGTATCATTATCGCCGTGAGTTGAGATATGTACTCTATAAATATGAAAACTACCTACGCGCCAAAGCCCGTCAACCGTTATTGTCTCCGGATGAATGCACTAATGTGTTTCGCGATGTAGCGCTTTCCAATACATTAGATCATATCACTCCGCAAACGCCCGATTTCACGGAATACACAGAAGAATTCTGTAACGAGTATCTTAACAATATAGGCAACCTTTCACTTCTCACTTGGGGCAACAATTCCTCCAAGAGCAACCATAATCCGGCGGATAAAGATGTTATGGAAATGTATAACAGCATTTTTTATTCTCACAAAGAGATTTATGAGACCTTGAAAAGTGACCGGGAATGGCGTGAAAAACAAATTTGTGAGCGTCGCGATCGAATTGTTGAATTCATCAAGGATGCTTGGCTTAGCTGAACACTTGGAAGTTCATGCGGCGGTGTGCGGTGAAATTTTAGCTCCGGAGGAGGATTGCTGTCGAAATTTTTCTTATTTTTGTGGATGAATTCAGGCCGTCCGGATTGCGGGCAGCCCTCGGTTCGCATCAAAAACAATTCATCCGACAATGATCAGAACTCTTGACAACTATAATCTGACATCGCACAACACATTCGCTATGAACGTAAAGTGCGGGGAGTTTATGGAATATACCGCCGCAGAGGACATTCCTTTCATCCTTTCATCGATCAGAAAAGATGTGGAGAAATTTCACATCGGCGCCGGAAGCAACCTGCTTTTCACAGGCGATTTCCCCGGCATAATCCTTCACAGTGCCGTCAAAGGGATTGACATTATTTCCGAAAATGCCGAAGAGGTGATTATACGAGTCGGGGCCGGAGAGACGATGGACGACGTCATCGCCTGGGCCTGCGACCGCGGGCTGTGGGGCATCGAAAATCTGTCGGGAATTCCGGGTGAAGCGGGAGCCTCGGCCGTGCAGAATGTCGGAGCTTACGGAGTTGAAGCCGCCGATGCGATTGTGGCCGTAAACGCCTATGACGAAGTCGAAGAAGAGTTCGTGACATTCAGCAATGCAGACTGCCGCTATGCTTACCGCGATTCGATCTTCAAACAACCTGATTTCAAGAATCGCTACATTATCCACGCTGTCGACTACCGTCTGAGTCCGTTAGCGGCACCTAATCTGTCATATCCCGCTCTCAGAAACCATTTCGAGAGAAAAGATCCGGCTCTGCTCACTCCTCATGCTGTCCGCAAAGCCGTTATCGGAATACGCGACGCCAAACTTCCGGACCCCGCCAAAGTTCCCAGCGCCGGCAGCTTCTTCAAAAACCCCGTGGTCAGCGAAGAGCTTTTCACAAAGATCTGCGAAACAGTCTCGCCCGACATGCCGCCACACTATAAAGTCGATGGAGGCTACAAGATTCCGGCCGCATGGCTCATCGAACGCTGCGGATGGAAGGGATATAGCGACGGCAACGCCGCCGTGTGGCATCTCCAGCCCTTACTCATAGTCAATCCTGACCGCCAGGCGACTCCCGCGGAAATCATCGGTCTCGAAAAGCGTATCATAGCCTCTGTCGGACAGCGGTTCGGCATAAAACTGACCCCGGAAGTTGAACATATTTAGGGCGTCAGGCATTCTGATTTTATCATCACCTTTCAACTATTCCCAAAACCTGCATAACAATTATGAGCACCTACATAATAGAAGGAGGTCACAGACTGAGTGGCTCTATCAAGCCTCAGGGAGCGAAAAACGAAGCTTTGGAAGTAATAAGCGCGACACTTCTAACCTCGGAACCTGTAATCATCCGCAACGTGCCCGACATTCTCGACGTCATCAATCTTATCAACCTGCTCAAAGCAATGCGAGTAAAGGTCGAGCGTCTCGACGTGGACACTTACCGTTTTCAGGCTGACGATCTGGACGAAGAGTATATCTCAAGCGCCGATTTCGTAGCCCGCTGTGCCTCGCTCCGCGGTTCGGTGCTCGTCGTAGGTCCCCTCCTCGCCCGTCTCGGCCAGGCCTATTTCGCTAAACCGGGAGGCGACAAGATCGGACGACGCAGAGTGGACACCCATATCACCGGCCTTTCAAAACTCGGTGCCATGATTGCCTACAACGAAGAGCGTCAGGCTTACTATCTGGTGACTGTCGGCGGTCTGAAAGGTTGCTACATGCTTCTCGACGAAGCTTCGGTCACCGGCACCGCCAATATTGTCATGGCAGCCGCACTTGCTGAAGGGACGACCACGATCTACAATGCAGCCTGCGAACCATACGTGCAGCAACTCTGCAAGATACTCGTGAAAATGGGCGTGAAGATAGAGGGAATCGGATCGAATCTCCTGCGAATCACCGGAGTGGAGAAACTTTCCGGAGCCGACCACACTATCCTGCCCGACATGATAGAAGTCGGCAGCTTTATCGGCATGGCAGCCATAACCCGCAGCGAACTCACCATCAAGGATGTCAGCTACGACAATCTCGGCATCATTCCCGACTCGTTCCGCCGGCTCGGTATCAACCTCGAACGCCGCGGCGACGACATCTTCATTCCTTCGCAGGAATCATACGAAATCGAGACCAATCTCGATGGCTCGATACCGACCATAGCCGACGCCCCGTGGCCAGGTCTCACACCCGACCTTCTGTCGGTGATGCTTGTGACCGCAACTCAGTGTCGCGGCAGTGTGCTGATACACCAGAAGATGTTTGAAAGCCGACTCTTCTTCGTCGACCGTCTGATTGACATGGGAGCGCAGATCATGCTCTGTGATCCTCACAGAGCCGTTGTGATCGGACTTGACCACAAAGTACCCTTGCGGGCCAACCAGATGCACTCGCCCGACATCCGTGCCGGTATCGCTATGCTCCTCGCCGCAATGAGTGCGCGCGGTGTCTCGCGGATCGACAACATCGACCAGATCGACCGCGGCTATCAGTCGATCGATACGCGCCTGAACTCGATTGGCGCCTGCATCTACCGCAGAGACTGATCTCAGGATCAATACAAATTCCGCACCACACGCAACTCCTCCACCTACACTCACTTACACAATGGAAAAACCGATATTCACCCCCACCGAAGCCTCGGAACTCAAAGCACTCACGCGGACTCTTCTGCGTGAGGCTTCTGAAGTTGCTTCGCCGGGAGATTTCGCCACCGTAAAGAAAGCGGTGGCAAGGGCCTACACCAGAGACAAATCGCCGGTTGACCGCCACGGCATCAACCGTGTGCTTCATTCGATGCGCACGGCGATCGCCCTTTGTCAGATGGTATCACCGGACCGTAACATGATCATTGCTACCATGACATACGGTCTCTGTATGGAAGAGGCTTTCTCTCCGGAACAGATCAGAAAAGTGTGGGGCGAAGATGTCGAACGTTTAGTCGGAGGACTGATCAAGGTCTCCTCGCTCTACGGAAAACAGGGTGTGGTCAAGACCGACAATTTCCGACGTCTGCTGATGACGTTCGCCGAAGATATACGCGTAATCATCATCATGATCGTGGAGCGCCTGATACTCATGCGCACCATCAATCACCACCCCGACGAAAAATTTGTCACCGACACGGCTTTTGAGGCCAACTACCTCTACGCACCGCTCGCCCACCGTCTCGGTCTCTATAAAATCAAGAGCGATCTTGAAGATATGTCGCTCAAATACACGGCCCGCGAGACTTATAGCAAAATCGCCGCCGAGCTCAACGAGACCAAAGTGGCCCGCGACGCCTATATAGCCGATTTCATCGCCCCCCTGAAAGCCAAACTCGACACAACCGGTCTGAAATACGAGATAAAGGGCCGCACCAAATCGATCTATTCGATCTGGAACAAGCTTCGCAAACAGCAGGTTGAACTCTCCGGGATCTACGATCTCTTCGCCATCCGTATCATACTCGATGTGCCTCTCGAACGGGAAAAGGCCGACTGCTGGAATGTCTATTCCATCGTGACGGACATGTACACCCCGAATCCGGCACGTATGAAAGACTGGCTGTCGATCCCGAAAAGCAACGGCTACGAATCTCTTCACACCACCGTCAAAGGCCCCGACAACAAATGGGTGGAAGTACAGATACGCACACGGCGCATGGACCTCATTGCCGAAAAAGGTCTTGCCGCGCACTGGAAGTATAAAGGTATCAAGAGCGAAGGCGATCTCGATTCGTGGATGAACAACATCCGCGATATTCTTGAAACCGCCGACGGCCCGATGGAGCTGATGAAAAACTTCAAGATGGACCTCTACGACAAAGAGGTGTTCGTCTTCACTCCCCGCGGCGATCTCTACCGTCTGCCGTTGGGAGCCACCGTGCTTGACTTCGCTTTCAACATCCACTCCAAACTCGGCTGCACATGTGTGGGCGGAAAAGTCAACGGACGCAACCGCAAGCTCAACTATAAGCTCCATTCGGGCGACACGGTTGAGATCACCACCGCTCCCGGACAGATTCCGAAACAGGACTGGCTGAGTTTCGTGGTCACATCCAAGGCCCGCAACAAGATCAAGCAGACACTCAACGAGCGCGCCAACCGCTCGGCCGAACTTGGCAAGGAACTTCTTCAGCGCCGCTGCAAGAACCGCAAGATCGAACTTGAAGAGGGCTACCTGATGCGCACCATCAAGAAGATGGGCTACCGCACGGTGACAGACTTCTACCGGGCTATCTCCGACGAGATCATCGACGTCAACGATGTCATCACACAGTACGAACTCATTGAAAGCGCCGACCGCAAGGCCGAAAGCGAGCGCCGCAGCGCCGAGGAGTTCGAACTGCTCGACAACGGCGAACACCGCCAGGAATCCGGCTCGGACGACATTCTGATTATCGGCGACAACATCAAAGGTATAAATTACAGACTGTCGCGCTGCTGCAACCCTATTTTCGGAGACGACGTGTTCGGCTTCGTCTCGGCCGAAGGCGTCATCAAAATCCACCGCAATGACTGCCCGAACGCCGAGCACATCCGCTACAAATATCCCTATCGTGTCATCCGTACCCGCTGGTCCGGGAAAGTAGGCTCACATTTCGCGGCAACGCTCAGGATCGTCGGCAACGACGATATCACCATCGTCACCAACATCACCTCGATCATCAACAAGGAGAAAGATGTCACCCTCCGCAACATTTCCATCGACTCGTCTGACGGCATTTTCTCAGGATTCCTTGTGATCGGCATCAGCAACACCGAGTCGCTGAACAACATAATAAAGAAAATCAAAACCATCAAAGGCATAAAAGATGTACAACGCAGCAACTGACCTCAGAATATTCCGCCGGGCACTCCGGCTTTCGGTTCTCGGCCTCCTTATTGCAGGCACAAGCGCATGTTCAGGCTCAGGCGACACGGAGAAGGCAAACGCGCTGCTCGAAGAGGCGCGCACTGCCTATGACAACCACGATTATACCAAAGCCATTGAACTGATCGACACTCTCAAGAGCCGCTATCCGCGTGAGATCGACGTGCGCCGCGAAGCTCTCCATCTGGCTACACGGGCCACCGAAGGGCTTAGCGTACTGAAACTTCAGGAAGCCGACTCGCTTACAGCCGTTCTCGGCGCACTGGGCGATTCGCTTCAGCGTCAGATGAAATTCGTCAAAAATCCTATCGAGGGCTACTATGTGGCCGCAAGCGCCAATCCTTCGGCATTCATAGGCACCAACGGACTTCAGGGCCGAGTCAGTCCCGACGGCAATTTCTATCTTATCTCATCGCTTAAAGCCAAAAGCGTCAAAAGCACATCCGTGACGGTCAGCGCCGACGGGCGGAGCGCAACGACTTCAGTGGTAGGCCATGACGGCGAACGCAACGACCGCTCGATGGGCGCCGAAGTGATCACTTTCATGGGTGTCGAATGTGATTCGGTCGGAAAATTCATCAGCGAGAATCTTGGCCGTAACATTCGCCTGACATTCAACGGCGCCTCAAGTTATTCAATGGCTCTTCCAGCCGCACAGGCCCGCGAAATCGCACTCGCCTATGACTATGCCGCTACAATACGCCGTTTCAAGGTGGCATCGCTTGAAAAAGAACGTCTGACACGCACGGTTGACATCGCCCGCAGTCAGGCCTCAAGGACATTTGTCGAAAAAGACAGTGTCAGCCCCGCATCTTAATCCAAACCGCAACACACACATTTTACCGAAAATGGTTTTCACGAAGAAAAAGAAAAATCCGTCAGCCGATGACAATCGGGAGTCTTCGCGCGTCCAACGCCTTAAAGATCGGGCAATAGCCATCTGGGAATATTGTTCCGAAGGCGTATGGGAAGACAAACGCGACACGCTGAAAGTAAAGATCGTCAAGACCCTCAACCTGACGGTCCGCACATTCCTCAGTTCCGATCTTCAGTCAAAGGCCTGCGCGATGACCTACCGTACATTGCTTGCGATAGTCCCCGCACTTGCGTTGCTGTTCGCGATCGGCCGCGGCTTCGGATTTCAGAATCTTCTGCAAAACCAGCTCTACCAGTATCTTCCGTCGCAGCACCGCGCTCTCGAAATGGCCTTTTCGTTCGTTGATTCCTGCCTTGCACAGGCATCGGAAGGAATCTTCGTGGGTGTCGGCATCGTTTTTCTCCTATGGACTCTGGTTTCGCTGCTTGACAGTGTCGAGGAGTCGTTCAACGACATCTGGGGAGTAACGGTCGATCGCCCATTTGCCCGCAAAGTGACTGATTATCTGGCGATCTTCATAATACTACCGGTGCTGATGATATGTTCAAGCGGTCTGCAGATCTTTATGTCCAACACAATACAGAAACTGCTGCCGTTTACGGACATCACTCCTTTCATCGGCGATCTCCTCGATCTTGCCTCGGTAGCCCTGTCGTGGCTTTTCTTCGCCGGAGCCTATATGCTCATTCCGAACACGAAAGTCAAATTCCAGAACGCTCTGATCGCAGGAGTCCTCGCCGGAACAGCTTTTCAGGTGCTGCAATGGCTGTTCGTTACAGGACAGATCTATGTGTCCAAATACAATGCCATATACGGTAGTTTCTCTTTCCTGCCGTTGATGTTGATATGGATGCAGCTGTCGTGGCTGATCACCCTCGCGGGCGCTCTTGTCTGCCGCTCTTCACAGAGCATCAATATGTTCTCATATGAAAAGCAGATCACGGCAATCTCTACGGACTATCGCCGGAAAGTCTGCGTGGCCGTCCTGACAGTCATTCTGCGCCGCTTCCGCCGTCAGGAGAAACCTGTCAATATCGGCGCCCTGTCAGACCAATTCCTCATTCCGCCGAGACTGACCGGAATGATAGTCACGGAACTCATCGACTGCGGCCTGATAGTGCGTCTGGCCGTCGCTGACGGAAGTCCTGACGAAAGCGATCCGCCGTTGGTTCCCTCCACCAGTCCTGAACACTATACCTTAGGCCATGTGCTGAATATACTCGACAAGCACGGCGCATCTGATTTCATCCCTGAATTCGACCGGAATTTCAAACTTCTGTCCGCTATTCTCGACCGCCTTTCCGAACTCATCGACAACGAGGCAGACAGCACGCAATTAGCTGACATCCAGTTTTCACAAAACGAATAAAACCCCTATCTCCAATTTAATAATTAACCCCAAATTTAAACCAATCATGAAAGAAGTAATCGCAACAACAGCAGCTCCCGGAGCAATCGGTCCTTACAGCCAGGCAATCAAGGCAGGCAATCTGCTTTTCTGCTCAGGCCAGATCCCCGTCGATCCCGCCACCGGCACAGTACCCGAAGGCATCAAGGCCCAGACCGCTCAGTCGCTCGCCAATGTTAAAGCCATCCTCGCCGCAGCCGGCGCAAGCATTGACAACGTGGTTAAGACCACTGTCTTCCTTGCCGACATGAAACTCTTCGGCGAAATGAACGAGGTATATGCCGAGAATTTCAACGAACCTTTCCCCGCTCGCTCGGCTGTTGCCGTGCGCGAGCTTCCCAAACAGGTTCTCGTCGAGATCGAAGTGATCGCCGCACTCTGATCGGAAATTGAACAAGAAACATCCGCGGACCGATGCCCCACCACCATGGTCCGCGGATAAAAAACAATACGGACAACTCCTGTCGTTCACCACTCTGAGTGAAACCGGAGTTGTCCGTATTTCCTTATTCTGTCTTTTAGAGAGAGTCTCTTTAAGGTGTGTTACTCAACACCTGAAAGATCAACGGCATAGATGCCGCGTTTGCCTGTCGGATAGACACCGCGGAGAATCATGACTTTCTCGTCGGCACCACCCTTCATGATTGCCTTGTACATCTTCTCTGCATCCTCAGGCGAGCTGATGCGCGAATTGTTGATCGAAGTAATGATGAATCCTTCCTTCACTCCGGCTTCCTGGAAGCGGCCTTTGGAGAGACCGGTCACCTGCACACCGTTGCTCAGACCGAGCTGACGCAAAGTAGACTCATCGACTTTCTTGAACGCACAGCCAAGATCGGTGAAATCACCGGCTTTGGTCACCTGGGTATTTCCCTGCATGTTACGCAGCTGCACTGTGACGGAATTGGTCTTGTTGTCGCGCACGTATGTCACCTTGATCTTGTCGCCGGGACGATATTTGGCTACCTGTTCCTGAAGCTGAGCCACGTTGTCGGTTGGTATGTCGTTGATGCTGATGATCACGTCGTTTTTCTGAAGACCTGCCTCTTTTGCAGAGCTGCGGTCGCTGATCTCGCCGACGTAGACACCCTTGGTCACGGCTGTGATGCCATGCTCTTTCGCAATTTCATTTGTCAGTTCCGAAATGGAGACTCCGAGAACAGCACGCTGCACGGTGCCGAACTGCTTGAGGTCGCTGACCACTTTCTTTACAATCGAGGTCGGGATCGCGAACGAGTATCCGGCATAGCTTCCGGTCTGGCTGTAAATGGCGGTGTTGATGCCGATGAGTTCACCCGCAAGGTTGACAAGCGCGCCGCCGGAGTTGCCTGAATTGACAGCTGCGTCAGTCTGGATGTACGACTCGATTGTCATGCGTCCGTGGCCTCCGTTGCCGATGCTGCGTCCTTTAGCGGAAACAATACCGGTAGTGACAGTGGAGGTGAATCCGAAAGGATTGCCTACGGCAAGCACCCACTCGCCGACCTTGAGAGCGTCGCTGTCGCCCATTGGGATCACCGGAAGGTCTTTGGTGTCGATCTTGATAAGTGCGAGATCGGTGGTTGGATCGGCACCCACAACGGTAGCGTCAAACGTGCGGTTGTCGTTGAGGGTCACTTCAAGACGCTCTGCCTCGTCGATGACATGATTGTTGGTCACGATATAACCGTCGTTGCTGATGATCACGCCCGATCCGAGTCCCAATGGCTGCTGCTTGGGCTGTTCCTGCTGCTGAGGCTGGCTGCGGCGGCTTCCGCCGGGCGACCCGAAGAAGTATTCGAAGAACGGATCATCAAAGAAGCCGCCACCCTGCTGACGTGAATAGCCGCGGGGCGTGGCATAGCTCTTTATCGAAACAACACCGTTGATGGTGCTTTCGGCCGCCCTGGTGAAGTCTGACGTATTGGCCGGGAGCTGCGAGACTCTCGTCACGTGTCCCTGGGCCGTGGCAGAGCCTGCAAAAAGTTCATTGAAGCTCTGAGGCTCATCAGCCGGGAAAAGCGCCTGCTTCATGGCATAGGCTGTGATGGCCGAGCTTACTACTGCCGTTGCGGCAGCGAGCATAATGATTTTGCTGCTTGATTTCATTTGCTTTACTATAATTTTGTGCTTACTATGTTTGTACGATGAATTCTGATGAATTTCTGTTTTGACTATTAGACGGCAAAAAGTGTGCTGTGTTACATGGTTACAGGCCAAAAACTGACAGGTTTAAAATAATTTAAGTAGACAATTTACGTTTTTAAGATATATTTACCACTTTAGCCGTCATTTGTAACTGTCCGTTAATGGTTGCCTGTCAGGAAAAATGATTAAATTTGCGTCATGATGTCACGTTTATCCATTTCCCTGCTCATTTCCGCCTCGATCGCAGGTTCGATGCTGCTCTCGTCATGCGGTGCTTCACGCTCTTCCAATGCCACGGTCCACAAGACTACGCCTGTCGAAGGCGCCACCAGGCCTGACCAGAAGACTTTCGAGATTCCGTCCTCACTGGCTCCCCAGTCACATGCCCTGCTGACGGAAGCGAAGCGCTGGATAGGGACTCCATATAAATATGGTGGCGAGGACCGCAATGGAGTAGACTGTTCAGGTCTGGTGCTGAACGTCTACCGCAGCGCGCTCCAACTGAAGCTGCCGCGCAATTCTGCCGAACAGGCCAGCTTCTGCCGTCCTATGCCGAAGACCGAGATTATGCCGGGCGACCTCATCTTTTTTGATACTTCGGGTGGCGGTGGTAAGAAGATCTCTCATGTGGGGATCTATATTGGCGACGGACAGATGATCCACTCATCCTCATCAAAAGGAGTGATCGTCAGTGACATCAACGCCGATTATTTCAGACGGACATATGCAGGAGCCGGTTACGTCGAGAAATATCACGACATGCTTGCCTCCAACACTCCCGCATCAAATACGGCGCGTGAGACTGCGCCTCTCCCCGACCGCACACCTCAACCCACAGTCACCGGCACAGTCACGGCTGAAGAACCCTTCGGCTTCACCCCTGTCACTTCTCTCCCGTCGCGCAAGGGCGCCGACGGACAGAGCGCCAAATCACGTCCGCATCCTGCCAAAGCAAAACCTGCCACACAGACTGTAACCCCGGTGACAAGCGGCACCGTTTCATCGGAACCGAGCCCGGAAGAAGCCCGCAAAAAAGTGCTCAACACTATAATCGAACAGAAACTTGACTCCATATTCAACCGCTAAGCACTCTCCCCTCCACCTGACTGCTATATGAACCGTTCCATTCCGCCGAAAGTCCACAGTTTCGGACAACTCCGTCTCTCATCGCCACGCGTCATATCGCTCCACAACGGCCTACGCATATATATCGAAACCGGAAGCGAAGTCGATGTCAACCGTCTGACAATAGCCCTGCCGGGCGGCATAGCCGAAGAACCGGTAGCCGGACTGGCATCCTGCACAGCATCAATGCTCGCCGAGGGGACGAACCATTACAGCGGAGCCGACATAGCTGCCCGGCTGGAATATGCCGGAGCATGGACAGGAACATCGGTTTCCACTCATTATACCTCCATCACCCTTTCCAGCCTCAATGAGAAATTCGGGGAACTGCTGCCAATTCTGATCGACATCGTTTTCCATCCGACATTTCCGCAGGAAGCTGCCAACGGCATCCTGCGCAGACAGGCGGCAAAAACAGACATCGACCGCAGAAAAGTCACCTTCCTGGCCGACGAGGCTATCCGGCCGCTCGTCTACGGAGCCGGATCTCCCCTATCACGCACCGAATCGTCTCCGCAGATTCTGTCACTGACTACGGAGAATCTGCGCGAATTCCACTATTCCCGTCTTGCCACGAGCGACATCCATGTATTCCTCTCAGGCAATATCACCGACAAGATCGAATCGCTCGTCATTGACGCCTTTTCCCGCATAGCATCCGGCACGAGCTATCAGCAGGCGCCCCTTTCATTCGCCCCCGCAGCCGAAAGTCCGCGAGAAGTTTATGTCGAGCTGCCCGGATCACAGCAAAGTGCAGTAAAAATGATGATTCCCGCGCCGGGACGCCTTGATCCGGATTTCGTGCCGCTCCGCGCGACAGTCACTGCGCTCGGCGGATATTTCGGAAGCCGTCTGATGTTAAATATCCGTGAGGCCCGCGGGCTGACCTACGGCATTTCAGCAGCGCTTCTCGGCTATCCGGAGCAGAGTTTCATCACGATCTCGACACAGACCGCATGCGATTCCGTGAGCGAGGTCCGCAAGCTGGTACTTGAGGAAATCGAGCGAATGAAAGATCCGGCCTCGTATACCGAAGACGAACTCATGCGTCTGTCGCGCTTTCTTCTCTCAGGGCTTGCCGCCATACTCGACACCCCTTTCAGCCGGATGGAATTTTTCAAGACGCGCCTCTATGCGGACACCCCGGACAACTATTTCGAACTTCAGGAACACTTCGCCCGCCGACTCGATCCGGCGAATACAGATCCCAAAGAAGCCGCACAGACGCTCGCCTCGATTGCCGAAACCAACTTCGGAATCTCCCGCAGAGTGACAGCAATCGCCGGACTGTAATACAACGCATCAGTATAGGCTGACTGGGAAGCAACAACGGCCCAATGGATTCGTCATTCCGTTTCCCGCTGAGTCTCAACAGATTTTGACAATGTTTCATGATATACCTCAAAATCCACGAGATCGGCACGCCCGATGGTTGTGTACATCAGATAGTTCGGAATATGGTTTTCAGAGGTAATCCTCTCACCTCCGACCGAGATCCCTTTCAGTAATGATCTGAATACATCTCGCCGGCTACTGAAAGGAATGGCTTCCAGGATTTGTTGTGACTGGACTTTAAGAATATCCGGATTCCCGCCCTTTGAATCAAGATGGTGCTCTACAAATGATTCATGGATTGACGAAGTGCGAAGCACATGGCTTATGAACGACAGCCAGTTTTTGTGTATCATCTTTGTGGATGCTTCCTCAAGCAGACGCAACACTCGCATATAAGTAACGGATGATTCCAAAACAGGCAAGGGCATGTATGCGGCGGTCACGGCTATGGCTCCTTCACCTATAAAAGCATTGGCAACAGTCTTGGTAAGATTATAGACCGGAGCTGTGCTACATGCCGACATGAATATCAACGGGGCTGATATGTGCGTGGCCGCAACTGCCTCCGGATACAATCTCTCATCTCCGATATGAAGATAACTTTCATGACTGTCCTTGTCATATCCGCCATGAGTGTCAAAAATCAAAAACTGAGGCCGTTCACTCTCCACTGCAAGACGCAGCTCTTCAACCGTCTTCGGGCGGATGGTCTTATAACCCGATTTTTCTGACTGCTTCGCAACCTTTTCCTGAAACGGTCTGAAACACTCGTCATCCGAACCGAACACCACCATGGTTCTGCTGATTATATCCTTGCCGACAAATCGACACGGAAGTTGAGAGATGACATAATTTTGCAAAGCGGACGCATACGGCACTTCCGGCATACGGCATACATCATGCGAAAAGCCCAATGGTACACCGTTCATATCCATCCATTCAACAGGCAGATCGGTTATCGCCACAATCTGACGTTCGCATCCGGAAATATAACTTCTGGCGGCTTCCGACAATTCGCGTCGGGAAAGTTGGATACCGATCTCTTTAAACGCCTGAATAAGCGATTTTTTCTTTTTGTGTGAATCATACAGCCGATGGATCACTCCCGGTGCTACACGCGAAAGATAGTAGTTGATATCATTTCCGACCATAGGCAAGCGAAGCGACGGGGAGAAACGCCGGGAAGCATGAAAACTGCTGACTATATCAAGAAATCTGCTACGCGGGAAAAGGCATTCCTGCATTAAGTCCACAAATAACCGGGAATCAGTCTCGCCGTCATTGATTCTGTCTACCGTATAGTTGCTTGTCTGCCCTATGGTAAACAACTTCTTCAAAACACGCCGGATAGGTTTGAATTCATCGTCGGCTTTACTTTTGTCTATAACCGCTGCGAGATCCGATGAATTGTAAGGCATTGAAATTATCAGCGGACTTTTCCGCTGACTCAGCATCCATGGAGCCAGATCAGCGGTTGTAAGAAAATGTGATTCCAGTTTATCAAACTGGCCGAGCTGCCTGATCAGTTTGTCCTGACGATTGAACGTCTTGTGCTGAAGAATCGCCTCATACGATTCATTCCGCCGCTCATCGTCTGTTACAGAAGCGATTTCAAATGCAAAATCTCCGGCAGCGGCATGAAGAGTCAGCGTATTGCAGTTAGTCGGACTGAACAGCATCCCCCTGTCAAATTCACTGCTTAGCTCGTGTGGGGCTGTCTTTTCTGCCATAAAGGCTGGAAAATTGCTCTTACAGTAGCTCTCAAGAAACTCGAGATATTGTTCACGGCTCTTCACAAGCGGAATTTTCAGATCAGAGAAATCGTTGAACGACAAAAGCGTAGACTGTCCGTCGCCGATATACGAAGCAAAAAAATTCCGCATGTTTTGCGTTTCGTCATCTGTCACGGTACAATCCAGGAACACTTTCAGACCCGGGTGCAAAGCCTTAAAATGGACATTTTCGATTATGTCGTTATATGAATCCTCATAGACAAATGTCACCTTTACTCCGGCGCGTTCTCCGAGATTGATCACCATATTATACAATCCATAACCATAGATATAATGCTCAATGGTATGCGGGAAACCGCATAACCATCTGAGAAGTTCATGATGTATATTGTCAGGAATGTAAAGAGGCGTTATCTCTCTACGTTTGCCGATAAGTGCTATATAATTTATGAAGTGCATATCGAAGTCTGTGATAATGGAATTTGGCTACAAATAAAACCATTTTTACCGAAACGGCCAAACAGTTTAACACTCAGACATTTTCATCGCCTGTCAGGACGCTATAGGACCCTTAAATTGAACTTTTAAGTGAAGATTCCAGATCGAAGTGCAAAACTTTGAGGTAAGAATCATCAAATCTCCTCACTCCTTCTGGCGAGGGGATGCCCAAGCGGCGGGGGCGGCCTAAACCG
>UQVH01000001.1 GCA_900544535.1 uncultured Bacteroidales bacterium | reverse complement strand
CCTAAGGGGACAATGTCATAAATCCAAACGCGACCGACAGATAGAAGTGAACCACACGCTTGACGACTATAAAGCCAGAGCAAGAGAGCTTCTTACAAGTGAGCAGGGGTTGAAGCATAGGAGTAATCGCCCGATCGAACCGGAAGCAGTGTTCGGCCAGATAAAGGAATGCGGCAGGTTCAGGCGACTCAGGCTAAAGGGGCTGACCGGAGCGAAAATCGACTTCGGTCTGAAAGCGCTTGCTCATAATCTGAGAAAACTTGCCCAGGCATGGGCAAAATCCTCTTTTTGTTATAAATTTTTGTCTTCGGAAACAGCGAAACAGCTTTATACGAACCCTCATTTAAACTTTTGCCCGAAGTTTATATCAGTAGTGGCAAATGCAGCCTAAATCTTTAGATTTTGTGTATAAAAGAGAGACTGCCTAACTTTGGTTGTTAGACAGTCTCTTGATTATTAAATATTTGCACTAAAATCAGAGCTTAGTACTCCTCCTCGTTGAAGAATCTATTAATTGCTTAATATAAGGACATTACGCAATTATTTGCGGTAATAGACAAGTGTATTTTGCGGTAAAAATCCGGGGCATACGATGGCATTTTATTTCAGTTCGAAGAGTAGTGAACCCTTGATGTCGCGCGACGAAGCGCCAACTATGGCCTCGAACTTGCCCGGTTCGGTAACCCACTGATGTTTCTTGTCGTCGAAGAAACTCAACGCAGTCTTGTCGACTATGAAACTTACAGTTGTATCCTCGCCGGGGGCAAGCTTCACTTTCCGGAAACCTTTCAGTTCCTTGACCGGACGAGGCAGGCTCGATTTCTTGTCGGCGATATAGAGCTGCACAATCTCGCTACCCTCCCGGCTGCCGGTATTCTTCACATTTACAGAAACGGTGATAATGTCGTCAGCGGTCATCACCTTTTTATCGGCGGTGGGTTTGCCATATTCGAAAGAAGTGTAGCTCAGTCCATGACCGAACGGGAAAAGCGGAGTGGTCTTCTCTTTGTCGGCCCAGCGGTAGCCGACGAAAATATCGTCGTTGTAATACTCTCTGATGGTGTCGCCCCACTCTTTCGATGCGTCAAGCTCGGCCTTGTTGCCGGGATATTCACCTGCGGCATGGGCACCGACGTCGGCCAGACTCATCGGGAACGTAAACGGCAGCTTGCCCGATGGGTTCACGTCACCCGACAGCACATCGGTGATGGCATTGCCTGCCTCCGAGCCTATAAACCACCCCTGCACCACGGCAGGCACATCCTTAATCCATGGCATGGCCACGGCATTGCCGGAAAGATTCACAACCACCAGATTGGAATTAACTCTGGCCAACTCGCTGATCAGGCGGTCCTGTCCGTAAGGCAGACCCAGCCCTTCGCGGTCGGCATCCTCGCAGTCCTGATGCGGAGCCTTGTTCAGGCCACCTACGAAAATCACGTAGTCTGCTCCGCGGGCAGCATCGACAGCCTCGGCAAGCAGTTCGTCAGCGCTCCGGCTGTCGGAAATATCCTGCACCTTCAGGCCGTCCTGCTCCATGACAGGGTCGCCCACATATCCGCGTACATAAACCACATCCACATCCTCTCCGACACGCTGCTTCAGGCCGTCGAGCGGTGTCACCTCCCTGCGCGCCTTCAGCGACGAGCTGCCCCCGCCAACGGTCATCATTTTTATGGCGTTTTCACCTACCACAACAATCTTCCTTTTACCCGTAAGATCGAGCGGCAGCAGATTGCCATCGTTTTTAAGCAACACAATCCCTTCACCGGCAATACGACGAGCGGCGGCCACATGCTCGGGCGAATTCATCGAACCGAAAGGCTTCGAGGGATTCATGGCCGTACGGAAAATCAGCCGCAGCACATTGCCGGCCTTCTTGTCAAGTTCTTTGGTGTCCGTCTTACCCTCCTTGATGAGTTTCAGATAGGGATAAGCCATGAAATAACTGTCGTAGGCGTTTTTCATCCCCTCGGAAAGGCCGTTGGTCCATGAGCCGAACTCAAGATCGAGACCACCGTCGATTGCCTGCTCCGTGTTGTGCACAGCACCCCAGTCAGAGATCACGGTCCCATCAAATCCCCACTCATCGCGAAGAATATCTTTCAGCAGGCGGCTGTTCTGACAGACATGACGTCCCTTGTACAGATTGTAAGAACCCATTATCGACCATGAGCCACCCTCTGTCACTGCCGCCTTGAATGCCGGCAGATAGATTTCATAAAGGGCGCGATCGCTCAGATCAACGTCAGTAGTGTGGCGGCGCTGCTCCTGATTGTTGAGCGCATAATGCTTCACGCAGGTGGCCACACCGTTGCTCTGCACCCCCTTGATGTATGGCACGACCATTACGGAGGCGAGATAGGGATCTTCACCCATATACTCGAAATTACGGCCGTTGAGCGGAGTGCGGTAGATATTCACGCCCGGACCGAGCAATACATCTTTCTCACGGTAACGGGCTTCCTCTCCGATGCATTTGCCATAGAGAGCCGCAATTTCCGGATTCCATGTAGCCGCAAGGCATGTCAGCGCCGGGAAAGCAGTACAGGAATCGTTGGTCCAGCCGGCCTGGTTCCATTCATCCCAGAAAACCTCCGGACGGATGCCGTGGGGACCGTCGGTACACCAGAGTTCGGGAATGCCAAGACGCTGCACCCCCGGCGAACTGAATTTCGACTGAGCGTGGATGATAGCAACCTTCTCCTCTGTGGTCATGCGGCTGAGCGCATCCTGCACCCTTTCTTCAATCGGACGGTTGACATCGAGATAAGGCGCCGGCGCATTGTCGGCGAATGCTGCAATTGCCGGCATCAGTGCCGACAATCCGATGGCCGCAGCCATCATTGCTCTCATAAATTTCATATTTCAGTTGTCTGTTTAGATTGTGAGCGGTACTATTCAATTTCCACTTTGATTTCGCGGCAGAGTATGGTCTTGCGCTTCACTCCGGTTTCGTCGGGATAATAGAAGTCGCTGTAGAATATCAAAGCACTGTTGTCGCCGATTGCCAGAAGCTCAGGATTGTTGCACGAGCCCACCCATTTATGAAATGTAACCGGATGGTCTGCGGTTATCAAGTAATTCCATCTATTTGCAATATAAGACTAGGTAGATTCCTCATAATTAACGAGGATTACATACTCATATGCAAATTTAATAAATTAATTTGAGATTTGAGTTTTATTTCACAACAAAAGACGCTTTGCCTGTCGGGTATTCTATTCTATATTCATGTTATGCTAATGGAGTTTGAATCTGAGTGTCGTTATGCTTGTTCGTTGTTTCGCTGACATTTTCACATATGCAACTTTTGACAGATTTATATACGAACAAAAGCTCGGTTCTTTCTAAATACTCGGATTTTAGCCAAACAAACCGCGCTATTTAAGGCTATAAAACACCAATGGTCAAACAAACTTGATTCGTTTGACCATTGATTATTAAATATTTGCACTAAAATCAGAGCTTAATACTCCTCCTCATTGAAGAAGAAATCTTCTTTCTGAGGATAGTCGGGCCAGATGTCTTCGATACATTCGTAGGTGTCGCCTTCGTCCTCCATCTCCTGAAGGTTTTCGATGACCTCCATCGGAGCGCCGGAGCGCATGGCGTAATCTATAAGTTCTTCCTTGGTTGCGGGCCAGGGTGCGTCTTCAAGTTTTGATGCTAATTCGAGTGTCCAGTACATGGTTGTGAAGTGTTTATGTGTATGTTCAATTTTTGTGGGCGCAAAGGTAAGGATTTTATCTATATATACAATCGAATTTACACCATGATTTGTTAAATCTTCTAAACGCCCCCTCTCCTTAACCTTAATCAGCAATTTATTAGCTAATTTTGCACTTCTGTCCAGTCATTGGCCGGAAATCCGCCTCACGTAAAATCTGTAAAACCAACGAAATCACGATACCATGCTGAAAAATTTCCACCAGTATCTTGCGCGCCTCGTGACCGCCGTCTGTCTTGTAGCCCTTGCTTTCACCGCGCAGGGAGCCGAACGCCCCTGGTCCCACGGCCCTCTCCGCGTTTCCGACAACCACCGTTTCCTCTGCCACACCGACGGCACTCCCTTCTTCTGGCTCGGCGACACCGGCTGGCTTCTGCCCGAACGCCTCGACCGTGACGAAGCAGCCCACTACCTGCGCCGCACCGCCGAAGATGGCTTCAACGTCGTGCAGATCCAGGTCATCAACGGCGTCCCCGCCTACAACACCTACGGCGCACCTTCCCACCCCGACGGATGGAACCTCGCCGCCATCGACTCTCTGCCCGGCTACGGCTACTGGGACCACCTCGACTACATCGTCGGCCTCGCCGAGCGAGAGGGCATCTACATTGCTATGGACTGCATCTGGGGCGGTCTCGTCAAAGCCGAACTCATGAACTGCGACCAGGCCAGAGCCTACGGCGAATTCCTCGCCCGCCGCTACGGTTCACGCCCCAACATCATCTGGATGATCGGCGGTGACATCCAGGGCAACATCAGGACCGCTGAATGGGACGCCTTGGCCAATTCGATCCGCGCTCTCGATCCCGGTCACCTCATGACCTTCCATCCGCGCGGACGCACCACCTCCGCCCGCTGGTTCAACGACCGCCCATGGCTCGATTTCAACATGTTCCAGAGCGGACACCGCCGCTACAACCAGCGCATGGGCAACAAAGACTACCCCATCCCCGACGGCACCGAGGAAGACTCCTGGATGTATGTCGACTCCGCCACCGTCCACTCTCCGCTCAAGCCCGTCCTCGACGGCGAGCCGAGCTACGAAGATATTCCACAAGGCCTCCATTCCGACCTCGAACCCCGCTGGACAGATCTTGATGTCCGCCGCTACGCCTACTGGTCAGTCTTCGCCGGTTCCTGCGGCCACACCTACGGCCACAACGCCATCATGCAGTTTGTCCGCCCAGGCGTCAACCCCGCCTACTTCGCCGATGCCGAGGCCAAGCCATGGTGGAAAGCCCTCTCCGACCCCGGACGCCGGCAGATGAAACACCTCAAGCACCTGATCCTCGCTTTCCCCTACTTCGACCGTGTTGCCGACAGCCTCATAGTCCGCAACAACGGCATCCGCTACGACCGTCTGCTCGCCACCCGCGGCGCCGACTGGCTCATGGTCTACAACCACACCTCGCGCCCGATGGACCTCGACCTCTCGCGCATCTCCGGTCGTGAAAAAGACCTCTGGCTCATGAACCCGGCCGACGGCACCCTGCTCTATATCGAGCGCCGCAAGAACGGCAAACTGTCCCTCGATCCCCGGAAGATCGACGGCGCCCCGGCTCAGGACTGCGTCCTGATCGCCACCGACAGCCGCGCCGCCTATCTCTCACCCTCCGCAACCACCATTCCGACCACTCTTCCCGCACCCGTTAAAAAAGATCTGACCGAATGAAACGCCTCAGCCTCCTGCGCCTCCTCCTCATCATCACTCTCCCCGTCCAGGCCCTCGTAGCCACAGCCAAAACCAGCGCCAAGCCTGACAATATCGACTACAACGCCATCCGCGACCACTTCGCCGCCGCTCTCAGGGGCGACACAGCCGCCTTTGCCTCCGACCTGACCGTCAGCTCCCGTCACATAGCCGAAGTCAGCGCCCGCATCTGGGAGCAATGGCAGCAGGCCAACGCCGGATTCGACGAAGAGAAACTCCCCTCCGTGCTCTCCCCGCTCGACGGCTTCACCCCCACCATCAAAAACGACCATGCCGTCAGATGGCGGCTCCCCGCCGACCTCGAACCGGACGCTACTCTGCCATTCTTCTTCGGCACCAAAGGCACCCCCTCGGACAGCACCGGCGGAAAATACCCGCTCATCATCTACCTCCACGGCTCAGGGCCGAAATATCCTGAATGGATCACCGGCCTGAAACTCGCCCGCAGTTTCAATGACGCCCCGTCGATCTACGTAATCCCGCAGATCCCCAATACCGGACAATACTACCGCTGGTGGCAGAAATCCAAACAATGGGCCTGGCGCAAACTCCTGCGCCAGATCATGCTGCGCACCGACTCGATCGACCCCGACGCCATCTACATAACCGGAATCTCCGAAGGAGGCTACGGCAGCCAGCGCCTCGCCTCGTTCTACGCCGACTACCTTGCCGGGGCCGGACCGATGGCCGGAGGCGAACCCCTCGTCAACGCTCCCGTCGAAAATCTCCGCAACACCGCATTCACCTTCCATACCGGCGAGCAGGACAGCGGCTTCCTGCGCAACCGCCTGACGCAGATCACCGGCCAAGCCCTCGACTCCATTCAGGCCCTCTATCCCGACGGCTACGTCCACCACATCGAAATCCAGCCCGGCCGCGGCCACGCCGTCGACTACACCCGCACCACACCCTGGCTCGTCACTCACCGCCGCAACCCCTGGCCGCACCATGTCATTTGGGAAAACTTCGAGATGGACGGCCTCTACCGCGACGGCTTCCACAACCTCTGGGTCGACGCCCGCAGCAACCATGACAGCAACTCACGCACCGTCTACCGCATGGACATCGACGGCAACACCATCGACATCCGTGTAAGCCTCGTCAGCTACACCGTCACCGAGTCCGACAGCCGTTTCGGCTTCCCGATCGGCCTCCGCTTCGCCCGCACCTCCGTCCCCGCCACCACCGGGCGCCTGACCGTCTACCTCAACGACAGTCTCGTCAACCTCAACAAAAAGATACGTCTTAAAGTCAACGGCAAAGAAGTATTCAAAGGGCGCGTCACCCCGCGCCTCAGCGACCTCGTCAACAGCTGCGCCCGCTACTTCGACCCCCGCCGCCTCTACCCCGCCTCCATCACCGTCGACCTCCGGACACTCGCGGAAAAAGACGCCGAAAAATAAAAGGATGTTTAGAGACACTCCCTGAACACTCTTTCCGTCACAACAGCACAAAGCGGAAAAACTGCTGCCACCGTCATGCGTGATGACCGGCAACATGCAGTTTTTCCGCTTCTTGTATTTTGGCGGAGAGTATTTCAGATGTGTACTAAATACAATAAGGGTATTCGATTACAATATCGTTACATTAACATATTTTAACCAATTGGGGGGGGTAATTTGTTAACTTTTATTTAATTTTGCACCGCAGTTTGTTTGTTTCGGACCCGTATTCCCACCATAGTCAATACCATCATACCTTAAATACCGCACAATAAGGTGCTATATTCTAACTGTTTTAACCAATACCATTATGAGAGACAAGCAATGTAGTGTCTCAACCGTTTGTTTCAACGTATTCCGGCGGTTGTACATCCTTATGCTTTTAGCCATGACAGTCTTCACTGTCAACTCACAGACTCTGTCGGTAAGCGGCACGGTGATCGATACCGAAGGCGAACCGATGATCGGAGCCAACGTCATCATCAAAGGCACCACCACAGGTGTGGCTACTGATGTAGACGGCAAGTACACACTTAAGAACGTTCCCTCCAACGCAACCCTGCGCGTCAGCTACATCGGCTATCAGACCCAGGAAATCGCAGTCAAAGGCCAGAGCGTCATCAACGTGACCCTCCAGCCCGAATCGGCTATGCTCGACGAGGTCGTGGCCATCGGTTATGCAACCGTCCGCCGCAAGGACCTTACAGCGGCAACCGCATCAGTAGGCGGTGCGGAACTTGCCAAAGTACCCGTGACGACAGCCGCACAGGCCCTTACAGGTAAGGCTGCCGGTGTGAACGTCATCACCCAGAGCGGCGCTCCCGGTGCCGACATCAACATCACCGTCCGCGGCGGTACATCAATCACACAAGGTTCCGAGCCTCTCTATATCGTCGACGGCTTCCAGATGGAATCAGGTCTTCAGAACGTCGACATCAACGACATCGAGACCATCGACGTGATGAAGGACGCCTCCGCCACAGCCATCTACGGTTCGGCAGGTGCCAACGGCGTTATCCTCATCACCACCAAGTCAGGCAAATCAGGCAAGAGCCAAGTCAGCTACAACGGCTATGTCAGCTTCTCGCGTCTCGGCAAGAAACTCGACCTGCTCAGCGTAGAGGACTACGTGCGCTATCAGTATGAATTCCAGGCCCTCCGCGGCAACCTCGACAACTTCGCCAACATCTTCGGCGGAAGCGTCAGTGACGCTGACTTCTACACCGGAGCCGACCGCCGCATCGCCGAGATGTACGGCAACCGCAAGGGCATCGACTGGCAGGACGAAGTCTTCGGCCACACCGGCGTCACCCAGAACCACAATGTCAGCATCACCGGCGGCAACGACCGCACCAACTTCATGGTAAGCTACAACTACACCGGTGAGGACGGCATCATGAAGAAACATAACTACTCCAAAAACAGCGTCCGCGCCAAACTCAACCACAAGATCTTCGACAACGTCCGCTTCAACTTCGCAACCAGCCTCCAGTCCACCACCACCGAAGGCGGCGGCTCGCTCGGCGGCACACTCAAGCAGACAATCCTTCAGCCCATCACCGGCGGTGTGATGTGGACCAACGACCAGATGCTCCATCAGGACCTCGCCGACGATTTCCTCGCAATGCCCGGCGGCACAAACTATGATGCCAACAACCCCATCATCAACAACAATGCGATCGACAACAAGAAGTTCAAACGCATGGCCACCGTCAATGCCGGCCTTGAGATCGACATCATCAAGGGACTGACATTCCGCACCGCTGGCAGCTACATGTGGACCCAGACCCGCAGCGACTATTGGGACAACGGCCAGACTCGTACCGCCACTTCCAACAACAGCCCCTACGGCTACGGCTCACGCGACAACGCCGAGGATTCAAACTGGCAGATCACCAACACCCTCAACTACACTTTCGACATCAACAAGAAGCACAACTTCACCGTTCTCGTCGGTCAGGAAACAACCCACTGGGAATCCCTGAAACTTGAAAACGAATACCGTTCCTTCCCCGACGGCAACTTCGGCCTCAACGACGTCAGCATCTCGACTCCCTACGAATACAAATCATCCAAATCGCAGGTCGGCCTCGTATCCGTCTTCGGTCGCGTTTCTTATAGCTACGAAGGCAAATACCTTCTCAACGCCACAATCCGCGGCGACGGTTCATCGAAATTCGCCAAGGGTCACAAGTGGGACAGCTTCCCCTCTGTATCTGCCGCATGGCGCATCTCCGAAGAAAAATTCATGGAGCCGACCCGCAACTACATCCAGAACCTTAAACTCCGCGCAGGCTACGGTGTCGCCGGCAACAACAAGATCGCCAACAACATGTATGCCACCGAATACGGTTCGGGCCACTACGGCAACGGCGCCACTGACTTCCCGACTTATGTCCCCGGAACAGTACTCGGCAACCCTGACCTCGTATGGGAAAAGACCAAGACCTTCGACGTCGGTCTTGACGTATCGGCCTTCAACAGCCGCGTAAACCTCCAGGTCGACTGGTACAACAACCAGTCTGACAACCTGCTTATCCAGAACAAGATCCCCAGCTCGACAGGCTACACCACCCAGTATCAGAACATCGGCTCGATCCGCAACCGCGGTGTCGAAATCGTCCTCAATACCGTCAACATCGCAACCCGCGACTTCCAGTGGACCATGGATTTCAACATCGCCTTCAACCGCTCGAAAGTCCTCAGCCTCTACGCCAACAGCGACAGCCCCTGGATCAAGGACTACGAATCGCGCATGGGCTTCAAGATCCAGCCGGGAAAACCCCTCGGCCAGTTCTACGGTCTTGTATATGACGGCATCTACACCACCGACGACTTCGACCAGCAGGCCGACGGCACCTATAAGCTCAAAGACGGAGTGGCCTACCTCAAAGGCTCAAACCGCAATGCTGTCCGTCCCGGCGACGCCAAATATAAACCGACAGCAGGAGAGACTGACAAGGACGGCAACCCCGTATGGAGCGTCAACGACCGCACCGTCATCGGCAACGCTGCGCCCAAGTTCACCGGCGGATGGACCAACACCTTTATGTATAAAGGCTTCGACCTCTCCGTATTCATGAACTTCAGCTACGGCAACAAGGTCTTCAACATGAGTACCCAGCGCTTCATCGGCCCGTATCTGCCCAACCAGAACACCCTTTCAACAATGAAACACCGTTTCACCCTGATCGATCCCGCAACCGGCGAAGAATCCAAGAATCTCGCCCGCCTCGCCGAGCTCAACCCCGGCCAGCACAGCGGCAATCTCATGTGGAACATCTCCGAAAACAACAAGACCGCCATCTCCGACCACAGCAGCAAATACATCGAAGACGGTTCCTACCTGCGCATCAACACCATCACTCTCGGCTACACTCTTCCCAAGAAACTCATCCAGAAGATCCGCCTGAGCAACCTGCGCTTCTATGCTACCGCCAACAATATCCACACTTTCACCGACTATACCGGCTACGACCCCGAAGTCGCCGTGTCATCAAGCGCTCTGACTCCGGGCATCGACAACTCGTCCTATCCCCGCGCCAAGAGCTGGGTCATCGGTGTAAATCTTTCATTCTAAACCATAATCAGCAACTATCATGAAAAAGATATTCAACATATTGGCGGCAACCCTGGTGCTCGGAGGACTCACCTCCTGCGAGGACTGGCTCGAAATGCCGTCCGAATCGAAAGCTGACAGCCAGTCGGTATTCAACACAGTCGGTCGCGCAGACATGACTGTCGCAGGATGCTATGCCTCGCTCCACCATCAGGAACTCGGCTACCAGCTCCTCGAAGGCACCGACGAAAGCGCCTCCAAGGAAAGCAACTCGAAGTACAACGTCAGCAACTATGACTATACCAACCTCACCGGTATGCTCAGCAACGTCTACACTTCGATGTACAAGTCCATCGAATATGCCAACGTCTGCATCAAAAACCTCGACAAAGTCCCCGTATCCACCGAAGCCGACCGCATCCACGTGGACGGACTCAAAGGGGAGGCCCTCGCAGTGAGAGCCTATGCCTACTGGAATCTCGTCCGCTTCTACGGTGACGTTCCCTTCACCACCAGACCGACTTCGGAACTCTCCACCTTCGAGTCATCGCGCGTAAGCCGCGATGTCATCTACGACCAGTGCATCGCCGACCTTCAGGAAGCCACACGTCTCTGCCCCTGGCGCAGCGAAAGCTACCTCACCACTCCCGAACGCTTCACCAAAAACGCAGCCTACGGTATGCTTGCCCGCGTGGCCCTCTATGCCGCCGGCTACTCCCTGCGCTGGAATCTCGACGTTGTCCCTTACGACAACTCCACCGTCCGCATCGCCCGCCGCGATGACGCAGCCCGCGTCCGCGAACTCTATCAGATCGCAGCCGACGCCTGCCATGCCGTCATTGAGAAAGGCGAGAACGGTCTTCTCGACAACTACGACCAGCTCTTCCGCGACCTCGCCCTCAAGCAGTACAACAAGGAGACAATGTTTGAATACGGTTGGTATGGCGCAAACTCCATCGACTGCCGCACAGGCTACACCAACGGTCTGCCCGGATCGGGCGAAAGCCTGACACTCGGCAAACCCGGATCGCAGATGATGGCCATGCCGACATTCTACTTTGAATTCGAGGACGGCGACCAGCGCCGCGACGTGTCTGTCTGCAACTACGCCCTCATCCTCAACAAGGCAGGCGACACCTACCGCATGAACACCTACGCAGGTATGGGTGTGGGCAAATACCGCATCAACTGGAAATCGGAGATCGGCTCAAGCAACTCCCGCCGCGACATCAACTGGCCCTTCCTCCGCTATGCCGACGTACTCCTGATGTATGCCGAGGCTCTCAACGAACTCAACAACGGCGCCACCACCGAAGCCGTCGATGCAGTGAAGCAGGTGCGTATGCGCGCTTTCCGCAACGATGCTACCAAAGTGGGCACCATCCCCACCGGCCACGACGAATTCCTCAAATTCATCATCCAGGAACGTAAACTCGAACTCTCCAACGAGGGTCTGCGCCGCACCGACCTACCGCGCTGGGGCATCCAGTACGAGACCCTCATAGCCGAAAAAGAGAAATTGGTGCAGCTCTGCAAGCGTGAGGGTAAATATGCCGACGTACCTCAGTACCGCGCATTCCGCATCACTTCCACTCCGAAACTCAAGGACCCCAACATCTCCCTCCCCTATATCGATGTTAAGGAAGCCGACCTCGCATCCATGGATCTGACCGATGCCCAGATCGCTGATCTCCACATTCTCAACTCCGCATCAAAGGGATCGGCGAAATGCAAGTTCTACGAAGCCGACGGCAAAGTCTACTTCAACCAGAGCCTTGTGCCTGCCGGAGTGGAAGCCGAGGAAGTTGAATATACCGTTCTCAACATGTTCAGCATCAACACTTCCAGTCAGAAAGGCAATCTCTCGGTCACCAAGATCGCCGGGATCGCCGACGAAAACGCTTGGATCACAGGCGCGACCGGTATCTTCTACGGTCTGACCAAAAACAAGACCGAGCTTATGCCCTTCCACCAGACCAATATCATGGATGTCAACCCCGGTCTTGCCGGACAGCAGCATCCCGGATATCAATAATACCGACGGAACCGTTAAATAATAATAAACCCTAATCCGGACGGCGGACCCCGGCGGCAATCCCGCCGTGATCCGCCGTCCGACATTTACGTTTAGAGTCACTTATACAATAATATGAGACAACAGACAATGCTTCGTGGATGCCTCTCCATGTTCACGGCCTTCCTCACACTCTTCACCCTCTCGGCAACCGAAGTCCGGCCCCTCGCCTTTCCCGGCGCCGAAGGCTACGGCAAATATACACGCGGCGGTCGTGGCGGCCGGGTGATCAAAGTCACAAATCTCAACGACAGCGGTCCCGGCAGCCTCCGCGAGGCCGTCGAGGCGGAGGGAGCACGCATTGTGACCTTCGACGTCGACGGAACCATCGAACTCCTCTCACCCCTGCGCATCAACAATGACAGCATCACCATAGCCGGACAGTCGGCTCCCGCCGACGGCATCTGCCTCAAGGACTACCCCCTGTCCATCAACGCCTCCGAGGTCATCGTGCGCCACATCCGTGTGCGTCCCGGCGACCGCTACAAGCACGACAGCGACGGCATCGGCGGCGGACGCTACGGCCAGCGCAACGTCATCCTCGACCACTGCTCCGTCAGCTGGAGCATCGACGAGTGCCTGTCGATCTACAAGACCGAAAATCTCACCGTCCAGTGGTGTCTGGTCAGCCACAGCCTCAACAGTTCCGTCCACACCAAAGGCAGCCACGGATTCGGAGGCATCTGGGGCGGCTACAAGGCCACCTTCCACCACAACCTTCTCGCCAACCACGCCAGCCGCAATCCGCGCTTCTCATCGGTCGACGGAACCAAGTGGGTCGACTTCCGCAACAACGTGGTCTACAACTGGGGGTTCAAGACGGCCTACGGCGGAGGTCATCACGGCGAAATCAATATGGTGGCCAATTACTATAAACCCGGTCCCGCATCCGAACACCACCGCCTGCTCGATGTCTCCGACGACGCCACGGGCCGTTACTATCTCGCCGGCAACATCATGGAGGGCGACAGCGCCGCGACGGCCAAAAACTCTCTCGCCGTCACTGACCGCGAAGGCCGCCCCTACATGCGTCACCGCCGCAGTGCACCGCCGGAATCAGGCATCAGCCCCGCCGCCATCCCGCTTCCGGGAAGCGCCTCGCGCTCCTGTCTTGTCACAAGTCCCTTTCCCTACATGATGATTGACGAAGACTCTCCGGAGGAGGCTTACAAGCGAGTACTCGCCGACGTTGGATGCAGTTTCGCGCGCGACAGTTATGACAGCGACATTCTGCGGCAGGTCAGCCTCGGTCTCGGTGAAAACGGCCGCAACGGCATCATCGACACTCCCTCGCAGGTCGGCGGCTGGCCCACACTCCGCAGCGCCGCCCCGCAGCCCGACACCGACGGCGACGGCATCCCCGACGCCTGGGAAGAGGCCAACGGCCTCAATCCCCTCGACCCATCCGACGCCTCCGCCACCACCCTCCACGCCCCCTACACCAACATCGAAACCTACCTCAACTCCCTCGCCAGATAATCCCCTTGCCAAATACCCCTCTCCTCTCTCCTCCTCTTCCTCTCACTCTTCTACTCTAATTCCGTCTATTGATAGGAGCGTTTGATAATTATTGTTAACTTTGCACTTTCTTAGCCTGTGAGCAATCCGAGGTCCGCTGCGGACCGACAGGCTTGCAACGGCTATCAGAACAATCTGACAACGATTATAAAACCAATCAGACAATACGCTCCTATATATATGTCACTACGCCTGCCCGCATTCCTGACTCTTTCCTGCATCCTCGGTCTGTCATACGCATCGGCCGAATCGGCTCCGGACGGTATAACCCCGGACCGCCTGAAAGAGGGTCCCGACACTCTGAATATCGGAGAGGTCAATGTCACCTCCATCAAGCAGGCCCGCTCGCTGCTGCGCCAGCCTGTCACCGTCACCACACTGCGGCAGAGCGAGCTCGAACGCTTTGACATAGCGGGGATGAAAGGTGTTTCGGAACTCGCTCCCAACTTCTTCATGCCCGACTACGGCTCACGCATGACGTCGTCGATCTACGTCCGCGGCATCGGGGCACGCATCGACCAGCCGGCCGTAGGTCTCAACGTCGACAACGTCCCCTATCTCAACAAGGACGCCTACGACTTCGACTCGCCCGACATCCAGCGCATCGAGGTCCTGCGCGGCCCGCAGTCAACCCTCTTCGGGCGCAACACCATCGCCGGACTCATCAACATCTACACACTCTCCCCGATGTACTATCAGGGTCTGCGTGTCCTTGCCGGAGCAGCCACCCACGGCAACTACCGCCTCGGCCTCTCCTACTACCGCCGCTTCTCCCCGAAATGGGCCTCGTCGCTGAGCGCTTACGGCAACCGGCGCAACGGATATTTCAGGAACAGCCATGACGGATCGCGCGCCGACCGCGAACACAGCGAGTCGCTGCGCTGGCGCACTATATTCCGTCCGTCGGACGCGCTGAGCATAGAAAACGTGGCCTCCTACGGCCACGCCCACCAGCACGGCTATCCCTATGCCTCAGCCGAGACCGGCCGCATCGACTATAACGATCCGAGTTTCTACCGCCGCACCACTTTCACCGACGGCCTGACTGTCACCTGGACCACACCATCGTTCACCCTCGCCTCCATCACGGGATTTCAGTATCTTTCCGACAACATGACCCTCGACCAGGACTTCCTGCCCGAAAGCTACTTCACACTGACCCAAAAACAGCATGACCGCAATGTCACCCAGGACATCATCATCCGCGGCACCAAAGGCAACTACGGCTGGCTCGGCGGCATATTCGGTTTTTACAAGTACGCCGACATCTCCGCGCCCGTCACCTTCAAGGAGGACGGCATCAACAGACTGATACTCGACAACGTAAACTCCATGCTGCCCCCCGGAATGCGTCTGGGATGGGATCAGCCCGAACTGCTGTTGGGTTCCGATTTCCGCAACCCGACGAAAGGCATAGCCTTCTATCACCAGAGCTCCTACGACATCGACAACCTGTCGTTTGCCGTCGGTCTGCGCTTCGACTACGAGCACACCGCCCTGCGCTACCACAGCTATGCCGATGCCTCGGCAACAATGTGGCGCGGACAGGTCCCCCTGCGCACACAGGAGATCCACATCGACAACCGCGACCGTCTGTCGCAGCATTTCACTCAGTTTCTTCCGAAATTCAGCGTCACCTACAATCTTCCGCACTCGGCGCTGTTCTTATCCGTGGCCAAAGGTTACAAATCAGGCGGTTTCAACACTCAGATGTTTTCCGACTTTCTCCAGCAGCGCCTGATGGAGGAACTGGGCCGTCCGGTTGAATACGACGTGGCCAAAATGGTCAAATACAAGCCTGAGATCTCCTGGAACTACGAACTCGGAGGACATTTCAGCGTGGACCGCAACCGTGTTTACTCATCGTTCGCTCTCTTCCTGATCGAATGCCGCGACCAGCAGCTCACCATGTTCCCCGACGGCACCACCACCGGACGCATCATGGCCAACGCAGGCCGCACCCGCAGCCTGGGGGGAGAATTCACGCTGAACTACCGCCCCACCGACCGCTGGAACTTCAACCTTGCCTACGGCTATACCCGCGCCACCTTCCGCCGCTTCTCCGACGGGATCAATGATTTCAAAGGCAAGCGCGTGCCCTACGCACCGTCCAACACGCTCTTCCTTGCCGCAAGCTACCGCCAGCCCCTGCCGCTGAAATGGCTCAACGCCGTAAGCCTCACGGCCGACATGCGCGGCACAGGCTCGATCTACTGGGACGAGGCCAACCAATGGCACCAGCCCTTCTACACGGAATTCGGCTCAACCCTGCGCTTTAAATTCCCTGCGGGATCATTTGAAGTCTGGGGCAAGAACTTGGGCGACCGGAAGTTCAACGTGTTCCGTTTCGAGTCGATGTCAAACAACTTCTTCCAGCGCGGACTCCCGGCACGCGGCGGCCTTACTCTGCGACTCGATTTCCCCTCGCTCTGAAAAGGCACCCTGATTTTACAAAGCGTTGGATTTTTTTAACTAAAGCGAATCTCCGCCACAACAATAACGGGTTCCCGGAAGCGTTAAAATATACGTTAAGATATACATAGAGTTCAACCACTCGATTTTACAATAAAACAACCCAATATCAGCCAACCTAAAACCATTATGAAGAAATCTTTTCTTTCAACAGCACTATTAGTAAGCACACTCGCCATGACTTCCTGTCTGGGAAGCTCAAGCGACGACCAGCGCTGGACCTACAACTACGGCGGCAGCGATTGCTTCAACCGCGTGATAGATCTCCAGACCGGCAGCTCATTCATCGCGGCCGCTCCCTCCTACAATCTTCAGTACAATCTCAGCAAAGGTACTGTCGATATAACGCTCTCAAACGCAATTTTCAGCCAGGGCGCCTCGGCTCTTTCGTTCAAATTCCCCACGATGCCCTACAAGCAGGACGCCAGCGACGGCTTTATCGTAACCACAGGCCGCAGCATCACACCCGAAAACGCCGGAGCCTCAGCCTACGTATTCGACCGGTTTGATCTACGCTTCACCCCCCGTAGCCAGGCTCTTGGTTCTGTTTACTATATACGCTACCAACTCGACATCAACAACGAGCCCCGCTATGAAGTGACCACCTATGCCAACCGCAACGCCTACCTCGGCCCGATAACCGCCACTAACCTCATTGACCAGAAAGTCTATTCCACTGCCGGCAACGCTACCGCCCAGGCGGACACCTATTATGTCGTACTCCTCGACCAGCAGAAGCAGACAGCTACTCTTCAGGTCTATAACGGCAAATATTCCGAGAACATGAATCCTCTGACATTCATGGTCAAGGACATCCCCTTCACCTTCACCAGCAACGGCTACTCAATCTCGGCCGGATCTGACACACCGCTCGGAGTCTATACCGCAACTTCCGGAGACAAGCCTGCCGAAGGACTTGACATGACCAACCTTTCAGTTGTAGCCGACCTTGAACGCGGCGCCTCCATCCGCTTCAAGTGCAACCTCGGCGACAATGACAAGTATGACGTCACCGCTTCACTGCGCTATCTCCTTTATCAGACTTCCAACCAGAATTGAAGATAAAGCCATAACACAAACAGACAGCGTCCGCCCACAGGGAACAAACTCCTTCGGGCGGACGCTGTTATTTATGCGTCGTTTTTTTACCGGTCAGGCAATCTCAGGCCTGAACTGAAAGAATTTCAGCAGGGCCGGAAGCAGCGAGATCCTTGAGTACGGCGGGGAAAAGCCATGTCTCACCGCGCACAATCTTCTGTGTGCCGCGAGCGCCGTCGGAAGCCGTCCATGAGAGAGTGGCTTCGCCTTCGAGGCAGATGACAACCGTAAACGATTCGCGGTCACGCGGAATCTTCACTTCCTCTCCATCCGCAGGAGTGAATTTGCGGGTGACGAAATGCTGACAGTCAGCAAGCAGCGAGTCCGACGGATGTGACTTATAATCGGGGTAGACGGTATAGTCGATGGCGTCGCGGGCCTCGGCCGTGTGAAGTTCGCGGGGTTTTCCGTCCTTGTCGCGGCGGTCGTAGTCATAGATACGGTAAGTTATATCGCTCGTCTCCTGAATCTCGGCAAGAAGGTTGCCCGCACCGATGGCATGGATGCGTCCGGCAGGCAGGAAGAATGTGTCGCCGGGCCGGGAGGCGTATGCGTCGATAACGTCCATTATCGTATTGTCGGCCACACGGCGCTCATAGTCATCCGGAGTAAGCCGGTCTTTAAGTCCGACATAGATCTTAGCGTCCGGAGCAGTTTCTATGACGTGCCACATCTCGGTTTTGCCGGGGCAATGATGACGCCTGGCCGCCAGCTCATCGTCAGGATGAACCTGAACCGATAGGTCGGCTCTGGCATCAATAAACTTTATGAGAAGCGGAAAAGCAGTCCCGAAACGGCGGTAGATCTCCTGCCCCACAAGATCTTCCTTATAACCGGCGATAAGATCAGTCAGCGATTTTCCGGCAAACGGTCCGCGGTCAACAACGGAAACATGCCCCGGCACAGCGGAGAGTTCCCAGCTTTCACCGATTGAACTCTGATCGGTAAGAATGCCTTTGTAAGGGGCTATGCGTTCCCCTCCCCATATCACGGATTTGAGATAGGGCGCGAAATGAATTGGTCTGTCGAGCATTATTGAAGCGTTAAGTGATGAATTAGAATGATGGTGGAAAGTTAAGCGGATGTGATATCACAGCACTCTGAGGGCTTCAAGCTGTTCGAGCACATCAAGACGCGAAAGCGAGCGCCGGGCAAGCAGTTCGGCGGCAAAGTCGTGGGCGACGGACTGGACTCCTCTGTGAGAGAACACTTTAGTCAGATAGCTGATGTTTTTCTCAAAGAGGCGGTCGATCTCGTCGTTTTCAAGCGAACATGCCTGACGGCCTTCTTCGACGGCAATCTCGTGGAGGCAGTCGCGGAGCGCGGGTGGAAGTGCCTTACGGGCGGAGACGAGATGACGGCATAGAAGATTCGACATCAGCATCGCGATGCCGAGATTGTAGTTTTTAAGCATCTGGTTCCATGCCGTTTTTGCCGAGACTCCGGGATTTCCGGCGAAATAGAAATCAGGCGACATGGCGACCATCTCATTTGGATCGCTGTCGATATTAATTGAGGCGAGCATGTCCTCACCGTCAAAAATCACCAGTCCGATGGCCATTCCGGTCGCACCGTAACTGCGGTCAGTATCATCTTTATATTTCAGAGTTTCCATGTTAAGAAAACGTCGTTAATAAGCTTCTTGTTCTACCCGGATGCGGGATAACTTTCATTTAGACGGTCACGTCAGTTTATCACGAGAATTTTCGTCACGACAGCGCCTTCGGAAGACACATCGTCGGCTGTCGATGCCAGCACATAATATACTCCGCTCTTGACACGGGCACCGGTAAGCGAGCAACCGTCCCAAACGGCCAAGCCTCCCTGCGAACGGGTCTGATAGACAAGGTGCATTCCCGAATCCATGATCTTGACAAGCGAATTGTCCATGAGTCCTTTTATCGTAATCCAGCCCGAATAGCCCGGTTCGACCGGATTGGGATAGGCGTAGACGTCCGAATAGTCCGGTTTTGCGGGAGAGGTGGTGGAAGAATATTCATAGAGGCCATGAAGGGTCGCGATGAACACAGAATTACTGTTAGGATCGGTATAGATAGCCGTGATAGTATTCGTTGAGAGAGGAGAGTTTGAGGTATTGAAATTGGCGATAATCTCATCACCGTTTTCACTCACGAGATAGACACCTGAGTCATTTGTCCCGATCCACTTGCGATTGGCAGCATCGACTGCCATACAGTTGATCTCCTCGCTCTCAAGCAGATAGTCGGCAAGATTGGTGCCGTCGTTGCGAGGCACTTTCAGACGGTTGATATGAAAATCGGAGGAGAACACACCGAGGGGATTGGTTATCTCGAAAATTCCGGATGTAGTGCCGCACCAGACGCGGCCGCGGTTGTCTTCAACAAGACACTTGGCAAAAGACGGCGCAAACGATTTGCCATCCTGATCTATCATGGTGCTGAAAGTCACGTGGCGGTCATCGGAAGGATCGGCCACTGTGCCGCCGTGATGGAGAGCCGCAAAACCACCTCCGTGCTGCACGTCAATCATAAAAATCATCGGCGAACGACGACACACCAGCAGGTCTATGTCGCGCATGTAGATAAAATCGCCGATATCGAGGCTGACCCAGTCTTCTTTCCGGATCGAACGCAAATCTTTCGAACGGCGCACACTTGCCGGAAGCACGGCCAACGGCGATGCGTTGCGGTCAGCGGTAAACACAGCGACAATCAGATTGCCATCCGGATCGAAACAGGCGTCGTTTGTGCGCCAGGCCCAGTTGCCGGCCTTGTAGATTGTACTGTTCTCGTCAAACTTAGCGATTTCTTCGCCGTCTTTCACCACGAAAAGACCGTCAAGCCCCGAACCTATGTAGCGGATCGTATGATCGTCAGGATCTTCGACGACAAAGGCCGGAGCAAAAATATTGTCATAGCCATATCTTGAGGCTGACGAAGTCCCCGGAGAGTTCCGGATAGTCATGGGGCCTGTGACGGGAATATCTTCGATCTCACCGTCATTCCCGACAAAATTACCGATAAACACCGTATTTGCGAACTCGCCTTTGCCGATAGGACGAAAAGAACTTATCCCAAGGTTGGAAATATAGAATCCGCGGCCGTCAGATGATGGGAAGATGCAGGAAATATCCGAGAAAGTCGTGAGTCCGGAAGGACGGAACTTGTCGCGCAGCACAGTCAGCCCTCCTTCACCGTCAAGGCTATAATGTCCGAGACCGTCGTTGCCTGCCGCCCAAACGGAACTGATGTCAGAAGCCGTGACAAGGAGATTGCCGGCAAGAGGTTCAGGAATAGCAGACACAACCTTGTCATACCAAGGAAAACCGACTTCATGGATTTTACCATCCGAGATGTAATAGGCTGCATCTCCAACTCGGAAACAGGAAACAACCTGATTGGCCGCAAACTCGCTCTCAAACAAAGGAGCATCACCGCATCTCACATTTATTCTGGCCAGATACGGCGAGCCGTCGCGTATGAGAAAATGGCTTACGCCGTTTTCGTCAACAGGGTCTCCGACCGGTGTCATCTCTATAAAAATGTCCGGCAATACACCCACTGAGGTATAATTAACTATCGAGTGGAGCCGTGCGGTCTTTTCAATGGAAAGCAGATGGTGTTTTCTCTCTCCCTCAGTAGGATAGATCAGCAGATGGGTGGGAGTAAGACCGATCATAGAAATGTTCACACCGTAGACACCCGACTCCCTGACATCGGCGGTGCTCTCACGGAAAACCACGATGCCGAACGAAGTCGCCACGTAGATCAGATCGCCGTCAAACTTCACGTCGTTGATCACCTTGGACACTGTCAGATTCGCGTCGCGTATATCCGGCAGATTGACCCTGCGGCCGTCATCGTACAGCAGATCGATGTTGCCGTTTATATAGCAGACGGTCAGATAACGCCCCTGTTCATTATAAAATATATCCTTTATCTGATGGTCGCTCAGATCATCGCCGGGCATGTAGGTACGGCTCTCGTCATTGTCCTTGTCGTAGGAATGGAGAGATCCCTGAGTCAGCAAGTATACAAAATGCGGTGTCTCCAAAACCTTGTTCGGCTGGCCGAATGCTCCGTAGACTTTCCAGGTCCCGGTGGCGAGCTGGGCCGAAAGCCCCAAAGGAAGCAGACACAGAAGAAATATAAGGAGTTTTTTTATCATCTTTTTATAGCGTAATTAATATGCCGAAAGGAAATCCAGCAACAGAGCCGTAGCGCGTCCGCGGTGGCTGATTGCATTTTTGGCGTCGGGTGTCATGCAGGCAAAGCTGACAGGGCTCTCAAGCGGTTTGAACACAGGATCGTAGCCGAACCCGGCGCTCCCCTGAGGAGCACAGAGAATCTCACCCTCCACCTTGCCTTCAAATATATGCTCGCGCCCGTCAAGCAGAAGGGCTATGACGGTGACAAAGCGAGCCGAACGCTCTGCCACGCCATCCATATTCTTGAGCAGCAATGCCATATTGGCCGCACTGTCATGACCGGGCCCGGCATAACGGGCCGAATAGACACCGGGAGCACCGCCGAGAGCATCGACCATCAGACCGGTGTCGTCGGCAAAGCAGTCGTAGCCGTAATGCTCCTTGACATAACGGGCTTTCATCAGAGCATTGCCGCGGAGAGTACCGGCGGTTTCCGGAATCTCTTCGTGACAGCCTATGTCGCTGAGCGACAAAATTCTGAACCTATCGCCGGCGATGCGGCGGATTTCTTCGAGCTTGTGCTGGTTGTTGGTGGCGAATACTATATCCTGCATATTATTAATTAACGTTGTGAGCCCTCCGTTATTGCCTTCGGACTTTGATTTTACTCCCTTTCCCGACAAAGATACGTCACCGCGCGGACGATTTGGTGCGATAATGCGGAGCGCCTGCAAAATTTACATTTGTAAATACGCCGAAATACTGACTTGCAACCATTTATCCGGATGTTAATAAATTCTTGAAATTTTCATATCTTTTTTACTGTTTAGTTTTGCAAATTTTTGTAATTTTACACCCTCTAAACTAACCTCCTTTTTGCCTACGCTCTCCGCACATGTCTGAAGAAATCTACCATATTCCGGCCCTTCTGCCCGAAACCATAACCGCCCTTGACATCCGGCCCGGCGGAATCTATGTCGACGCCACTTTTGGCGGCGGCGGACATTCACGTGCCATAATGGAGCGGCTCGACGCATCCGCAGGAGGCCATCTTTATTCCTTCGACCAGGACGAGGACGCCGTCAGACGCGCCCCCTCCGATCCGCGTTTCACGATGGTCTACTCCAACTTCCGCTTCATCACCAACTTCATGCGCTACTATGATGTCGATGCAGTCGACGGGGTGCTTGCCGATTTAGGTGTCTCGTTCCACCATTTCGATGATACGGAGCGAGGCTTCTCCTTCCGTTTCGACGGTCCGCTCGACATGAGAATGAACCGACAGGCCGGACGGTCTGCCGCCGACATTGTCAACGGACTGCCTGAAGAGAAACTTGCCGAAATCCTCTACATCTACGGCGAACTGCGCCAGAGCCGCCAGATGGCCCGCGCCATCGTCAAGGCACGCACCGAAAGCCCGATAGAGACAATCGGCCGCCTCACGGAGGCAATACGGCCCCACATCGATCCGCGCAAGGAGAAAAAAGAGCTCGCGCAGGTCTTCCAGGCACTCCGCATCGAGGTAAATGACGAAATGGGAGCGCTGAAAGCACTTCTTGAAGGCTCACTCAAAGTCCTGAAACCGGGAGGCCGTCTCGCAGTCATCACTTATCACAGCCTTGAAGACCGCCTCGTCAAAAACTTCATGAAGACGGGCAATTTCGCCGGCAATGTCGAAAAAGATTTCTTCGGCAGGACTGACGCTCCGCTCAAGCCTCTCGGAGGCAAGCCGATAGTACCCTCGGCCGAAGAGACCGAACGCAACCCACGCTCGCGGAGCGCGAAACTCCGCGTGGCAGTCAAACTTTAAAAAACTATCCCGTCAACCGCCAACAACCCCACGACAACGACAATGAAAGCTTCCATTATCACACGCCTTTTCCGCGGCCAGGTGCTCTCAAGCGATTTCTTCGCACGCCACTGGCTCCCGGTGCTAATCTGCATCGTGGTGATAATGGTCTATATAACGACCAAATACACCTGCCAGACCAACATGGAAAAAATCGCGTCTCTCGAACGCACCCTTGAAATCGTCAACAACGAAAAGGCCCGCGAGCGCAGCGCCTTCATGGGACGCATCCGCGAGACAGCCATGCAAGAGATGGTAGACTCGCTCCACCTGAATCTCAAAGTTCAGTCACAGCCCCCCTACAAGATTCCGAAATAAATCCCTCTCACTCTCCATTCATCACCTCTCAACTCCTAACCGGTAGCGAACGTGAAAAAGGACAACCGAAGCAATATATTACTGCGCTATGGACTCGTGATCGTGTTCATTCTGCTTCTGTCGGCGATGATCGTATCGAAACTCGTCGACAACACCGTCATCGACGCCGACAAATGGAACGAACGCGCCAACGCCGTTCTGACCCAGAGCAAAGTGATAGTGCCCCCGCGCGGCAACATTCTGGCATCCGACGGAAGTGTCCTCGCAACCAATCTCAACTTCTACACTGCACGTATCGACTACCGCGCCGAGAAATTCAACGAGAAGCTCCTGCGCGACACCATCGACAATCTCTCCGCCGAAATGGCCCGTCTTTTCCCCGTGCGCAACGCCAAGGCATGGAAAAAACATCTCCTCGCGCCCCTCGACAAGAAGCACGAAGACCGACCCAGGGCCTACAAACTCCTGAGCGGTCTCTCGCATACCGACATGGAAACCATGCGCACCCTGCCGTTCTTCAGCGTCAAAAACCGCAACCGCACAGGCCTGACATTCGAGAAATACATGCGCCGCTTCAACCCCTACGGCGACATGGCGCGCCGAAGCATCGGCGGCGTGGGCGAGACCACCGAGAGCAAGGAGATTCATGGCATCTCCGGTCTTGAAAAGGCCCTCGATTCGCTGCTCTACGGTAAGATCGGTTACAGCAAGATGATCAATCTGACCAAGAAGATCACCGACTGGACCGACGTTCCGGCCGTTCCCGGCAGCGACATCGTCACAACAATCGACATCAACATGCAGGACATCGTCGAAAGCGAGCTGAACAATGTGCTCGATACCTGCGGGGCCGACTGGGGAGTGGCCGTGCTTATGGACGTGAAGACAGGTGACATCAAGGCCATCTCCAATCTCGAACGCAATCCGCGCGGTCCCGGCTATATCGAGGCCCGCAACCGCGCCGTGATGGGCTATGAACCCGGTTCGGTAGTGAAGACACTCTCGATGATGATCGCCATTGAGGACGGTATTGTCACCGACCTCAACGAAGTGCTCCCCACCGGCAGCGGCTGGGCCTACGCCGGAGGGCGTGCTATCACCGACGCCCACCACTCGGCCTCGATCCGTGTGGGCGACGTGCTCGAACAGTCGTCGAACATCGGCATGGCCCGCATAATCACCCGCAAATACGACAAAAATCCCGGTGCCTTCTATTCGCGCGTCAAGCAGCTCGGCTTCCTCGAACCGCTCAACACCGGCATCGCAGGCGAGGTGCCTCCGCGTTTCGACAGCATCCCCACTGACCGTGGCGGACGCATAGCCCTGTCGCGCATGAGCTACGGATATGCCACGGAAATTCCGCCGCTCTACACGCTGGCCATCTACAATGCCATCGCCAACGACGGAGTCTTCGTGCGTCCGCGCCTGGTAAAGGAGATCAAGGGTGCGGTCGATTCGGTGCTCCCGGTGACATTCATGGGCAACGGACGCGCCTGCTCGCCGCGCACGGCCAAGATCGTGCGCGAGATGCTGACCAACGTCGTCTGGGGCGACCACGGAACCGGACGCTTCCTGCGCAACAACACCGTCCGCATAGCCGGAAAGACCGGTACATGCTACATGATCGAGAACGGGTCCTACAATCAGGGCAAAAAGCGTCTGGCCTTCTGCGGTTTCTTCCCGGCAGAAAAACCGATGTATTCCTGCGTGGTGCTCACCTGCCATCCGACCAAAAACTTCTTCGGAGCCGCAACAACCTCCGGACAGGTGCTGCGCAACGTGGCTCTCAAGCTCTACTCACGCGGTATGCTCGGCAACAGTTCGGACTACCGTGAGAACACTCCTTCGACAAGCGCTCCGACTTTCTATGCCTCGCCGGGCAAGAATCCTTACGAAAAAGTCAAGGCCGACTTCTCGCTCCCCTCGCGCCGCACCCTCCGCAGTCCCTCAACCTCAGCCGCCGCCAGCGGAGTGCCGGATGTCAAGGGCTATGGACTGAGAGACGCCCTCGTCGCACTGGAAAACGCCGGTTACAATGTGGAATACTCCGGTTCCGGCTATGTCAGGTCCATGAGCCATACTCCGGGCTCGCATCCGCCGAAAGGCACCCGCATCCGCCTCCACCTGGCCAACTGATCCGGCCATGCGATTTACTAAATATCAGTCAAAAAACATATACGTACACATCATATAATCCTCCAAGGTGAAAAAGCTCAATGAACTGCTCGCGCCGGTACAGACCACCGAGATCATCGGCAGCGACGAAAAAATGATTTCCTCCCTGACCTCCGATTCACGCCAGGTGAGTGAAGGGACTCTCTTCGTGGCAGTCCCCGGTGTCAGTGTCGACGGCCACAAGTTCATCCCGATGGCTGTCGAAAAGGGCGCCACGGCCATTGTCTGCGAGAAACTTCCCGAAGATCTCTCCACACATGTCACCTATATAGTTGTCCCCTCTTCGGCACTCGCGCTGGGCTACCTCGCCTCACAGTGGTGGGACAATCCCTCGCGCAAGCTGAAACTCGTCGGCGTCACCGGCACAAACGGCAAGACCACCACCGCCACCCTCATCTATGAGATGGCCCGTCTGCTCGGCCACAAGGCCGGACTGCTCTCCACGGTCTGCAACTACGTCGACGAGACTCCCTATCCCACCGACCATACCACACCCGATCCGCTGACCATCAACGAGCTTCTTCACCGCATGGTCGAGGCCGGATGCGAATATGCCGCCATGGAAGTCAGCTCACATGCCGCCGACCAGCAGCGCATAGCCGGACTTCATTTCGAAGGAGGCATCTTCACCAACCTCACCCGCGACCATCTCGACTACCACAAGACTTTCGAGGCATATCTCGCGGCCAAAAAGAAATTTTTCGACATGCTCCCCTCCGGAGCCTTCGCGCTGACCAACGCCGACGACAAAGTGGGAGAGATCATGCTCCAGAACACCCGCGCACGGCGCTATACCTACTCCCTGCGCTCCGAAGCCGACTTCCGCGGACGCATCATCGAGTCGCGCCTCGACGGCACTCTTCTGAGCCTCAACGGCCATGAAGTCGAGCTGCTCTTCACCGGCAAGTTCAACGCCTATAACCTTACGGCCGTCTACGGCGCCTGCATCCTCATTGGCTGGGAGCAGGAAGATGTGCTGCGCGAAATGTCGCGCCTCGTTCCCGTGGCCGGACGTTTCCAGGCTTTCCACTCACCCAAAGGCTATACGGCGATCGTCGACTACGCCCACACACCCGATGCGGTGGTCAACGTGCTCAACGCCATCCGTGAGGTCATAGGCCGTGAAGGCGAGATCATCACCGTGGTCGGGGCCGGTGGCAACCGCGACAAGGGCAAGCGCCCGATCATGGCCCGCGAGGCCGCCGCACGCAGCGAACGACTGATCCTGACCTCCGACAACCCCCGTTTCGAGGAACCCGAAGACATCCTCCGCGACATGGAGGAGGGACTCGACGATGAAGCCCGCACCCGCACCCTCCACATCACCGACCGCCGCCAAGCCATACGCACCGCCGCCGCCCTCGCCTCGAAAGGCTCCGTGATCCTGATCGCAGGCAAGGGCCACGAGGACTATCAGGAAATCAAAGGTGTCAAACACCATTTCGATGACCGCGAGGTGGTCCGCGAGATCATCGCCTCGGAAAGCCCCGCCAACGCATAGTCTCCTCACTCCGCCCCCTCCTCATCCGCAAGCTGCAAGAACTGACAAGAACGATCTAAAAAACAACAATCCGAAGTGCTTTACTATCTTTTTGAACTCCTGCAAGACAGCCACATCCCCGGCTCACGACTGATGACCTACATCACATTCCGTTCCGGGGCCGCACTGCTGCTCTCGCTTTTCATCGCCTTGGTTTTCGGCCGCAAGATCATCGACCGCCTCCAGCTCATGCAGGTCGGCGAGATCATCCGCGACCTCGGTCTGGAAGGACAGATGCAGAAAACCGGCACTCCGACAATGGGCGGAGTCATCATCATCATCTCCATACTGATCCCCTGTCTGCTCGTCGGCGACCTGAGCAACATCTACATGATCCTGATGCTCATCGCCACCGTCTGGCTCGGCACCCTCGGTTTCTGCGACGATTATATAAAGGTGGCCAAACACGACAAAGAGGGCATGAAAGGCAAATTCAAGATCATCGGCCAGGTAGGTCTGGGACTGATCGTAGGCCTGACCATGTATTTCAGCCCCGACATCACCCAGCGCCAGATCATTCCCGTTACCTATTCCGACGCCAACACCGAAACTGTCATCGTCAATGAGAGTCAGGACGTCAAATCGACGCAGACCACCATTCCCTTTGTCAAAAACAATAACTTCGACTATGCCTATCTGACTCAATGGATGGGCAAACATGCCCAGACCGGCGGATGGATTCTTTTTGTGCTCGTGGTCATTGTAGCCGTGGCGGCTACCAGCAACGGCGCCAACCTCACCGACGGCCTTGACGGTCTCTGCGCCGGAACCTCGGCCATCATCTGCGTGGCCCTCGCCATCATGGCCTATCTTGGCGGCAACGTCATCTACTCCACCTATCTCAACATCATGTACATCCCGCAGTCGTCCGAATTAGTGGTGTTCATGTCGGCCTTCATCGGCGCCCTGATCGGTTTCCTCTGGTACAACGCCTATCCGGCCCAGGTCTTCATGGGCGACACCGGCTCGCTGACCATCGGAGGCATCATCGCCGTCTTCGCCATCCTCATCCACAAGGAGCTGCTCATCCCGATCCTCTGCGCAATCTTCTTCGTCGAAGATCTTTCCGTGATGCTCCAGGTGGCCTACTTCAAATACACCAAACGCAAATACGGCAAGGGGCGCCGCATTTTCAAGATGACTCCGCTCCACCATCACTATCAGAAACCCGGCAACTCAGGCATCGAGGCGCTCATACAGGCTCCTCTGCGCGCCATTCCGGAGTCGAAGATCGTGACCCGCTTCTGGATCATCGGCATCTTCCTTGCCGTGATCACTTTCGTGACCCTCAAGATCAGATAATTTCCGTCTGAACACTATATATTATCCTCAACATATTTCACGCCACCTTATATATAATAGGTGGCAGACAACAACAGCAAACGCAAAATGGCAAAAAATCTCGTCATACTCGGCGGAGGTGAGAGCGGCGTCGGAGCCGCCATCCTCGGCAAGGAAAAAGGAATGAATGTCTTTCTCAGCGACTTCGGCAGCATAGCTCAGCACTATCGCGACATGCTCGATAGCGAAGGGATCGAGTGGGAGCAGGGCGCCCACACCCTCGACCGCATCCTCGCGGCCGACGAAGTTGTGAAAAGCCCCGGCATTCCCCCGACGGCTCCGGTCATGAAAGCGATAGCCGAGAAAGGCATCCCGGTAATCTCCGAAATCGAGCTTGCCGGACGCTACACCGACGCCAAGATGGTCTGCATCACCGGCAGCAACGGCAAGACTACCACAACGCTTCTCACCTACCACATACTTAAAAACGCCGGTATCAACGTGGGTCTGGCCGGCAACGTGGGCCGCAGCATGGCGCTTCAGGTCGCGCGCGAGCACCACGATGTCTACGTCATCGAACTTTCGAGCTTCCAGCTTGAAAACATGTATGACTTCCGCGCAAACATCGCCGTGATCCTCAACATCACCCCCGATCACCTCGACCGCTACGACTACAAGATGCAGAACTACATAAACGCCAAGTTCCGCATCCTCAACAACCTCACCCCGCAGGACGCCTTCATCTACTGGCAGGACGACCCCGTCATCACCTCGCAGCTCGAAAGAATACGCACCGAAGCCACTCTCTATCCCTTCGCCGAACACCGCGAGCCCGGTTCACACGCTTATGTCGAGAACGACAACGACGAGGCCTCGCTCATCATCGACACCCCGGAGACCTCCCTGCGTATGCCCCGTGCCGAGCTCTCGCTCAACGGCCTCCACAACCTCTACAACTCAATGGCCGCGGCCCTTTCGGCCTGCCTGCTCGACATTGACAAGGAGGAGATCCGCGGCGCACTCGGCGATTTTGAAGGTGTCGAACACCGTCTGGAATACACCGCGACAGTCAACGGCGTCCGCTACATCAACGACTCCAAGGCAACCAACGTCAATTCCTGCTGGTATGCGCTGGAATCCATGCCTGCAAACACAGTCCTGATTCTCGGCGGCAAGGACAAAGGCAACGACTATTCCGAAATCCTCTCCTTGGTCAAGGAAAAAGTCAAGGCCATCATCTGCATGGGCAAGGACAACGCCAAGCTGCTCGACTTCTTCACCGGTCAGGTACCTGAGATCCACGACACCCATTCCATTGACGAGGCAGTGGCGACAGCGGCGGCCATTTCCCGGCCGGGCGACACGGTGCTTCTCTCCCCCTGCTGCGCCAGCTTCGACCTCTTCAGCAGCTATGAAGACCGCGGCCGTCAGTTCAAGGACCGCGTCCGCAATCTCGAATCAAAGTAACATCTCTCACCAATTCCTCTAATCCTCTCCGTCAGTTCATGGCAGTCCAGAGTCCGACAATACCCGCATCCGGCGAGCAGTCCGCGGCCAAACCAAAGGCCGTGGCCAAAGCCGACAAACATATCTGGGGCATCTTCATAGCCCTCTGCATCATTTCGACCATCGAGCTTTACAGCGCCTCATCCCGCGAGGTCGCAGGCTCGTCGATCGGTGTGATGGGGCCGATCCTGCGTCATCTCGTCATGCTTGCCGGAGGAACCTTCGTCGTATGGTTCCTCTCAAAGCGCCACTACTCCGACTTCATTCCCTTCACCCTCGGCTTCGCCGTCATCAGTGTGGCCATGATGGTCTACGTGATGTTTTTCGGCGAGATCGTCAACGGCGCGCGCCGTTCGCTGACCATACTCGGAATAGGCATCTATCCGGCCGAGATGGTCAAACTCTCCGCGGTGTTGCTGATAGCCCTTGTCATGACCTGGAACCCCAATACAAAGAAGGTGGGCGTGACCTCCAACGCCGTAAAATATTCCGGAGCCATAGTGCTGCTGCTGAGCGGACTCCTGATTGAACAGGGACTTACCAATACCCTCCTGCTCCTGGCCATCAGCTACTCGATGATGATCGTCGGGGGCGTGAAGTTCACACACCTGCTGGTCCTCTCCCTCGCCTACCTGGCCTTGGGCGCACTCTTCATCGGCTACCTTGTCTGGAGCGACTCACGGTCAAAGGAGATTCCGGCCGACGCCGAACAGGAGATCGAGCTTGTGGCCGACGGCTCTGCAAAGAAAAATCCATCGCGTCTTGACACCTGGATAGCCCGTGTCCAGCGCCATTCAAGCGACTCGATCCCCAAATGGGAAATCCCCGCCACCGGCAAAAACCGTCAGGAGATCCTCTCCTATATGGCACAGGCCCACGGTGGCATTCACGGCGTAGGCCCCGGCAACTCCCGTGAGGCCTCGCGTCTGCCGCTTGCGTTCTCGGACTATATCTTCGCCATAATCGTCGAGGAATTAGGGCTTATAGGCGGCCTCGTGGTACTGATGCTCTACCTCTGGCTGCTGGGACGCGCATCAGGAATTGCATCGCATTGCAACCGAACCTACCCTGCGCTTGTTGTAATAGGGATGGCGGTCATGATCGCCTTTCAGGCCCTCTTCCACATCGCCATCGTCACAGGCGTCTTCCCGGTTTCCGGACAACCCCTTCCTCTGCTCTCCAAAGGGGGTACCTCCATACTCGTTACAGCCATCGCATTCGGCATTATGCTCTCCATCAGCCGCACCGCCACCCGTCAGGGAGGCAAGAAGCAGGATATCCGCGACGAGATCGAGGCCCTGCCCGAACAGTTCGGCGCAGAAAACCAGATGCAGCTCTGATGCTCTCCCTCTCTCACCCGCTACAATGCTCTAACCCTTAAAATATCTTTATTTGTGCCGCATGAATGAAGAACAGATCAAAATAAACCGCATACTGATCTCCGGCGGAGGTACCGGAGGCCACATATTCCCGGCCCTGTCGATCGCCAACGCTGTCCGCCGGCGCTTCCCCGATGCCGAAGTGCTCTTCGTCGGAGCGCTCGGCCGCATGGAGATGGAACGTGTCCCCGCCGCAGGCTACCGCATCGAGGGGCTTCCCGTAGCCGGATTTGACCGCAAACGTCTCTGGCGCAACTTCGCTGTGCTCTTCAAGCTCTGGAAATCTCTGCGCAAGGCGCGCCGCATCGTGCGCGACTTCCGCCCCGAAATTGCAGTAGGCGTCGGAGGCTATGCGAGCGGCCCGGTGCTCAAACAGGCCCAGAAACAAGCCATCCCGACCCTACTTCAGGAACAGAATTCCTACGCCGGAGTGACCAACAAACTCCTCGCCAAAAAGGCCAATGCAATCTGTGTGGCCTACGACGGCATGGACCGCTTCTTCCCTGCCGGAGTCATCACCAAGACCGGCAACCCCGTGCGCACCGATCTTGAAAACTGCACCCTCACTCAGGCCGAGGCCAAGCGCAAACTCGGCTTCGATCCCGAAAAACCTCTCATCCTCGCCGTCGGCGGAAGCCTCGGCGCCCGCACCGTCAACGAAGCCATCGCCGCCTCGCTCGACATGCTCCGCGACAAAGGTGTGGATCTCATGTGGCAGACCGGACGCTACGGAGCGCCTGAGTTTCAGAAACTCGCCGAGGGTTACGACAATGTCCGCGCCACCACCTTCATCTCAGAGATGGATGTCGCCTACCGCGCGGCCGATCTCGTTGTCTCCCGTGCCGGAGCGGGCACCATCTCCGAACTCCAGAACCTCGGCAAAGCCTGTGTGCTCATCCCCTCGCCCAACGTGGCCGAAGACCATCAGCGTCACAACGCCGAAGCCCTCTCTACCCGCGGCGCCGCAGTGATGATCCTCGACGCCGACGCCGTGGCCACCCTCCCGCAGACACTCGGCGAACTCATCTCCGACCCCGCCCGTCGCGCCGCTCTCAGCACCGAAATCAGCAGAATGGCACTCAAAAACGCCGATGAAAAGATCGTCGACATAATCATCAATACTCTAAAAGATCAGAAATGAAACACGATATAGCATCCACAGCCAACATATATTTCGTGGGCGCCGGAGGCATCGGCATGGCAGCCCTCGAACGCTATTTCCTCGCAAACGGCAAGAATGTCGCGGGCTATGACCGCACTTCGACTCCTCTCACCGACGAACTCCGCGCCGAAGGCGTCGAAATCAGCTTCGACGAGAGCGCCGACACCATTCCTGCCGCTTTCCGCGATCCGGAAACCACCCTCGTGGTCTACACTCCCGCCGTCCCCGAAACCCTCCCGATCCTCCGCTACTTCCGCGAAAACGGATTCGAAATCATGAAACGCGCCGCTGTGCTCGGCCTCATCACCCGCAACAGCCGCTCGCTCTGCTTCGCCGGAACCCACGGTAAGACCACTACATCCTCGATGGCCGCCCACATCCTCAACAGCGGTTCTTTCGGCTGCAACGCCTTCCTCGGAGGCGAGATGCTCAACTACGGCACCAACTTCCTGCTGGCCCCGCAGTCGCCGTTCAGCGTCATCGAAGCCGACGAGTTTGACCGCTCTTTCCATCATCTGACACCGACAGTGGCCGTCATCACCGCCACCGACCCCGATCACCTCGACATCTACGGCACCGAAGAAGCCTATCTCGAAAGTTTCGCTCACTTCACAGAGCTGATCCGTCCGGAAGGCGCCCTCATCATCCACGAAAACCTGAAACTCAAGCCGCGTCCGCAGGAGGGCGTCAGAGTCTACACCTATTCGCGCGATAAGGGCGATTTCCACGCAGGCTATATCCGCCGCGAGAACGGCACCATCACCTTCGATCTCATCACACCGCGAGGCACCATCCGCAACATCAACCTCGGAGTGCCCGTGGAAGTCAACATCGAAAACACCATCGCCGCAGCAGCCGCTGTCTGTATGACCGACGCCTGGGAACCCGACGTAGTCCGCGAGGCCATCAGCAGCTACCGCGGCACCAAACGCCGTTTCGAAAGCCGCCTCAAGGAAGCCAACGGCACGGGACGTGTGATTATCGATGACTACGCCCACCACCCCGAAGAAGTCCGCAAGTCCATCGAGTCAGTCAAGGCCATATATCCCAACCGCCATCTGACCGTGGCATTCCAGCCCCACCTTTACAGCCGCACCCGCGATTTCGCCCCCGAATTCGCCGACGCGCTCTCCGGAGCCGACTCCCTCGTGCTGCTCGACATCTACCCGGCCCGCGAAAAACCCATCGAAGGCGTAAGCTCCGAATTGATCTTCAACGGCGTCCGCTGCAAAGATAAAATCTTAATTAACAAAGAAAAATTTGTGGAGACGCTGAAAAACCGTAACTTTGACATTCTTCTGACTCTCGGCGCCGGAGACATCAACACCTTCATTCCGGCTATCATCGGGAACCTCGGATGATTCTCAACCACTGACACCAACCATTCACTCACGAAATGTCGCGCTATCTGACCATCATATCATCACTGCTGCTCGTGGCCTATCTGGTCATCGCACTGACCGTGACCGCCAACGAGGCTGACATGGAGCCTTGCCGCGGCATGGAGATCACAATAGCGGGCGAGGACGGCAACCGGCGTTTCGTCACTGCCGCAGAACTCTCGCGCGAGCTCGACTCGCTCCCTGACAAGGCCGCGGGAATGGCCCTCTGCAACATCAACACCCAGCAGATCCGCCGCCGCCTTTTAGAGATGGACAAGATCGAAGATGCCGAAGTGGTCCGCTACACCGACGGCTCCATCCGCATCACCGCCACCCCGATCATCCCCGTGGCCCGTGTCTTTGACGACGGAGAGTCGTACTACATCAACCGCGCGGGCAAGCGCGTCAAGGCCGATGCCCGTTTCCACAAGGATGTCCCCGTCATAGAGGGCCATTTCGACCCTTCCGACTCCGTCTTCACCCCCGAATCACTGCTACCGCTCCTCAACTACATCTCGAACGATTCGATCTGGAACTCCTACATCTCCATGATCAAAGTGAAGTCGCCCAACGACATCATCCTCGTCCCCGTCATCCGCGAGCACGTCATCAATCTCGGCGCTCCCTCGGACTTCGCCGACAAATTCTCGCGCCTGAAAAAATTCTACTCCAAGGTGCTCCCGCTTCAGGGCTGGGAGAAATACGACACTCTCTCGCTCAAGTGGAAGGGCCAGTTAGTGGCCTCAAAGCGCCGCCGGGCACCGCAGCAGGTGGAGACCGTGCAGTATGACGACGACGAGAGCGTCGACACCGGCACCATGCTCGCAGGCGACGACGTGGCGCCCGGACAGACCGTCCCCGGCATGAAGGCTCACAATGAAAAGCCGATACCCGTTGCCGCTTCCGGCTCTCACGACAACTCCGCCCCTAAAAAGACAGAATCAAAAACTGAAAAAACCAACTGAAAAACCAACATATCTCCATGGAAGAAAAATATATAGTGGCTCTTGAAATCGGGAGCTCGAAAATCAAGGGTGCGATAGGCACCGTGGACCCTCAGGGCACACTGAGCATAAAGGCAGTCGAAGAGGAAAAACTCTGTGACGGGGTGCGCTACGGCTGCATCCGCAACGTCGTGGAGACTGCCGCCGCCATCCGCAACGTCATCGAGCGTCTGGAGATGCGCGAACCGGGACGCAACGTCAACGGTGTCTACGTCTCTGTCGGAGGCCGCTCGCTGATGGCCCAGAGCATCGAGATCGAGCGCCGTCTGCCCCGTGAAATGGAGATCACGGGCGAACTCATCGACGAGATGACCGACGACGCTCTCAACTATCAGATCCACGAACGCAAGATCGTCGACGTGACTCCGATGGAGTTCCGTGTCGACAATGTCCCGGCAAACCGCGTGGTCGGCACCTTCGGATCGCATGTCTCCGCGCGCCTCAATCTCATCAGCTGCCGCAACCAGCTTGTCAAAAACCTCAACCATGTGCTCGATGAACGCCTCCGGCTGACGGTCCACAACATGTTCGTGCGTCAGATCGCCGAGGCCGACCTCGTCCTCTACACCGAGGAGAAGCGCCAGGGCTGTATGCTCGTCGACTTCGGAGCGGAGACCACCACCGTATCAATCTACAAGAACGGTGTGCTGCTCTACATGGTCACCATCCCGATGGGATCGCGCAACATCACCCGCGACATCACCGCGCTCAACTATCTCGAAGAGCGCGCCGAAGAGCTGAAGATCACCGGCGGGAATGCCCTCAGCACTCCCGAACCGGCTGCCCTCTCTTCCAATAACGGCCAGCCTGACTTCGGCCAGATCAACAACTATGTCTCGGCCCGTGCCGGAGAAATCATCGCCAACATCAACGAACAGATCAAATATGCGGGACTCACGCCCGACAAGCTCCCCGGAGGTATCATCCTCGTGGGCCGCGGATCTAAACTCAACGGCTTTGACCGCCGGTTGGAGAACCTCACCACAATGAAGGTCCGCTATGGCGTACCCGTCAACCGTCTGCGCATTCTCGACGGCCGCATCAACGCCTCGGACCACGTCGACGTAATCTCTATCCTCGCCGCCGCTGCCAAAGAGCGCAACGTCAGGGAATGTCTGACACGCCCTGAGCCTATGACAGTGGTGACCGAACCCCTCTATCCGGTTGCCGAGGAAACTCCCCGCCGCCAGCCGGCCTATACCGGTCAGCCTCAGCAGCAGCCCGTACAGCAGCCGGTTTCACAACCGGTTCAGCAGCCACAGAAACCAACTTACGCCACACACAATTATCCGCAGCCGCAGACACAGACCCAGACTCAGGCGGCAGCTGAGGAAAAGCCCGCTCCCGCTCCTGAAAAGAAACGCGGATTCTCGCTGTGGAACAACGTGCGCGAGCGCCTTGTCAACCTCATGACCGAACCGGTCGAGGACGACGACATCGACAACGACAACTAACACATTCTTTATAACACACTTACAGAGCTACCACAACCTCTCCCCGAAAAGCTGTCAAAAAACTCTTAGTCAAAAATGGAAGATCAGAACAACAACTATAATCAGGACATCTCCGACACCTCTGCATTCAAAAGCAATCAGGAAGGCTCGGATCTCGCCTGCAACATCATGGCGATCGGTGTAGGCGGCGGCGGCAACAACGCCGTGAACCACATGTATGTCCAGGGCATAAAGAATGTGTCCTTCGTCAACATCAACACTGACCACCAGACACTCTGCCACTCACGCGTGCCCCACACCCTTGAGATCGGCGACGGTCTCGGCGCGGGCAACAAGCCAGAAAAGGCCCGTGACTTCGCCGAGGAAAGCGCCGACGAAATCGCGGCCCTCTTCGACGACCAGACAAAGATGGTGTTTATCACCGCAGGCATGGGCGGAGGTACAGGCACAGGCGCTGCCCCCGTCGTGGCCCGCATTGCCAAGGAGCGCGGCCTGCTGACAATCGGCATCGTCACCATCCCCTTCCTCTTCGAAGGACAGAAGAAGATCCGCAAGGCTATCGCCGGTGCCGACGAAATGGCCAAGCATGTCGACGCCCTCCTCGTCATCAACAACGAGCGCCTCGGCGAGATCTACGGCGACCTCGACTTCCTCAACGCATTCGGCAAGGCCGATGACACTCTGTCGATCGCTGCACGCTCCATCTCCGAACTGATCACCTGCAACGGCCTGATCAACCTCGACTTCAACGACGTCGACACCACCCTGCGCGACGGCGGTGCGGCCATCATCTCAACCGGCTTCGGCGAGGGTGAAAACCGCGTTACCAAGGCCATCCACGACGCTCTCAACTCGCCGCTGCTGAAAAACCGCGACATTCTCGGCTCCAAGAAGCTGCTTTTCAACCTCTTCTTCAACCCCAACGCCGAAGAGAAGTTCCTCATGAGCGAAACCCGCGAGATCACCGACTTCATCGGCTCGATCAACACCGATGTCGATGTCATCTGGGGTGTCGGCTTCGACGAAAACCTCGGCAACGGCGTGAAGATGACCATCCTCGCAGCCGGATTCGACGTAACTCTGCGCGAAGAGGAGGAAGAGATCATGTCCGGTGGTGCTTCGAGCGGCTTCGGTTTCTCGATGGGTACACCCGGTTCACGCCCCTCCACACCCGCAGTGGGAGGTCAGCGTGTAGGTGCGCCTGCAACCGTTACCCCCGCACCTAAACCTGCGCCCAAACCCGCACCCAAGGAGCCGGAAGTTTCCGACGAACGCCTCGCCGAGGAATACGGCCTCACCAAGATCAAGGATCTCACCGAAGGCAAGGACCGCTCGTCGACAATCGTCCTCGGTCTCAACCAGCTCGACGACGACGCAATCTGCGACACCCTTGAAAACCATCCGACCTACAAGCGCGACCGCAAGATAGTGGACGACGTGCGCAACGGTGCCCTCGACGGCAGCGCCAACCTCTCCGCCACCCACACCGCCCCCGGTTCCACTCCCCAGACCTTCAGCTTCGGCTAAAGCCATTAAGGGTGCAGTATGGACGCGATTCATCGCGTCCGCAATCATCTTGGAATCAACCATCTAAAGGAGAACTTTTTGAAAGTCTGGCCGCGTCAGCGGTCGGTAGAATCCAGGCCACTGCAAGGGCCGCATCGCGGTCCGCAGCTGTGGTTACCGGTCCCCCTTTCCCCGAAAAAGAGCGCCGTAGGTGCGAAACATGTGTTGATGTGTTTCGCACCTACGGCGCTCTTTTAATGTTATGTAAATTCCATTTTACCACAGCTGCGGACACCTACGGCGCCCTTGCAGTGGCCTGGATTCTTTAGGCTGCTACGCAGCTTCGCTTCGCGTTGAAGCCAACAACAGGCAATGGTAGTAATGATACCAACGCCACTACCTGCCGACGGACTCAATACTGTTCCTTCTCGTTGGGGAAATCGGAACTCTTCACATCCTTGATGTAATTTCCGACGGCATCTTCGATAACCGTGCCGAGATCGGCGTAGCGGCGCAGGAAACGCGGAGTGAAACCCTTGTTAATGCCGAGCATGTCCTGAAGCACCAGCACCTGGCCGTCGCAGCCTCCGCCCGCACCGATGCCGATGGTCGGGATCGACAGGCTCTGCGACACCTTTGTAGCCAATTCCGCGGGAATCTTTTCAAGAACCACGGCAAAACATCCGGCCTTCTCAAGAAGCAGGGCGTCGGCGATAAGCTTCTGCGCCTCGGCCTCCTCGCGGGCGCGGACGTTGTAGGTACCGAACTTGTTGATGCTCTGCGGAGTCAGTCCAAGATGGCCCATGACAGGGATTCCGGCCGAGATGATACGCTCGATCGACTCTATGACCTCCGCGCCCCCCTCAAGTTTCACAGCCTCGGCATTGCTCTCCTTCATAATGCGGATAGCCGAAGCGAGGGCCTGGGTCGAATTGCCCTGATAGGTGCCGAAAGGCATGTCGCAGACAACGAGCGCACGCTTGACTCCGCGGGTCACGCACTGCGCGTGGTAGATCATCTGATCGAGAGTGATCGGCAGAGTGGTACCATAACCTGCCATCACGTTTGCAGCCGAGTCACCCACCAGGATAGCGTCCATACCGGCCTCATCGACCAAGCGAGCCATCGAATAGTCATAAGAAGTCAGCATGGCGATCTTCTCGCCCTTGACTTTCATTTCCATAAGGCGGCGGGTGGTCACCTTACGCGGATCTTCAACAGTATAGGTTGACATAGTTTATTCCAATTTTTAGATAGGTCCGCACAGTGCGGATCTGAGATTCTGAATTCGCGGGCAAAGGTATTAAGATTTCCACAACCGACAAAGCGGAAACCGTCAGATTTTCCTCATCTCAGGCACTTTCAGCGGGCAGCCTGATATACAACGTCCGCACTTGAGACAATCGGGATGGAGCAGACCCTCCGCTTCGCCCCGGCTTCCATAAGGCTCCAACTGCATGGGGCACACGGCCGAACAGAGTTTGCAGCGGGTGGTGCACTTCTCGCCCACAACCACGCGGCTGTAATTTTTGGGCAGTGCTCCGCTGCGGGGAGTCGCCCATGACGACAGTGTCCCCATCGGACAGAACGAGCACCAGGTACGAGGAGCATAGATGAACGAAAGCGTGACGCCGACCACTGTCGTGACCGTTATGATCAGCCAGAATACACGCCCCATGGCATCCCAGTCGCCCCAGGCGCGATACATCTGCACACCGAACATCGTGAAGATGAAGAGTACCATGAATGAACGGAATCCCCTCGTGCGGACAAAGGACGGAATAGGTCTGTGGGGAGAATATTTTGACAACACCTTGTCATAAAGACTTCCTCTCGGACAGGCATTTCCACACCACCATCTTCCTCTCCTGACGGCAAAAGCCACGGGAGCGATCATGCAGACAACGGCCAGAAAACCGATCACCGGGTAGAAATAACCGGCGACAATATAGAGAAGCAGAATCCAATAAAGAGGGAAGCCCGTTTTCGGGAAATGACGGTAAAACTGTTTTTGTGCCATAATTCGCGTAAAAGAAGTGTTGGGGATGACTGACGGCAATGCCGACCTGAATATTATTTGCAGGCACAAAGTTATATATCCCTCATCATTGATACAAACCATTAAACCGATTGGTTCATCGGTTTTTTCAATCAGAGGACTATCGGAAAGTTTTTGATACGGCTGTTGACCATCTCCGGAGGGATAACTGACCTGATAGCATCGGCGAGGATGTTCAGCAGCCGTTCACGAACGAAGTTGCGGTGTACGACAAGGGCTATCTCGCGTGATGGTTCCGGATCGGTCAGCTCACGGACATTTGCCTGCTGGCATTCCCTGAGAAGAGGGACATGGAGTTCGGGGATGATCGCGTATCCGCCGTTTTCATCCACGATTCTGATGAGCGTCTCCACGCTTCCGGCCTCATAGACCGCCCGACGCGACGAATGGCTATGGCAGAAAGGGAAGACACCGTTATTCGGACAATATCCCTCGCGAAGCGCCCACACTCCGTCGACCGGAAGCTGCCCGGTCTGCAGCACCTTCTCACTGTGGATCGGCATTTCCGGCGAGATGTAGGCCAGCAGACGTTCGCGGAAAACAGGTATTTCAAGCAACTCGCTGTTGCCGAGAGGAGTCGCCAGAAGCGCCACGTCAAGATCGCCGCGTTCAAGCTGCGAGATGATCGCCGACACCCGCGTCTCCTCGACATGCAGCTTTATGCCGGGATGACGGGCCGAAAGATAGCTGAACATTTTCGGCAGCAGATACGGAGCGACGGTAGAAGTGATGCCGAGCGATACGGTGCCCACCGATTCGCCCTTCCGCACCGACACGAGTTCCCTCACCTGCGCGGCGTTGAACAATACGCTCTTCAGGCGGCTTATGATTTCCGCGCCAAACTCCGTAGGTTTTACCGGATGACTGTTGCGGTCAAATATGGTCACGTCAAGCTCGTATTCCAGTTTCTGGACAAGCGACGAGAGAGTCGACTGTGAGACGCCGCACGATTCCGCGGCTTTTGCGAAATGGCGGTATTTGTCGACCGCCACTATATATTCCATCTGCTGAAGTGTCATAACGATTCCGGTGTTGTTCGATAAAACCGATACAAAGTTAGACAAAATCTGACCTTTTTCCTTGGCTTACTTACCAATATTCATGATGATTGCGCGGGGTTGGGAAATTATGCTTAATTTTGTCTTGGTGAATGTTGCAAAAATCATATTGCATTTAATTTTTATAGAGTTACTTATCTATGGAAAAGACGGTCATAAATCTGGATTCGATCGACGCTTACAACAAGCTTTACGGACTGCCCACGCTCCATCCCCTGGTGACGGTCATAGACCTCAAAAAGGCCACCCAGGCTGTAAACAATGTCAGGATCAAATACGGTGTCTACGCGCTGTTTCTTAAGAACGGCGTGGAGTGTTCGCTGCGCTACGGCCGGCGCCACTACGACTATCAGGAGGGAACCGTTGTGAGTTTCTCGCCTGGCCAGGTGATCGACGTGGAGATGAAACGCGACGTCGTCGCGCCGGACGTTGTCGGGCTGATGTTCCACCCCGACCTGATCTACGGCACCCCGCTCGGCCAGAAGATTGCCGATTTCAGCTTCTTCGACTACTCGCAGATGGAAGCGTTGCATCTTTCAGAGGATGAACGCGAGATTTTCCTTGACTGCCTTGAGAAGATCCGCCGCGAGATGGCCCATCCTGTCGACCACCACTCGGCCGCCCTGCTCTCGGCCAACATCCAGTTGCTCTTAGAGTATCTCCACCGCTTCTACGACCGCCAGTTCATCGTGCGCCACAAGGTCAACTCTGAGATTGTCGGCCGTTTCGAACGCGAGCTGAAAGCCTATTTCGAAAAGCCCGAACACCGCGACGCCGTCCCCTCCGTAGCCTACTTCGCCGACCTCGTCAACCTGACTCCCGGCTATTTCGGCGACCTTGTCAAGAAAGAGACCGGCAACACGGCCCAGGAAATGATCTCGCGCCACATCGTATCCGTCGCCAAGCAGCGCCTCGCCGCCTCGCCCGACGACATCAGCATCATCGCCTACGACCTTGGCTTCCAGTACCCGCAGCACTTCACGCGCCTCTTCAAGCGCCTCACCGGCCAAAGCCCCCGCCAGTACCGCGAACAGCTCCGCCTGAACTGACCGAGGCGGTGGGTGACGCCCCGTTTTGCATATTCTGATTATTTGTCTTAATTTTGCTTCTGTAAAACCGAAATCTATTTACCCCAGAAAATTTTGCAAAATTATGAAAAGTGATCCCAAGGACTGTCTCTATTGCACCAACAACGAGACGCTCCACAATCTGATGATCGAAATAGCCAAGCTCGATGTGTCGAGAGTGTTTCTTTTCAAGGAGCAGACCTACCGCGGGCGCTGCCTGGTGGCCTACGACGGCCATGTCAACGACCTCTTCGAGCTGAGCGACGAGGAGCGCAACGCTTTCATGAAGGACGTGACCCGCGTGACCCGCGCCATGGACAAGGTGTTTCACCCCGAAAAGATCAACTACGGCGCTTACAGCGACAAGCTCTCCCATCTCCACTTCCACCTGGCGCCGAAATATGTCGACGGTCCGGACTACGGCGGCACCTTCCGAATCAATCCAGGAGAGATCTATCTGAGCGATGAGGAATACGCCGATATGGTGGCAAAAATGAAAGCCGCCCTATAAAAAGTTTAAAAATTTCTTTATAAATTTGCAGTCGGAGAAAGTCCTTGCCGTCCGTCGGACGGAAACGGAGGGAAACTTTCCCCGGCTTTTTTATTTCATAACGACAAATACATGAGTTACAGCTTCCTTGACCTCCTGTGTCTTTTGGGATCGGTCGCCTTGTTCCTCTACGGAATGAAGGTGATGAGTGAAGGCCTCCAGAAGGCTGCCGGCGACCGCCTTCGTACAATACTTTCGGCAATGACCCGAAACCGGTTCACCGGACTGTTCACCGGTATAGTGATCACCGCTCTCATTCAGAGTTCGTCGGCATCGACGGTGATGGTGGTCAGCTTCGTCAACGCCGGTCTCATGACACTGGCCCAGTCCATGGCCGTCATCTTCGGCGCAAACGTCGGAACGACATTTACGGCATGGATCATCTCGCTTTTCGGATTCAAGGTAGACACCTCTGCATTTATTCTCCCGCTGATCGCCTGCGCGGTTCCGTTGCTCTTCGCCAACGCCAGCCGCAAGAAGTCGATCGGCGAATTTCTTATAGGCTTCGCCCTGATGTTCATGGGTCTGGACATGATCAGCGACTATGTACCTGACCTGCAAAGCAATCCTGAGATGTTTGCCTTTCTCGAACGCTATGCGTCGATGGGCTTCGGTTCGGTGCTGCTCTTCCTCTTCGTCGGCATGATACTCACGGCCGTCATCCAGTCGTCGGCCGCCACCTTCGCCATCGTCCTGATCATGTGTACCAAAGGATGGATCTCCTTCGACCTTGCCTGCGCGGTAGTGCTCGGCAGCAATATCGGTACCACCATCACCCCGCTTTTAGCCTCCATGAGCGGCAATGTAGCGGCCAAGCGCACGGCGATGGGCCACCTGCTTTTCAACCTCTTCGGCATGATCTGGACCTTGTTGGTCTTCTTCCCCTTCGTCAGGCTCAACGTCAGCATAACCGAATGGCTCGGCCAGGGCAACCCCGACAGCATATTCAACTACGTCAACCAGCTTGAGGCCACTGATCCGAAACTCTACAACAGCGTCTTCGACGGCAGTCTGCCCGCAGGCCACCCTGTTCTGGCCAAAATAGCGCAGATGCAGTTCAGCGTTTCGTTCGGACTGTCGATGTTCCACACCGTCTTCAACCTCATCAACGGCGCCATCATGATCTGGCTCACCGGCTTCTACGTGAAAGTTGTCGAAAAACTCCTCCCGGCCAAGCACAAGGAAGAAGAGGAATTCCAGCTCAAATTTATCGCCGGCGGTCTCATGAGCGCCTCCGAACTCAACATCACTCAGGCCGAAAAAGAGATCGTGGTCTACGCCCAGCGCGTCCAGCGCATGATAGGCATGGCACAGAACATAGTCCACAACAGTTCGGGCAACGAGTTCACCAAACAGTTCTCGCGCATAGAGAAATACGAGGAGATCTCCGACCGCATGGAAATCGAGATCGCCAACTATCTCAACCGCTGTTCGGAAGGACGCCTCTCCAACGAAGGCAAGCACCGCATCGCCGCCATGCTCCGCATCGTCAGCGAGATCGAGAGCATAGCCGACTGCTGCTACGGCGTGGCCAAGATCCTCATCCGCAAGCAGGAAAGCCACGTCAGCTTCAACGAAGAGATCTCCCGCAACATTGACTCCATGTTCATTGCCGTCGAGGCCGCCATGACCAACATGCTCCTGCTCCTGCGCAACTTCGAAACCGCCGAGCAGACCGACATCATCAACTCCTACAACCAGGAGCGCGAGATCAACAACATGCGCAACCAGCTGCGCGTCTCGAACGTCGAGAACATCAACAACCACCACTACGAATATCAGGCCGGTATCTACTACATGGACATCATCGGCTCGCTTGAGAAGATCGGCGACTATATAATTAATGTGGTCGACGAGGTCAAAGAGCAGTTCCGCAAAAAAGCAGTCTGACCTTTTCACGAAACCCGTCTCCCCCGAAATGCAATCTCTTAAAAAATATCTCGTCGGCTACTTCACGCTCACCGACGATCTGCTGCCGCAGGAAGAAGCCGAAAGCGTCATCCGCGAGGGTGTCTCCTTCAAAGGGACCAACATGCTCATTCTCATCCTCGCCATCTTCATCGCTTCGCTCGGCCTCAACACCAACTCGACGGCGGTAATCATCGGCGCCATGCTCATCTCTCCGCTGATGGGCCCGATCATCGGCATCGGTCTCGGCATCGGAGTACAGGATTTCGACCTGCTGAAACGCGCGCTGCGCAACCTCGTGATGGCCGCACTGTTCAGCGTGCTCACATCGACGGTCTACTTCATCATCTCCCCTGTCAGCGAAGGCCACAGCGAACTGCTGGCGCGTACCTCGCCGACAATCTACGACGTACTGATCGGATTTTTCGGCGGCGGCGCCGGAATCGTCGCCATCGGTTCCAAGTCCAAGGGCAACGTAATCCCCGGCGTAGCCATTGCCACAGCCCTCATGCCTCCGCTGTGCACCGCTGGCTACGGGCTTGCCACCCTCCAGCTCAACTACTTCCTCGGCGCTTTCTACCTCTTCCTGATCAACTCGATCTTTATCGGACTGGCCACCTTCACAGGAGTCAAGCTGATGCACTACCGCCCGGTGGTCTCCGTCAACCCCGAACGCTCGCGCCGGGTGCGCCGGATTGTCTATACCGTCTCCATTCTCACCCTCCTTCCCTCGCTCTACCTCACCTACAACATGCTGCGCCAGTCGCGCTTCACGGCCAGTGCCGACCGCTTCATAGCACAGCAGTTCAACTTTCCGTCCACTCAGGTGCTCAGTAAAAGCGCCGAAATCAAGCACGGACAGAAACAGATCACCGTCACCCTCATCGGCAAGGTCCTCCCGCCCGACTCACTTCAGCTCGCCATGGCCTCGCAGCTGAAAAATTACGGTCTCGAAGGCACCCGCCTCCACATCATCCAGGGCGACTCGCCCGACCTGTCGGAACTCAAGAACGGACTGCCGAGCATGACAGACATCTATGACTTCGCCCGCACCTCACTGACCTCGCAGCAGCAGACAATCGACTCGCTTCGCAGCGTCATAGCCTTCGCTCAGATCAACGACACCATAGCCGGACGCATGGCTCCGGAGATCAAGGTAATCTTCCCGCAGGTCGAGGATATAGCCGTCAGCCGTGCAGTCTTCGGCAACATAGCCACCGGACGGCTCGACACACTCAACCTCGCCCTTGTCAGATACAGCCGCCCGCTGACAACAGAGAAGCAGACCGAATTCGAGAACTACCTGAAAGCGCGTCTGCGCGACAAGCATCTCTCGCTCATCAACGTAGGCAACCAGATAGACCTCCCCTCCATCCGCTCCGCAGGAAAAGGAGCCAAAGCGGAAACCACCTCTAAAAAGAAATGACACAAACCAACAGCACAACGCCGCCCGCAACAACCGACTGGAAACTCCCTGAAAACCTCAGAGGCAAGAAGGTGGTTCTCATAAACCACTCCGATACTCTGGGAGGCGCCGCTATCGTCACATTCAGGCTCATGCAGGCCCTCCGCCAGCAGGGAGTCGACGCCCGTATGGTCGTCTACACCAAGACCTCCGACGAAGAGACCGTCGACAAAGTCTCGACCCGTTTTCTCCGCGCCATGGCCTTCTGCCTCGAACGCCTGCGCATCCTGCCTGCCGTCGGGTTCGATTACAGCCGTCTCTTCAAAGTCTCCACCGGATCATTCGCCATCAATGTCCACCGCCACCCCTGGGTCAAGGAAGCCGACATCGTCTGCCTCAACTGGATCAATCAGGGGCTGATGAGCGTCGGAGGAATACGCAAGCTCCACGAGGCCGGCAAAAAAATTGTCTGGACCCTCCACGACATGTGGGCCATGACCGGAATCTGCCACCATGCCTACGGCTGCGACCACTATTTGCGCGAGTGCGGCGACTGCCCCTTCCTCGCCGGAGGGGGAAGTCCCGGCGACCTCTCGCACAGCTGCTGGAAAAAGAAGCGCCGCCTGCTCGGCGATGTGCCCGTCACCTACGTCACAGTGAGCCATTGGCTCGAAGAATGCGCTCGCCGGTCCTCACTGCTGAAAGACCACAGGATTCTGACCATCCACAACCCGTTCCCGATCGAACAGTTCTACTGCCAGACCAACAGGCTTTACAGTATGTACACCGATCAGAAACCCAATATCATCATCTTCGGCGCCGCCCGCCTCGACGATCCCATCAAGGGACTCGACTATGCCATCGACGCCCTGAACCTCATCTTCGACAACCATCCGGAAATAGCCTCCGTGAGCGCCGTATATTTCTTCGGACAACTCAAAAACCGCGAGGCTCTCGACCGCCTGCGCTTCTCACACCGCTGGCTCGGCATGGTCAACGACTTCAAGATCATACGCTACCTCTGCGCCAGCGCCAAAGTGGTCCTCTCGACCTCGCTCTACGAGACCCTCGGAGGCACCCTCGTCGAGGGGCAGGCCGGAGGAGCCATCCCCGTGACTTTCGGAGGCGACGGCCGCAACGACGTCGTCGAGCATCTGAAAAACGGCTACATAGCCCGCGACAAGGACATCGAGGACATAGCCGAAGGAATCATGTGGGCCCTCAACGCCGACATATCCCGTCAGGAACTCCACGACTCTGTCAGAGACCGCTTCGCCTCTCCCATTATAGCCCGGCGCTACATCGACCTATTTTCAGAGATAGTCGGCGGGTGAGCCTGGAGACAACCTATTTGTTACATCGAATTTCTTAACCACTGATACAGGATGAAAGTACTGATTGTTGGAGCCGGAGGTTTTATCGGCGGCTTTATCGCCCGCGAGGCCCTTTCGAGGGGCTACGAGACCTGGTGCGGAGTGCGCGAGAGCACGTCGCGCCGCTATCTCACAGATCCGGCGCTGAAATTCATCACGCTCGACTATGACGATCCGCAGAAACTGGCCGGACAGATCAAAGACTTCAGCTGGGACTACATCGTCTATAACCTCGGCGCTACCAAATGCGTAAATTTCAGTGATTTCAACCTGATAAACTATATCTATCTGCGCAATTTCTGCGAGGCGCTGATCACCAACGACCAGCATCCGCAGAAGTTCCTCTACATGTCGTCGCTCTCGGCCATCGGTCCCGGCGACGAGAAGACCTACACCCCGCTCAACAGCTCGATGATCCCCCAGCCCAACACCCGCTACGGACTCTCGAAGATCAAGGCCGAAACTCTGTTGCAGACTCTCCCCGCTGAATTTCCATGGATCATCCTGCGCCCGACCGGTGTCTACGGTCCTCACGAACAGGACTATCTGATGATGATCAAAAGCATCGACGCTCACTTTGATTTCGGCGTAGGCTTCCGCCGCCAGATGCTCACCTTCATCTATGTCGAAGACCTCGCCCGCGCCATCTTCGACGCCCTCGAAAACGCGCCCGTCCACCGGAAATACATCATCTCCGAACCCCGCGCCTACTCGCAGAAGGAGTTCCGCCGCATCGTGGCCTCCGAGCTGGGCCGCAAGTTAGTGATCCCCGTGCGTCTGCCGCTCTGGGCTTTGAAAATCGCCTGCAAGGTGTCTGAGAAATACGGCGCGGCCAAGATGCAGCCCGTCACACTCAACTCCGACAAATACAACATCATGGCGCAGCGCAACTGGGCCTGCGACATTTCCGACGCCCGAACCGACTTCGACTTCAATCCGCAGATCGACCTGCGCGAGGGCATCCGCCGCACCGTCCGCGCCTACCGCTCCGAGGCCGAGGCCCTGCGCCGTCTGAAAAAAGAAGAAAAAAGAAAAAACAACTGATACCATGAGCCAGACCAAGCAAAGACCGCCCGTGTGGATGATCGTGCTGATCATCATCTTTCTCCTGCCGGCCTTCTCGTTTCCGATCCTCGCGGCCAACATTCCCGCAGGCGACGAGGCCGTGAAGACCTTCGTATGGCTCTATCCCTTCTACATGCTCCTCTCGGCATGGCTCGCCTGGAGCGCGTGGCCCGGCCGCCAGTATGTAAGCTGGATTCTCCTCGTCCTGATGGGACTGTCGACGGCAGCCGTCTGGACCCTCGTGCTCCATCCCGGCGCCGCAGCCATCTGACCGCAGCTCCGTAGCATCATCACCCCTCACCACCGATTCTACACATACGCTTATGAAACTGCTTATCATCAACGGACCCAATCTGAACCTCCTCGGCACTCGCGAACCTAAGATCTACGGCTCGCGTACCTTCGAATCATATCTTGTCGAACTCCGCCAGATGCTCGACGGCGACGAAATCGAATACCGCCAGTCGAACCACGAGGGCGACATCATCGACTTCCTCCACAACACCGACGCCGACGGCGTGATTCTCAACGCCGGAGCCTACACCCACACCTCACTCGCCATCGCCGACGCCATCGCCGGAATAGAGACTCCCGTCATCGAGGTCCACATCTCCAACACTGCTGCCCGCGAAGCCATACGCCACACCTCGCTCATAGCCCCCGTGTGCCGCGGCACCATCACCGGCTTCGGGCTCAACTCATATTTTCTTGCCGCACAGGCCTTTGTCATGGGCCACGTGAAATAAGAGGAATCCATGACTGAAAATCTCGACGACTACATCCTCTCCCACATCACCCCCGAACCGGAGCATCTGCGCCGGCTCTACCGCCGCACACACCTGCGCCACCTCTATCCGCGCATGTGTTCCGGCCATCTCCAGGGGCGCCTTCTCGCCATGATCTCCGCGATGGTCTCCCCCCGCCGCATTCTCGAACTGGGCACCTACACCGGCTACTCGGCCCTCTGCCTCGCCGAAGGGCTGCGTCCCGACGGCCGTCTCCACACCGTCGAGATCGACGACGAGATGGAAGAAGAACTCACCGAACTCTTCGCCACCGCGCCCGGAGGCGACAGAATCACCCTCCACATCGGCGACGCCGAAACGATCGTAAATGAAATCGACGAAGAGTGGGACCTGGTCTACATCGACGCCAACAAGCGCCGCTACGTCGAATATCTCGACGCCGTGCTCCCGCGCCTGCGTCCCGGCGGCTTCATCATCGCCGACAACACCCTCTGGGACGGCAAAGTAACCGACACCGTCGCCAACCACGACGCCCAGACCCTCGCCCTCGACCGCTTCAACAGCTACGTAGCCGCCCACCCCTCCCTCGAAACCGTCATCCTCCCCCTCCGCGACGGCCTGACCCTCCTCCGCAAACGCCCCTGACCTCCTCATCCCCACCTCGTCAGCGGCTGCACCACGGTGCAGCCCTACATCGTCGCACCCCTCAGGCATACCGGCCCCCCAATGCGCCATCCTCAGGCTGGCTCCACACAACCATTTATCCCACCACCACGAAAAACCACCCTCTTGTAGGGCTGCACCATGGTGCAGCCGCCAAACAACCCGTGAATACCACCATACGCTCTGTGATAACACCTCTTGCGCACCATGGAGCCGTCCCCACCACCTCAAAACCCTCGGAGAGGGTTAGTTTTCGAAACCTCAGGGTGAGCGAGAGCCCACAGGGCCGAGCGGTGCCTGAGGTATGGCATGTGACACAGGAATCTGTCTCGGAGAGACAGGTTAACGTACCGCGATATTAACCAGCCTCTTACGAGGCAGTCGTGGAGATCCGGCAGACTACCCCAGGCACCGCTCGCCACCTACGCCTATGGCTTCGGCGCTCGCTCACCCTGGGGTTTCTGAAACTCAGGCTCTCCGAGCCGCTCTCAAGGCCCCGCGCCCCAAAATCGTCATCGACATCGCAACCCCTGCATCAGCGCCACCCCCCAATGCGCCTCCCTCAGGCTGGCCGCGTTAGCGGTCGGAAGAATCCAGGCCACTGCAAGGGCCGCGTAGCGGTCCGCAGCTGTGATTACGCCATTCCCCCCTCCACCAAAAGCTCCGTAGGAGCGAAACAAAAAAATTGCTTATTATTTGTCTTATTGGCATTAAGATATTACTTTTGCATCGCCGAACACAACAACGCCTTAGCGGGAAACTTACCCACTAAGGCGCCTTTCTATTATAATTTATATGTTCAATCAGAACAAATCAAAACGTAGCCATCCGCTTTCAACGGATTTAAATAGCGTATTCTCAAAAATCATATAAAATATAGAAAAAAAGACTAAAAACAGGAGATAAAACAGTATATCTCGGATAATACTATCTGATATACGTTTCCCAATTAGATAAAAAATGTACAATACTAATACGGTGGTTAATACCGAAACAAGAGTAAATTCCAACATAATAATACTTACTATTCTATCACTGAAAATATCCCTTAATTAAAACTTCAATATAATCATATAAATACAACACACCGATTCCAATTATCAACCAAACAAGAAAGCGTATATATTTATTGCTTATTTTCCTTTTCACAATCTTTTCAGTTGATAAACGAGTCATAAAATAACTTATCTCCCGAATAAGACCTTCTATCATTCTTTCCAAAATTGATTCCAAAATAGCACACTATTAATAGCTGCTTGTGCACCTCTTGCCAAATCAACTCTTTGTGTTGACGTAACATCTGCATTCATTAAAATATCATTTAACTGAATAGCATAATTCTTAATTTCAATATCTGTAAGATCCATGCATGTACGAGCGACTTCAACATCAAATTCCTTATACATCAAAATTTCTTCATCCGAAAGCCCCATATTTTTCATATATGTACATTGCACCTCAACATATTCGTCAAAACTGTTATATTCCATCATAGCTAAATTTATTACATCCTCATAAAATGATAATGCTTTATTTTTAAACATTATATTTTCAGTTAATGCATATGTATCCATATTTTTATCTCTCATATACCATGCAATATAATTATATATTTTATCAATATCAGGTTGGCCATCTTTAATATAATTCACATCGTCTTTTTCAAACGTTATCATAACCTCATTATGATAATAGCCCAATGAGTCACACGCCTCTATATCATTAAGAATCAATGGCATATAACCCCAGCCGGATTCATTATGAATACCATCATTTATTATATCGTCTGGTGTAAATGAATATAATCCCACAAACTTCCCATCATCTATGACTCTATCATCATCTACTTTTTCATTATTGTCTGGTGCTGCTAATTCAAGTTCAGCCCATTCCGTAATCGCAGAAGCAACACGTATGTCATTATTGAACAAAAGTTCTGCGTTTGGGACTTTCATCGCCAATCCTGCACAATTAAAATATTTCTTTACTACGGCAGATGCTCCAATATGACCAATAACACCACCTATTCTCCACCCCCAAACATGTCCGATACAAGCACCGAGTGGACCAGCAGTAGAACTACCAATAGCTGTACCAGCCCAACGACCTAAATAATTTCCACATTTTTCCCCAAGCATATCTGCTAAATCTACTTTATCACGACAAATTTTAGGATAGTTAGGTTGCCAGCCTCGACTTGCTTTATGAGAATAGGCAGAATTAAGGGTTTCTAAATCATTAAATACTTTTTTTAAATTCCGTACATTATTATTTTGAATAGATTGGGGTTGATTTACATTTTCTGAAAGAATCGAATTATCATCCGAACATGAACAAATAATAAATCCACTCAAAATTACTAATAAAATTAATACTTTTTTCATTTCTAAAATTGGCTTATAAGTTGATAATCTATAATATTTCTGCAAATATACTAAAAATTTAATATAAAAATACGATGTTTAGCAATAAATTATCATAATACCCTCTTAAAAAATCCAATTTAAAACAATCGTCCCCTTCGGCTCGTAAAGCCGCCATGGCGCAGCCACAAATAATTAAAAATCACCACATAATCAAATGGGACGAAGGATATTATCAAACATAACGAGGGATAGCGCATGTAAGCGATTGTTACACACGCAATGTTATCGGGAAATACATGCAAACATCTGATTCGTGCAACGTTTGGCGGCTGCACCCTGGTGCAGCCCTACGGTTTGGCGCTCAATACTTTTCTTGCTTTGGCCGCGTCGGCTTTGAGCTGGTCGGTGAGCTTTTCGAGCGACGAATAGCGTTTTTCGGGACGCAGGAAGCTGACAAACTCCACCGAAATCTCCTCGTCGTAGAGATAGCCGATGAAATCAAAAATATGTGCCTCGATCGAAAGGCGTCCCGGCGCGTCGGGATCGGAAACCGTCGGGCGGAAACCGATGTTGACCATCGCCGGACGGCGCACACCGTCGGGAGTGGTCACGAACGCCGCATAGGCCCCCGCTTTCGGTATGAGCGACGCCTGGTCGGAGGGGCTGAGATTGGCCGTCGGGAAACCGATGGTGCGGCCCAGACTCTCGCCGTGGGTCACCATGCCGCGCAGCCTGTAAGGATGGCCCAGTGCCTCCGCGGCCTTCTCAGGAGCACCGTTGAGCAGATGGCGACGGATGACCGACGAGCTTACCGGCGAACCGGCGCCACGATATTCAGGCGCGGCCACCACCTCGACGCCCACCTCCGCGCCTATGGCCTTGTAATCCTCGAATGCCCCCGGACGGTCATGGCCGAAGCGATTGTTGAAACCGAGCACAAGAGTCTCGATGCTGTACAAACGGTGCAGCATCTTCAGAAACTCGCGGGCACTCTTGCGGCGCAGACTATCGTTAAAAGTCAGCATGATGATATCCTCGGCCCCGGCCTCGCCGAGCTGCCGCAGGCGGTCGTCGAGCGAGGTGAGCAGCCCCGGAGTCTCCAGAGGCCGCACCACCGACAGCGGATGGCGCGAGAAGGTGATCACCGCAGGTGTCAGCCCGCGCGAACCGGCTTCGAGCCTGAGATAGTCTATAAGGAACTTATGGCCGAGATGGACGCCGTCATACATCCCCACTGCCGCAATGCGGCGGGTCGATCTGTCGCTTCCGGTTATGATTCTCATTTTGGATTACAGGTGGTAGATGAAAGTTTATCGTTTTGTTACTTAACGTCTGAGCGCGGCGCCAGGTTCTGTCGCCATTGCCTCCGGTATTACCCGGTAGGGACGCGATTCATCGCGTCCCTACGCGCAGAACTCGCGCAGGAGGTCGGCGAACTCGTCGCCCGGCTTCACGAGCACGGCGTTGAAACCGTAGGCGCGGGCCGCGTCGATATTGGCCTGCGAGTCGTCGAAAAACAGCGTCTCCTCCGGCACCAGTCCGCAGACACGCTCGGCATAGTCGAAAATCTCCTTTCCTGGCTTGCAGCATTTAGCCTCGTAGGAGGTCACTATCCCGTCGAAATAATCGTCTATCTCCAGACCCTCCTTGCGGAACTCCTCGGCGATCTTGCTCTCCATCATTATCGGGTTGGTGTTGGACAGGAGACACACGCGGTAATCGCGGCGCAGTTCGCGCAGAGCACGCAGGCGCTCCAAGGGGATGCCGACAAGAAATTCATTGAAAGCCTCGTCGATGCGGTCGTCGGTCAGCGACGGATCGCCGAAAAGCGGGCGCAGACGGCGGTGAAACTCATCGGCGCCGATCTCTCCCGACTCCAGCGCCAGGAAATCGCCCTTCTGGCCGTAGAGGCCGAGAAATTCGTCAGGGTCCTTCATGCCGAGGCGCTTGAAAGCCCCGACACAACGGCTGCGGTCCAGATCCATGATCACACCGCCAAGGTCAAAAAGCAGATTCTTTATCATCTCGATAACTTCTTTTTCGGAGGATGTTGAGGAAACACCGCTCACTCACATTCATAATGTTTAGGCAAATTTACGGAATAATCCCCGATTTTTTTGTAAATTTGCACCTTATTTTAGAGTTTGTTTAAAACAACCTCTTACAAACGACGCGAACTTGAAGTATCTCAATCACATCATAAAGCGTGGAAACTAAATACATTTTTGTCACAGGCGGCGTGGTTTCGTCGCTTGGCAAGGGAATCATTTCGTCATCTCTCGCCTGCCTTCTCAAAGCACGCGGGTTCAGGGTTACTATCCAGAAGTTCGACCCCTACATCAACATCGACCCCGGTACCCTCAATCCCTATGAACACGGCGAATGCTATGTCACCGTCGACGGCCATGAGGCCGACCTCGACCTCGGACACTACGAACGGTTCACCAACATCCAGACCACACGCGCCAACAATGTGACCACCGGACGTATCTACAAAAGCGTCATCGAGAAAGAGCGCCGCGGCGACTATCTCGGCAAGACCGTACAGATCATCCCCCACATCACCGACGAGATCAAGCGCAACGTCATGGCCCTCGGCAAGACCGGCAATTTCGACTTCGTCATCACCGAGATCGGCGGCGTTGTGGGCGACATCGAGTCGCTCCCCTTCCTTGAGGCCGTCCGTCAGCTCCGCTGGGAACTCGAAGACAACTGCCTCTGCCTCCACCTCACCTACGTCCCCTACATCAGCGCAGCCAAAGAGCTGAAGACCAAGCCCACACAGCACTCCGTCAAGCAGCTCCAGCAACTCGGTATCCAGCCCGACGTCCTCGTGCTCCGCACCGAACACGACATACCCGCGGCAATGCGCAGGAAGATAGCTCTGTTCTGCAACGTGGCCCCCGACGCCGTCATCCAGAGCATCGACGCCCGCAGCATCTACGACGTCCCCGTCCTGATGCACGAACAGCACCTCGACGAGATCGTCATGCGCAAGGTGGGACTCGAACCCAAAGGCCAGCCCGACATGAACCCCTGGAAAGAGTTCCTGACCAAAATGCGCACCGCCGACAAGAAGGTACGCATCGGACTTGTCGGAAAATATGTCGAGCTTCAGGACGCCTACAAGTCCATCAACGAAGCGCTCTTCCAGGCCGCCACATATGCCGGCCATGTCCTTGACCTGCAATATATCCACTCCGAGCGCGTCACCCCCGAAAACGTCGACGCCCAGCTCCGCGACCTCGACGGCGTCATCATAGCCCCCGGTTTCGGCCAGCGCGGCATCGAGGGCAAGTTCACGGCCCTGAAATGGTGCCGCGAGCACGACGTCCCCACCTTCGGCATCTGCCTCGGAATGCAGTGTATGGTCATCGAGTTCGCCCGCAACGTCCTCGGCCTCGCCGAAGCCAACTCGACGGAGATGCAGCCCCACACCCCCTACAACGTCATCGACCTCATGGAGGAACAGAAGTCGATCTCCAACATGGGAGGCACCATGCGCCTCGGCGCCTACGACTGCGACCTCCTTCCCGGCTCCCGCGCCGCCAAGGCCTACGGCAAGACCCGCGTCAGCGAACGCCACCGCCACCGCTTCGAGTTCAACAACGACTTCCGCGCCCGCTTCGAGGAGGCCGGTATGAAATGCGTAGGCGAAAACCCCGCCACACACCTCGTCGAAGTCGTAGAGCTTCCGGACCACCGCTGGTTCATCGGCACCCAGTATCACCCCGAATATTCATCGACGGTTCTCTCCCCCTCGCCCCTCTTCATGGACTTCGTCAGAAGCGCCATCGAATACGGCGAAGAGCGCCGCGAACATAATAAGTAAACCCAAAATCTACTCCTATCCGAATGGACAGAAACTCACTAATCGGCCTTCTGTTGATGGGCCTTATCATCTTCGGCTTCACCTACCTCAACCGTCCCTCCCCCGAAGAGCTGGAACGCCAGCGCATCGAGCGCGAGCAGATGGAGGCTCAGGAAGCAGCTAAAGCAGCCGATCCCGGCGCTCTGAAATTCGACTCTATCACCCCGGCCGAGATCGCCGCGATCAAAAGCACCGTCCGCGAACTGGGCACGACCGACACCGTCAGCGGCGTCTCGACCCTCAGCGTCGACAAAGTTGACCTGCGTCTCAACGCCGACGGTGTGCTTGAAGGCACCGTCGACGCCGACGGCCGTCAGGTTGCCGTGGCCGATCTCCTCAGCGACGATTCCGCCCTGCCGCTGACCGTGGGTGCCCCCGCGGTTAAGAATCTGCGTCAGGCCCTCGCCACAGTGGCCCGCTACCGCGGTTTCGCCCGCCATCTCTCAGGCGACAGCACCACCGTCAAACTCGAAAACAAAAACCTCAGCCTTGAGATCTCCAACAAGGGAGGCGTCATATCGCGCGCCACTCTCCGCGACTACGACAGCTACGATTCGACCAAAATCGAACTGCTCTCGCCGCAGACCGACCTTTACAGTTTCACCCTCACCTCGGCCACCCAGCGCTTCGAGACCAGCGAGTTTTACTTCACTCCCGTGCAGCTGAGCGACTCTTCGGTGCTCATGCAGCTCGAACTGGGCGATGGCGCCAAGTGGGGTATACGCTACACCCTCCCCGCCAACGGCTATACCGTAGGCATCGACGTGGTTCAGGAGGGAATGCAGAGCATCATCCCCTCGTCGGTAGCCTCGATGGACTTCAGATGGCACCAGAAGATGCGCCGCAACGAAGCCGGCCGCGTCTTCGAGGAACGCAACTCCGCCCTCTATTATATGTATCTCGACGGTGACGTCGACAACCTCAGCGAGGGTTCCGACGACGACGAGGAGATCAACCAGCGCCTCAAATGGATCAGCTGCAAGAACCAGTTCTTCTCCGCCGTGCTCATGGCCCGCACCAATTTCAGCAGCGGCAACCTGCGCAGCACCGTGCTCAAGGACAACCCCGACTTCATCAAGGAGATGAATTTCGACATGACAGTCGAATACTCCGCCGCAGCGGCCAACCCCGCCTCGTTCGTCATGTATCTCGGCCCGAACTCCTACCCCGTGATGAGCTCGCTCGAAAAAGAGATCTTCCCCGACGAGAACATGCACCTGACCAAACTGATCCCCCTCGGCTGGCCGATCTTCCGCTGGATCAACACCCTGATCATCATTCCGGTGTTCACCCTCCTCGGATCGTTCATCTCCAACTACGGCATCATCATCCTGCTGCTGACCATCTTCATCAAGATCATCCTCTTCCCCTTCACCTACAAGAGCATGATCTCCCAGGCCCGCATGCGCCTGCTCGCACCTGAGATCAAGGCCATCAATGACAAATATCCCGGCAACGAAAACGCCATGAAACGCCAGCAGGAGACAATGGCCCTCTACTCGCGCGCCGGCGCCAACCCGCTTTCGGGCTGCCTGCCGATGCTGCTCCAGATGCCTATCCTCGTGGCCATGTTCTGGTTCTTCCCCTCGGCCATCGAGCTGCGCGGCGAATCGTTCCTCTGGGCCAAAGACCTCTCGGCACCGGACGCCATCATCTCCTGGTCGGCCAACATCCCCTTCATCTCAAGCACCTTCGGCAACCACATCAGCCTCTTCTGTCTGCTCATGACGGTGGTCAACATCATCTACACCCGCATCAACATGCAGAGTCAGGCTTCGTCGGGAATGCCGGGAATGAAATGGATGATGTATCTGATGCCGGTGATGTTCCTCTTCATCTTCAACAACTACGCCGCCGGCCTCAGCTACTACTACTTCCTGTCGCTGCTGATCACCATCGTGCAGACCTACATCTTCCGCAAGGTAGTCAGCGAAGACAAGATGCGCGCCAAGATGGCCGAAGCCGCCAAGAAGCCTAAGAAGAAATCAGGCTTCATGGCCCGTCTCGAAGAAGCCCAGCGCAAGCAGCAGCAGATGCTCCGCGAACAGCAGAAACGCCAGGGCCGCCGATAATCCCGATCTCCATAGAGTTTTCTCCGGACAACCCACTATACACCGCAGCGCCACGGATGCCCCGCACCCGTGGCGCTGCTGCATTTTGCCGACTGCTGAAAGTTGACTATATTTGCATCGGCGAACCAATCCATTTTCCATCTATGAAACAAGCCTTTATATCCGCGCTGATCGGCGCCCTGACTCTCTCCCTCTCCGCTTCCGCGCAGACACCCGGTATCACCAACCATGCCGATGTCACGGTTGAGCAGAATCTGATGCGGACAAACGACAGCTTTCTCAAAGAGCATAAGCAGCAATATCAGTACAACAACGCCCGGATAGAGACATGGGTCGACGGAAAGACCTATATCGTGGCATCGAAAAAAGGCGAATATTCGCTGTTTACTCCCGAAGGCACTCCCCTTCTCGTCCGCGACGGGGCCGTGCAATGGTATAAAGACATTTCCGTCAAAAAGATGGACCCATGTTCGGTGTTCATCCTATATGGAGGCAAAAACCAAGGATTCAGAAAAGGGATCGCCTCGGATGTCTATGGCATTGTCACCAAGCCCGACGACAATGCAGGCGGCTATTTTAAGGTGCTCGATCTCGACGGCGAGATCTTCGTCAAGACGGCTCCCAATAAACAGTCGATGGCTCTCTGGCCGGGCACAGGCGCCCTGTATTCGCTGCGCCACGGCAAAATTTTCGGCGACAGGGACCGGGTCAAACATTTCTCATATGCCCGCGGCATGGCCGAGGGTGTCGACAGCCTGATGTTCGGCGGCAGCCCGATAGGCGTCTGGCACGGCCCGCGGAAAGAGGCGTTCGTGATGACGAAATACGGCAAATCAGGCTATCTCAGCAAATTTACCGTCCCTGACGGCTCGACGGCCGAACACGGCGGCTACTACGTGGACTTTGTGCCGGGCTACGGCCTGCTTTCGCCGACCGACCGTGTGCTGACCTCCGTCAGCCCGGAGTGCAATGTCCCGACCTGCACCGCCGGACTCGGCTATCCTACTCAGTCGCTTTCACTCGTCACCACCGACGGCCGTGTGCTCTTAGACAGCATTTCGGAAATAACCGCCACCGGCATAGACGGAGTCTTTCTCTACCGCAAGGTCATCGGCGGCGAACTCTACACCGGGCTGACGAATTTCAAAAACCACAGTGAAGACATCGCGCCCCGTTTCAGCGACATATACGTCGAGGCCGACGGTGGACGGTGGGCACCCTACGTCCGGCCGACCCTCCTGGCCGTGGCTGAAAAATATGACCCTGCGAAGGCCTACACGCGTAAATTCGCCGGTCGGCTCGAACGCAGTCTGGAATATGCGTCGGCCGATTCCATTCTGAAAATAGCTTCGCGGATGGACATCGACACTCTGTCGGAAACCGGTCTCATCGCCATTTCGCGCGGCATTCTGCGCAAATACGCCTCATATGCCGAAGCACAGCAGTATGTCCTCAGGAATTATGAATCCGGCACCGCGGCCTTTGACGACGAGAAACTCCGCAATCAGGTGGTACGCTTCTTCGACCGCGTGAATCCCCGCAACTTTTCCGCGGAATCATCGCTGATGTTCAGGACTCTCGAACGGCTCCGCGATTTTGACGCGCCGCTCGCCGACAAATTTGCGACGAAGAACGACATTATACTCGGCGACCTGATATTCACCCGCGACTCCGTCATACCCGCGAAAAAACAGGAATGGCTCGACAGGAGCGATGACCTAAAAGCCGAAATCGAGAATTTCCGCATTGCGCAGGAGCAGAAAAAGCAGGCCGAAAAAGCCGCGCGCATCAAGGCTTGGGCCGACGCCGCCAAACAATGGTCTGACGCCTACAACGCCAAGCTGGCAGCCAAAGAAGCCAAAAAACGCGCCGCGGCAAAGGCTGCCAGAGCCGCGGCGAAAGGGAAGAGCTCTGCCGCTGTTGCCGCAGCGGCACCCTCAGGAGGCGACAACTCCGACCGCAAGGCATTCCTGAAAGAACAGATAATCGACTGGAAACACAAACTGCAAAAAGCCGAAGACTCCTATCAGCAGGCCCTCGGCTCCGGTGGCGACAACTGGGAGAAAGAGCGCGTCATCGAATCCAAGCGCAACACCGTCAACGAATGCCTCGAAATGATCCGCCAATACGAAGCCGAACTCAATTCCCTTTAAAACCGCCCGAAGCCATCCGCCCCTGAAATATTCAATCCTGACCATCAGCAAATAGAAAAATTCTTCTATATAATTTTTTTTCTATATAAAAATTTTTCTATATTTGCATCATCTCTTTCCACGTATCTCTCACTCGCACAATCAGCACGAATTTATGGCTATCAAAAACATGATCGGCGCCCCCGTAACCGGAGATGATTTCTACGGTCGCGAACAGGAACTCAGAAAAGCCCACCGTTATCTGAATGAAAGACAGTCGCTGTTGCTTTCAGCCCCACGACGTATCGGCAAATCGTCTCTCGCCAAAAGGCTGCTCAACGATAAGACAAATGAAGGATGGAAATGCGTATATATTGACCTTCAGGGAATTGCCACCAAAGAGGCCTTTCTCCGCAAGCTAATCAATGATTTCACCGGAATAGGGCTGATGGAAAAGGCCGGCGCAAAAGCATTGGACTTCATCGAAGCTACTTTCAATAAGGTCAAAGGCATAAATTTCGGCGAATTTAAAATAGATCTGAACAGTCAGGGACAGCTCGAATCACTCTTCAACCGTCTGGCCGATCTGTTTGACCACGATAACGACACCCTTATAGTCATCGACGAGCTGCCATTGTTTCTCGGCAAACTGATGGACGCCGAAGGTAAAAACCGCAACGAGATCGAATTTCTCCTCAACTGGTTCCGCAGCATCCGTCAGAACGAAAAATCCCGCATCCGATGGCTCTTCTGCGGCTCTGTCGGCCTCAGAAATTTTACCAACCACTATCGGATGTCGCAGGCAATAAACGATCTTGTCGACTTTGAACTGGGAGAACTTCCTCCCGACGAGGCCAAAGGACTGCTCTCGGAGCTGGCGCAATCCTATAAACTTAAATTTGATGAAGATCTCATTGCCGAAACCCTAAATCTCCTGCAATGGCCTATCCCCTACTTCATCCAGCTGATTGTAGACCGCCTGATCTCAAAGATCCAAAAACCGGAGACTGCCCCGGTAACGCTGAAAGACATCGAGGATGCAATCTCTGAACTTTCGCAATCCGACAAATTCATAACCTGGGCTGAGCGTCTTGACGAATACCGCGACCTGAGAAACATGGCTCAGACTATTCTCGACAGTATGTCAGTCAAGGAAAAAGGTTTTAAAAGAGACGATTTACTGCGGCTTGTGATGAAAGATCAGGAACCGTTTCAGCTCGAAGATATAAAAAAGCGCCTTACGACCGTGCTTGAAATGCTTGAACATGATGGCTATATTTTGCGTAATGGTAAGTATAGGAAATTCCGCTCGCCATTGCTGCGCAGATGGTGGGCCAATAAATTTGTTGAATAATCATGCCTGACTCTCTGACAAATATCTTTCAACAGACAGTAGAGCAGATACTACGCTACGCTGAGACGGAGAAGGCCGTCGGCCACATTCCTCAGCCTCTTTTCCTGATCGGAAGTTTCGGATCGGGCAAATCCACTCTGCTCAGGGAAATCGCAAGCCGTCTGCGTGAAAACGGCTTCGCCGATAGTGTACAGCTATTTGACGGTAAAGAGTTTTTCAGCAGCACCGATATAATCAGAGCCATCGAGGGCACTGACTATGACGGATCGCAGCCATTGAAAAACATTGGCGGAAAACGCCGTTTCGTTATAATCGACGACCTTGATTTTTTCTTCAACAGAAGTTCGTTTGACGATCAGTATCTTCTGCGCAACTATCTATATCAGTCTGAGGCTCCGATGCTCATCGGTGCACTGCCAAAAGTCACCGATGCTCTCACATCCTATCAGGCACCATTCTTCGAAGGCGTCAGAATCGTCTATGTTCCGTCAATTCCCTCCGATGACATACTTAAATACTACACCGCTCCGACAGAAAAGACAAAGCGGTTTCTGGCCCTGCTCCAATATCTTCCTCCAGTCATTCGTTCCGTAAAAATCATCACCGACATAATAAATATGTCAGACAATTCCGACAACGACCTGAAAGAACTGATAAATATCTATGCACCGATCTACCGGGTCAAATTCGAATCGCTCCCGATCTATTCGCAAAAGATTCTGATAGCCTTGGCCAAATCTGATGGACCGTTAACGCTCTCGCAATTACGAGAGATAACCGACATTCCGGCCGGAAACCTGTCACCCTATCTCCGCCAATTAGCCCAAACTCAGGAAATACGCAAGACCGACGCCGAAAAACGCGGCGCCCCCTACGAAATCCACGACAAACTCTTCAAACTCTGGCTGGCAAGCAATTAATTACATCAAAATCACTCCATCCTCCCCTCCAAAAACAACCGCGGTGTAGTCTCCTCTCCGGAAACCACACCGCGTCAGTGTATATCGAAACTCAATCAGGCCGATTATGGATTATAATCCCCGACTATGTTTTTAAATTTACTCCATTCTCTGTGAGATTTAAACCATTCCAAATTTTCAGCTTTAACATGTAAGGTTGCATTATCGCATATAGGACCCCAAGTATCGTATATAGGCGCCCAATAGGAATCAACGACACTAAATACATAAGGTCTTGTTCCGATATAAATATCTAACAATTCAAGACAGTTATAAAAGGCTGAATTACAAATTCTCGTTACTGAACTCGGAATCGTTACACTCGTCAAGGAACTACATCCCCCAAAGGCATAATAACCAATTTCCGTTACTGAACTCGGAATCGTTACACCCGTCAAGGAACTACATCCCCCAAAGGCATAATAACCAATGGTCGTTACCGAACTTGGAATCGTTACACTCGCCAAGGAACTACATCCAGAAAAGGCATAATTACTAATTTTCGTTATCGAACTCGGAATATTAATACTTGTTATTGTTTTACAATTTCTAAACGCTTCGCTATTTATAATTCGAGTATTATAAGTAGTACCTAAGTATTTAACAGAAGCGTATGGTTTTACATCACCCTTCAGTTCAAAAGGATCATAGCCTATGATTTCAAGGTGAGAATCGACAATTTGATATTTCACATAGTCGATATAAAACGTCGTCTCGTCAATTGGGGAGAATACCGCTTTTGTGGATGTCGAACCATCGGGATTGATTGTCACCGATGAGTTGTTTTCAGGCTGATTGGGATTCTTGCCGGGATCACCGCCGTTGCCGGGTTCGTCGTCTTTAGAACACGAAACGAAACATACGACCAACAATAAGCCGATGAATAATTTTTCTAATTTCATAATTGTTTGATTTGTTGGTTTATTAATAAGTAATTCAAATACACAAATTGCATCATGTAACAAATAGATTTTCAAAAATTATCTGCAACCTTTATGGAGGAATACGATATTTTATACGGAAATTTGCTTCGGATTGATTCCAAAATCCAGCCTTTAAAACCGAAAGAGGGTGGAATGAATGGTGACAACAATACAGACTGCACCAGCTTGCAGCCATCAACAGACAGATAGATATTCTGATCAAATTGATTATAACCGCCGCAGTTCAGATTTTCTTCAGGCTGAAAGTATATTCTTAATTCGGATTCAGGTTCATAACACTTGTTTTTTGCAAAAATATACCTGGTCCTGTTAATCGCGCCAATCTCTACTTCGTAATAGTTCATGGTGGCTATAAACAATTTGAATCCACTGTCTTTCAGACTTTCCGCAAAAGCACCGACCGTGGTCTGTATTCTTACTCCGGTATAGCCTGAGGTGAATGATAGCCACATGCTGTGCAATTCAGCAGACGTTGTAGTGAAGCATGAACACAGGAGATTTGCTGCCGCTTTGCGAAATTTTTCGTACTCAGCCCGGCGCTTCCGATCATTTTCAGTAATGGGATCTCCCGCAGGTAACAAGAATTCCGCACAGCGGAGTGTGACTACCCCATGCTCATAAATATCCGAGTAATCTTTACGACGGCTTACACGAAAATGCCCCTCCATAATCCCGAACAAAGCCGAGAGATCCATATATTTATAGATCTTTGTGTCAAGCGTTATACCGGAATCTTTAAGTACAAAGACTCCGTCAGCGATCTCATCGTATCGCTCCAATTCAAATTCGGGATATTTGTCTGTATCCATCCGTTAAATATGTGTGTTTCTCAATCCCCGCGAAACATCAATGGTAAAGACATAAAAAAGGTGTGAGGATTGTATCTCGTTCTTATCCCATACTCAGGCCTTGGCGTGCCTCTGTTCCCGGATAAGACGACAGCCCCACACCGATTAAGCATATACTGAGTGCCCCCTCGCGGAGGCATACGGGTATAGGCTACCGATGCAGGTGCCATTGTCTTATTATCTTCGAGAACAATACAAACCGCCAAGTTTGAGTATGGAAGATAAAAATTCAATAACACCTTTTCGATGGATTTCTCCATCATTCAACGAAAAGTCGAATCCGATGAGGCTGTCTCTACAACTCTCAGATGCGAATTCAAATGCAAATATCATAAAAATCCGCCAATTAAAAAAATCAAGCGCAATTATTTGTCTACGACTTTTATTGAGGCGTCGCTCATATTAATAATATTATTAAAACTTGTAATAAAGCTGCTGTTAAACATATTAAAATTGCTTGTGTTATTTTTACTTATGAAAATATTATGCTTACCTTTGTGCGTTTTAAAGATAAACATAAAACACTGAGCACATGGAACTCCTTCGCAAGACAGCCCGAATTAATGTCATTACATTGGCCGAATATATTCTCAGCCACTTAGGTGACATGTCACACCTTAAATTACAGAAGTTAATTTATATGGTGGAAGGATACCATCTCGCCTATTTTGGCGAAGAACTGATCTCGGAAGATTTTCAGGCATGGACTCATGGACCGGTTTGCAGAGAGGTATTTGATATACTCAAAGATAAATCCATTTTATACGGTGACCTCACATATGTTCCGGAGGAAAACAAAGAATCGCCATGTGATATTTTAAATCGGACTCTTTCTTCCGAACAGATGGAACTCATAAATGAAGTGCTTTCAATGTACAAGAATGAATCAGGCATTTCGTTAGAGGGTATCACCCACAAACAATCGCCTTGGATCAATGCCCGAAAAGGACTACCTTACTACGCAAAATGTGAAAATGTCATTTCCAAGGATGACATGCGTCAATATTTCAGTACTTTGATCGAAGCATGAGTCCCAAACTTAAAAAACCAAAAGGTTCGCCGGTCCTCAAAGCAGACAAACCTGTGGAACCTGACTGGGACAAGGAATGTGTCATCCTGACATTAAAATACATTCAATACAAAGAGGAATGTTTTTCCGATTGGCAGAAGAAGGAATTGGCTAAATTCTGGGACTTTAACAAAAAGCTACATGAAATGACATGGCGCCAGATTTTCGACACCGCAAGCAAAGGGAAGGATAAGCGTGGAATGGCATATACAATTGTCCCGCGAAATAAATATAAGAAAGTGGATTTTATCAAAAATCTTTCCTCCGATATAAAAATGTTCGAGCTAAGGGTCGATCAAGAAATCCGCGTTCACGGTTTCAGAGAAAAGCAGTTTTTTCATCTTTGCATATTGGATCGAAAACATGCGATATGCCCTGAATGAAATCTGACTTTTTTATTATTTCCCTTACCGATCGGTTTCATTTTGTTAATTGTTGTGCGGAGGTGTTAATGCACATTCGGGTGGGAAGTATGCAATATAGGCGCTGTGGTGGGTTTGGGGCTGAGTTTAGTGGAAAATCAGAACAATTAAAAGGTGTTTTGGGTTAATTTTATTGTTAAATAGTGTGCATTTCTTTGGGGGTGTCGGGGCTTAGGACTACCTTTGCGCCCGATTTTGAACAACGATTTTCCGTTTTTAAACAAGCGTTTATGAAGAAATATATAATTTCCGCTCTCGCCGTCGCCGCTGTCTGCGCCACGGCCGGGGCCGAAGGTTATCAGATCAACACTCTGTCAGCCAAGCAAATCGGCATGGGTCATACGGGAGTAGCGCTCAAACTCGGTGCCGAAAGCATGTTTTTCAATCCCGCGGGTTTAGGATTCATGGACAAAACCCTCGACCTCTCAGGGTCGATCACCGGAATCATGCCGACCGCCACGGCTACTATCGACGGCAAGGACTATGAAACCGACAACGGAATTTCGACGCCTATCGGTGTCCACGCCGCATTCTCGATCTACGACAATCTCAAAGCCGGCATCTCGTTCTACACCCCCTACGGCTCGTCAATCAACTGGACCGACAACTGGCCCGGCGCCGTGCTCAATCAGAACGTCGATCTCAAGGTCTTCACCATCCAGCCCACCATCGCCTGGGCCATCACCCCGAAACTCTCGGTCGGAGCCGGAGCCATGATCTCCTGGGGCAGTGTGGACCTCAACAAAGGTCTTGTGACAGCCGCAACCACAGACCGCACAATCCAGGCCCTCACGATGCTCGGACAGCTTCCCGCCGGAACTCCCGCGTTCGGCAACACCACTCCCGCATCGGTCAACCTTACCGGCAAAGCCGAGATGACCGTGGGCTTCAACGTCGGCGCCATGTATGACATCACCGACCGCTGGACCGTCGGCGCATCATTCCGCTCGCGTATGCCGATGAAAGTCAAGGCCGGCGACGCGTCCGTGAAATATGCCAACGCCCTCTCGCAGTCGCTCCTCGGCGAAAGCCTCGACCTGCTCAACGAGGCCAATTTCAAGGCTGAAATGCCCTGCCCATGGGTGCTGGGATTCGGCGCATCCTACAAGCCCATTGACCGTCTGACCCTCGCTTTCGACGCCCGTCTGACCGGATGGCGCACCTACAAGCAGCTCGACATCGAATTCCTCAGCGAGCAACTCACAGACTATGACCAGCACATCGAGAAAAAATATAAAAACTCATGGTGCTACTCGTTGGGAGCAGAATTTGCAGTCACCGACCGCTTCGACGTCCGCGCCGGACTGATGGTCGACACATCGCCCGTCAACAAGCACTACTACAACCCCGAAACTCCGGGCATGACCAAAGTGGAACCCACCGTGGGTCTTTCGTTCCGCCCGATCCCGCGTCTTTCGATCGACCTCGGCTTCATGTATGTGGCCGGTCTGGGTGTTGACAACGCCTCCTGCGAATATGCCGACCTCCTCGGCGCCCAGATGACCAAAAAGCTCACTGCCGCAGGCATGACCCAGCAGCAGATCGAGGCCCTCGGCTTCAGCCCGACAGGCACTTTCAAGGCCGACTACAAGCTCCACGCCTTCATCCCCTCGCTCGGCGTCAGCTACTCTTTCTGATTACGGCAATCAGGTTATATCACATACACACAGCAACGCTATGTCCGCCCCTTCCGGACATGGCGTTGCCGTCTTTTTAAGAGGTTGTTTGACACGCGCTTCACTTTTTCTGATTTTTTTGCTAATTTTGCAGATAATTAGCGGATGGCACACAAATCATGCCATCCCCCTCCACAACCGGTCATTATGAACATCAGGTCAATTTTTGCAGGTATTCTTGTCGGAACCGGCGCCATAGCCCAGAGCGCCGTTGTCAACGTACCCGAACTCTCGCTGTTCGGCACGCCCTACACACGTTCTGAAATCTATAACTATACGATCACCGAACTCAACCCGGACAATCCGGCCGACATGTTGCAGCTTCTGGCTCCGGCCTCCGACAGTCTCGCTCCCGGCAGCGGTCTTCAGGCCGACACCTCAGTGACGGAAATCGTCACGCGTCCGCTGCCCGGTTACTATTTCCGCCCCGTCGTATTCAGTTCGTTTCAGTTTCTCGACACCATCCGGGTGCAGACCCCGCTGTCAGAAACCGAAAAAGAGCTTGATCCGCAGACATTCGGCTGGCTGATGACCGACTTCTACCACAACGACCTCATCCGCCACGCCCGCCAGGCGATGGTGGTCCGCACACCCTACCTCGTGGTCTACGACGAAGCCTCCCTCCCTGAGCCTCCGAAAAAATTCGAAGCCAAGGTCGATCCTACAACCGCCAAGATCGTCATCGCCGAGATCATCCCTGAGAAAGCTCCTGAGCAGAAACTCGAAGCGCAGTTCTACAAACGCCACTGGCTCAAGACTTTCAACGGCTCCGTGCAGTTCTCCCAGGCCTATATCTCGCCCAATTGGTATCAGGGCGGCAACAAGAACCTCAACATGCTTGTCAACCTCTACTACAACGTCAAGCTCAACCCTGCCTTCCACAAAAAACTGCTCTTCGAGTCGACATTCCAGTACAAACTCGGACTCAACGATGCTCCGAACGACGATCTGCGCGACTATTCCGTGTCGGAAGATCTCTTCCAGATCAACACTCTCCTGGGCTACAAGGCATCGAAGCGGTGGTACTACTCGACCAACATCTCCTTCAAGACACAGTTTTTCAAAAATTACAAGCCGAATACCCACGACCTGAAAGGCGCCTTCATGTCGCCAGGCGAACTTAACGTCGGCGTCGGTATGACCTACAACTATGCCAACCCGAAGAAAACCTTCACGCTCGACGCCTCCATCTCGCCCTTCTCCTGGAACATGAAGACCTGCTTCAACAAGCGCATGAACGAAACCTCTTTCGGCATCGATCCCGGCAAACACACCGTCAGCGAATACGGTTCGAGCGCCGAGGGTAAAATCACCTGGAAGATCAGCGACAACATCAGTATGCGCTCGCGACTCTTCGTCTTCTCGGACTACGAGTATGCCTACGGCGACTGGGAAAACACTTTCATGTTCAACATCAACCGCTTCCTGAGCACACAGATTTACGTGCACATGCGCTACGACTCGTCGACACCCGCCTGCGACGACCCCGACTGGCATAAATTCCAGTTCAAGGAAATCCTTTCGTTCGGCTTCTCCTACAAGTTTGCCACCATCTGACGCCGCCCCCCATCACTCAGACCTCATAACTCTCTCCTCCCGTGAAGCCAACACTCGCTCTCATTGCCGTTCTCTTAGCGCTCATCCTCTGTCTCCCGGCCCTACCCGCAGCGGCCAAAGGGATTGAGAAAAGCGTACTCAAAAACGTTCCTGACCGCTCGCAGACCATCACCGGCTACGACAACCCAGACAGCATCGCGACCCGTCTCGGCGAACTGCCTCTCCACGCCGTCGAAGGTCTCTGGCGCTTCGCTTCCGAAGGCTCGCTCATGGCCATCGAGCGGCAGACCGACAGAACCCCAGGGGAATACGAGGCCGAAGCGACCGTCTACCGCATGGTCATCGTCCGCGCCGCCGACATGGCCCTGCGCCCCGGCACCGTCATGGGCTATCTGACCCCAACGGCCAAACGCGGAGTTTACGACGCCCGCATCTACACCTCTCGCCTTGACAGCGGCACCGCTCTGACCTCGCCCAAGAGCTTCACCCTGACGCTGACCGACGAAGACAGCCGCCTTTCGATCAGCGACTACGGATCATCGCTGCGCTTCAACTGGTGGAGACTGCTCCCCTACATGTACCGCTATCTCTTCACCCGCCGTGAAAAGAGTCCGGGAGCCATCCAGGGATGCCTGAGAGTGTTTCCTCAGCCCGCCGTCCCTCCAGAACCGCGCTATCTCTGACCGCCCCTCCCCACCGGATCATCTCCATAAACACCACCGCCCCACCACCCTCCGCTCCCACAGATGAAACACCTCCCGATAGTCACGATCCTCCTCCTGCTGCTTCTCACGGCCCTTCCGCTCAGAGCCGACAGGACCCTGCGCGGCAAACTGCGCCCTGTGGCCGGAAGCACCCGCGGGGCAACTGTGGAGAAGCCTGACAGCGCTGCGGCCGTCTTTGACACCATCCCCTCTCCGGCGCCTGAGACCGTGCGTCTCTCCGGCTACGACAAGCCCCTCGGCTCGCGGGTCGAAAGCCTCTTCGTCAGCAACCGTCTCGACCGCGACATCATCGCCCTTGAGATCACCCTGACCTATCGCGACCTGCAAGGCCGCACCCTCCACGAGGCCACGCGCCGGATGCGGGCCGACATTCCCGCAGCCGCCACGCGCCGCATCCAGTTCCCGTCGTGGGACACTCAGAACTCATTCTATTACCGCCATTCGCGGCGCCCGCGCACGGCCAACGTCACCCCCTACGACGTCACCTGCACCGTCCGCAGCTGCATCCTCGCGCCTCCGCCCTCTCCCTCAGCCGAACAAAACGCCCCCTGAAGCGCTTATTAGAGATATATCCCCAAACTCCACAATCCATAAATCAAAACCCGCAAAAATCCATAAATAGTCCCAATGACCGAATTTCTGGCCGACCACCACATCCTCGGACTCGCCATCGGAGTCTGCACCTTCCTGATCATCGGAATCTTCCATCCCGTCACTATAAAATGCGAATACCACTTCGGCACCGGCTGCTGGTGGTGGTTTCTCCTGCTCGGCATCGCGGGCATCGCGGGCTCGATAATTGTCAGCGACGTCTTCTGGTCATCGCTCTTAGGCGTGTTCTCCTTCTCCTCGTTCTGGACCATCGGCGAGGTTTTCGAGCAGCAGAAGCGCGTGGCCCGCGGCTGGTTCCCCGCCAACCCGAAACGCAAGAACAAGACAGAAGCGGAGAGTTAGAAATTATTTAAAAACACTCACAAATCAAGACTGTTTTAAATCAATTATTAACCATATTTTGTCAAATACTTAAAATCCGTTACCTTTGCAACAGATTTGCAAAAGGACTGTCACAGTAATGGCAAAATATAGGACCAATCAATTTACAATCACAATTGTGGCCATCATAACTGTGGTCACTATAATATATTTCTTCATAAGCGATCTGCCCCACCCTCTGACTTCCGAGGAAATGACAATGGAGGCGCCGGAACTGAGGGAGCATCTCAGCGAAGCGCGGCTCAAACACACGCGCGTGATGAAACGCATCGCGGCAGTAGTCGAAGTCATCAATGTCATAACCCTGATTGCCTGGAAGATATATGACAGACGCACCCGAAAACTCAGAGAAGATCACTACTTCAATATCGGCGAGAACGTCCGGGAGCTTGTCAACGTCAAAGACCGCCAGAACGAACACCTAAGCCGTCTGCTCCACGAACTTCTGACCAAAGAATACAAGGGCATCGACGAAAAATGCCGCGACTACTATGCCAATTCGTCGTCACAAAGCAGACGGAAAGTCTCGGAGGAAGTCATCGCGATGGTTGACCGCTTCTCCTCCGATGAAACGATCCGGGAGCTGGAACAGACCGTCGACAAATACCAGTCAGGGCTTATAGCCGAATTCAGGACCGACCTTCCGTCCCTGAAACCCGCCGACTATCGTCTCTTTCTCTTCTCGACACTCGGATTCTCCACCTCGGCCATATCCGTGTTTCTGAAAGAGGAAAAACTCGACGCGGTCTACAACCGCAAGTCGCGCCTGAAGGCAAAAATCAAAAAGCTCGACAGCGAAACCGCCCGTACCAAATATCTCAGTTACCTCTAACAAAAGCGATGGACGAATACGTATTCATAAGAATGGCCATATTCACAGCGCCTGTCTACGTCTTTTTGACAGAACGGATCAATTCGCACGTGCGGAATAGATTTCCGAGACGGATTGTCCGCTATCCGCTGTTTCTGTTGCTGTTCACAATCGTCTGCTGGATGGAAGAGGCTTTTTTAGCATGGCTTCTTGAAGAAAAATGGACTTGGTTTTAACCTTAAAGTCACAAAAGAACAACAAAACGGGCGGAAAAAGAATCGCGGGATTATTTTAACAAAATAAGCGCTTATTTACAAGTAGTTGCAATTACAAAAAGAAGAATTAAAACACAAAAAGAATAGCGGCTGAGCCACAAAACAGCCATAACTTTGCATCGAAATCAATAACGGTTTCCATCTGATCCGAAAATTCACGAATCAATAACTTTATAAATTTCGATGCAATGAAAAAACTCTTTATTCTCTCAGCCGTCTTCGCGACCATGACCCTCGCCTCCTGCTCAGAAGACAACACCTTCAACCCCGACATCCACTACGTCGAGTCCGTCCCCGAACCGGAAGTAATCTACAATTCTGAGCTTATTGATGCTTTTGAAAAACTCGACAGCCTCAATGCCATAGCCCCTGACCAAATCTGCGAGCAATAATATTATACATCACTCCAAAAGCACTCCGGACCGGCTTGGGAAAGTCGGACTGAGAATGCGACAAATACAAAATCTCATAATAAGACAACAGACTGCTCAAAAACGGGGGCTTTTGGAGCTTATATCATGCAGCCACGATCGCAGAATCTCTCTGCCCTCGTGGTTGCATATTTCCATCCCGCAGTTTTACTCCTACGGAGCTTTTTTGGGACAGACCCGTGTAACCACAGCAGCGGACACCTACGGCGCCCGCTGCTGTGGTTAAAACGCAAAATAGCCTATATCAAAGCGCCGTAGGTGCGAAACATTGACAGATTTGTTCCGCTCCTACGGCGCTATTTATTTTCGGGACAAACCGCGATGCGGAATCAGCCCTTTACTTTCTTCTGCGGATCGCAGGTGAGGCCTACGCCGAGTTTCTTGAAAATCTTGTGGTCGACCTCGCCGAGCATCACGGTGGAATGCACCTGACAGCCGTTGAGCTCCGGGAGCTTTTCGAGAGCGCGGCGGCAGTTCTCGTCGTGAGTGCTCAGCACCGAAAGCGCCACGAGCACCTCGTCGGTGTGGAGACGCGGATTGTGGCTGCGCAGATAGTTGATCTTGGTGTTCTGAATCGGCTCGATCATGTCCTGCGGGATCAACTTGACCGAATGGTCGATACCCGCAAGATGCTTCACGGCATTGAGTATCAGCGCCGCACTCGGACCGAGCAGAGCACTGGTCTCAGCCGTAATGATGGTGCCGTCGGCAAGCTCGATGGCCGAACAGGGCACTCCGCTGCGTTCGGCGCGCTCCTTGGCGGCCTTGATCGGGCGTCGGTAGGAAGTATCAATCTTCGCCTGCTTGAACAGCAGCGCGATCTTGTTGACCTCGCTCTCGTTGGAATCGCCCTGCGCGAAGCGGTTGAGAGCCGTATAATAGCGGCGGATGATCTCGTTTTTCGAAGCATCGCAGCAGACCTCGTCATCGTTGATGCAGAAGCCCACCATGTTGACACCCATATCCGTAGGCGACTTGTAGGGATTCTTGCCGTAGATCCCCTCGAAGAGAGCGTTGAGCACCGGGAAGATCTCGATGTCGCGGTTATAGTTGATAGCCGTCTTGCCATAGGCCTCCAAGTGGAAGGGGTCGATCATGTTGACATCGTTGAGGTCGGCCGTAGCGGCCTCGTAGGCTATGTTGACGGGATGTTTCAGCGGCAGACTCCACACGGGGAAAGTCTCGAACTTGGCATATCCGGCCTCGATGCCGCGCTTGTGCTCGTTGTAGAGCTGGCTGAGACACACGGCCATCTTACCGCTGCCGGGGCCTGGAGCGGTCACGATGACCAGCGGACGCGAGGTCTCGACATAGTCGTTGCGGCCGAAACCCTCGTCGGAGTCGATGAGGTCGACATTGGTAGGATAGCCGTCGATCGTGTAGTGATAATATGTAGTGATACCCATCCTCTCCAGCTTCTGACGGAAAGCGTCGGCGCTCGACTGGCCGTTGTAGTGGGTGATGACTACCGAACCGACTAAGAAACCGCGGTTCTGAAACTCCTGACGCAGGCGCAGCACATCCATGTCGTAAGTGATTCCGAGGTCGTTGCGCACCTTGTTTTTCTCAATGTCGAGCGCGCTGATGACGATTACGATCTCGGCATGGTCGCTCAGCTGGCTGAGCATGCGGAGTTTACTGTCGGGCTGAAAACCGGGCAACACGCGGCTTGCGTGGTGGTCGTCAAAGAGTTTGCCTCCGAGTTCGAGGTAAAGCTTGTTGCCGAACTGAGCTATGCGCTCCTTGATGTGTTCGGACTGAATTTTGAGATATTTCTCGTTGTCAAAACCGTATTTCATAACGGATTACAAAATTAGTCATTTCTCCCCAACCGAGCAAAAATCGGCGGAAAAATCTAAAAAAATTTTGCGTCCTCCGCATTATCGCACTAAATCGGGGTGGCGGGGTATTATCTTTGCAGCTGTGTTGACAATTATTCTAATTCACTGCTCTAAAAATAATCACCGCTATGAAAAAACATTCGTCAAAGACTCTCCGTCCCGTATCCCGAAAGTTTTACACCTACATTTCCGACCGCGTCCGCGAGTCTATGTGCCTCACAGGCCGTGAAGATGCCGACGACGAAGCGATGGCCTGCATCGACCGCTATCTGACTGACGGAAGTGTGCCATCTGATGATGCCGATCCGGCCATCAGGCTGATATTCTTCCTCCTGCGTCCGGAAATCGACAAGGCGATCGAGCGCTCAAGCCGTGCACGCACACGCCGCCACGCAACTGAGAAGTCGCCCGAAAAATCAAACACCAAAGCAACATATCCTGCTGAACCGCACAGCATAAACACCAATCCGGCAGCAGATTCATTCCATAACACCACCACGGAGGACGAGGAAGAGTCCGCCAAACCGTTCGTGCCCCGCAACCGCCGCGAACGCCGGCTCTATGAGCAGGAATTGCGGCGCGCGGCCAAAAGGCTCACCCGCCATTTAGTCAAGAGCGCCTATGCCGATTACGGTCTCAGTATAGTCACCGCTTAACATGCAAAGTAAATCATTTCATATCCACTTTTTTGTACACAAATTTGTTATATCATTGGAAAACAATTATATTTGCATCAAATAAAACCTTTAGATATGAAAGTATTATCAGTAAGAGATTACAGAAACAATTTGGCAGCGTCATTCGACCGTGCGGCCGAGGGCGAGCGAGTCCTTATCCGGCGTAAAAACGCCATCTATGCTCTCGTCAGTCTCGGTAACGAAGACTTGAGCCTTTCGCCGCTACAACAGCGGCGGGTGGAAGAAATGACCGAAAGCATCCGTCGCAGCTGGAAGCAGGTAAAACAGATGGAAGCCGGCGAAATACCGGCCAAATCGGCAATGGATTTTATAAATGAGCTTTGAAATTTCTACAACACCCGAATTCGAGAATCAGGCCAAATCTCTGCAAAAACGCCACAGATCATTTAAGAATGATCTGAAAGACTTTGTCATTTCTCTCAAAGAAAATCCATTTCAGGGTGTGGAACTAAGTCCCGGCATCCGCAAGATACGTATGGCCATCACCTCTAAAGGCCGAGGAAAATCAGGCGGCGCGAGGGTTATAACCTACACTGTTGTCACTGCTGAAACCGATGGCAGGGTGTATCTGATGAATGTCTATGACAAGTCCGATTTTTCCACTGTGGAATTATCGGTCCTGAAAGAAATAGTCAGAGATTTGGAATGAATCTGACATTGATGAGCGCCTGATCGCGTCAGTCTATCGCTGCGCCGACCTGCTCGGCAATGGAAGTCATGCCCTTGACACTGGGATGGCCCGCCATTTTGTCAATGTCGGAAAGACGGATGACCTTGACACCGTGGCGCTCGCAAAGCGTGACGATGGACTCTGTCACCTCCGGACGCAGACCCGTGTTGACGATAAAATATATATCCGTGCCGGGATAATAGTCCTTCATCTCGCGCAACATGCGGTCGAGAGCCGGACGCAAGGTGTAGTAGTCGGGCTTTTTCCCCTTAGGCGTTTCATAAGTCCCCGCTTTCACACCGGCCCAGGAATCGTTTGTGCCGCCGAAAATCAGAATCACGTCAGGCGAGCCGAGATCTTTGGCGCGAGTGAGGAAAGAGCGGTCTGTATAATCCTTGCCGTCATAGCCGCGGTTGCAGATTGTCGATCCCGAATAGGAATTGTTGACCTCTAAGCGCCAGCCCTTCTGACGGATCAGCTGCTGCCACCATGTCTGCTTCACGTCCGTCACATCGGTGTGCTTGAGGTCAGGAACAGCATAATACCACACTAAATTGGTGTCAGGCAGCATGTGGCCCTCGAAAGTCGAGTAGGAATCGCCCAAAATCGACACTCCGGCACGCGGAGACACGGCCCCTGCACACAGTCCGGCGGCGAGAAAGACAAGGAAGAGAAACTTTTTCATCTGATTTGCACTTGATTAGGTTTACGTAAGAGAGGAGACACCTTATATTAAAAAGTTGCCCTCCTGAATAAAAAACGGTATGCCCCGCGGCTATATTGCCCGGCAAAAAATGCCCGGCAAGATTATTTTGATGATTTTTCACCCTTTTTCGGGACTCTTCACACCGTTTTTTCAAGGGGTTAATTTTGAATTATTTGGAATTTATGCTACCTTTGTGCGTTAATTTCGGATAGTGCATATCGGAAATCCAATCTTACAACGCTTAAATCAAAAATCATCTAAACATATCTAATGGCAACTTTAGAAAAAATCCGTAGCAAGTCAGTGCTCTTGCTCATCATCGTTGGAGCCGGTCTGCTGGCTTTTATCATCGGTGACTTCTTTACTTCGGGCCGCACACTCTTCGGCACCGGAACTACCATTGCAAAAGTCGACGGCAACAAGATCGACATTCAGGAATTCCAGCGCCGCGTGCAGGAAGCCTCACAGCAGGCTCAGGCCCAGAACCAGCGCATGGACAACGCCGTGCTCCAGCAGCAGGTGCTCAACGCCATGATTGCCGAAAAACTTTTCGATAACGAAATCAAGGACCTTGGCCTGACAGTGACCGACCAGGAACTCACTGAAATGATGGTCGGCAAAAATTCCCAGTATGTCGACCGCATGGTGCAGCAGCAGCTCGGTGTGCCCGACGCGAAGACTGCCCACGACATGGCCTTCAACCCCACAAAATACGGCATGCAGCAGGCCCAGGCTCAGCAGCTCCAGACCTACTGGCTCAACCTCGAACAGTCGGTAGAGCGTATGCTTCTCCAGCAGAAGTTCCAGAACCTCTTCGCAGGAACCCTCGTGGCCAACGACCTTGACGCCAAGGCCCTCTACGAGGACAACGCCGCTACATCACACGTGATCTACGCCAAGCAGGACTACTCGACCCTCAAGGACGAAGACTTCGAAGCAAGCGAAAGCGACATCAACGCTCTCTACAATGAAGAGAAAGCCCGCTACGCTCTCGACGAACCCAGCCGCCTGGCCAACTATATCGCAGTCAACATCGTGCCCTCCGAAGCCGACATCCTTGCCGGTCAGAAGAAGGTGGAGGACGCTCTCGTGGCACTCAACGCCAATCCTGAGATGCAGGGTCTGGCCGACATGCCTGAATTTGTCGTTGACCGCCGCAAGATCTCTCAGACCGACCTCGACAAGCAGGCCCGTCTGAAGAGCGCCGTCGACTCGCTGTCAGTAGGCAAAGCCGTCCTCGTCAGCAAGACCGGCAACGACTACCTCCTCGCCAAACTTCTCGGCAAAGACTCTGAAGTTGCCGACGTCAAGATCGACTTTCTCGCCGTTCAGGGTTCGAAAACTCAGGTTGACTCACTCGTCAGCCTCCTCAACTCAGGTGCTTCGCTCGACAGCGTCGCAAGCTCTCCCCTCGTAGCCCAGTCGCAGAAAGACATGGAGATCTCACTGCTCGACGCCAACTACGCGCCGATGAAAGAGATCATCGCCGACCGCGCCACCGGTGTCTTCTTCACTCCCGACACCCTCGCCGAGGGCGGACGCATCTTCCGTGTGAGCGAGCGCAAGGCTCCCGTAGCAGTCTATGACCTCGCAAGCGTCACCTTCACCACCGAACCCTCCAACGCTACCGTCAACGACCTCGACGCAGCGCTCCGCAAATATGTAGAGGAAAACAAGACCGCCAAAGAGTTCGTTGAAAACGCTCAGGAAGCCGGCTACACCACCTTCCCCGCAAGCGTGACCGCCTCTTCGCCCATGATCGGCAACCTTCAGGACTCTCACTCGGCAGTAGCTTGGGTGATGGATGCCAAGAAAGGTCAGGTATCTCCCGTGTTCGGCGACATCCAGACCGGACGCTTCCTCGCCGTAGCTCTCGACGACATATATGACGGCGGCTATGTTCCCGTCCGCGACAAGCAGGTTCACTCTATCCTCGCTTCACGCGCAGTCAACAACAAGAAGGCTGCCAAGCTCATCGCCGACTATCAGGGCAAGGCCAAAGACGTCGCAGGTTTCGCAAAACTCATGAACACTTCGGTCGACACTACTACCGTCAACTTCGGTCAGTACATGGTTCCCGGCCTCGGCATGAACGAAAGCCTTGTCATGGGTAAGATCGCCAATGCACAGAAAGGCGCTCTCGTAGGTCCCCTCCAGGGCAACAACGCAGTGATCGTGATGCAGGTTACCGAGATCGACAATGCAGGCCGTCCCTTCGACCTCGAAGAAAACGTCATCCGCTTCAACCAGCAGCGTGGCGCAGGCCGCATGATGAACACCCTCGACCGCATCCTGCTCGGCAACAAGAAAGTGACCAACAACATCAACACCTTCTACAAATAAGCTGTTGATCCGAAACTCATAAAAACAACCGCGGGGTTGTGTCACATCCGACACAACCCCGCGGTTGTTTTTGGCAGGGACGCTGTTATTTATAATATTCGATCGTGCGTTTCAACTCGGTGGTCTCGCCGTTGCGGCTGGCTGTGCGCTTGATCCAGTTGCCGTGGCTGTCGAATGAATCAGCCCCGTAGGTATAGGTGACGGTCTCGGTCGACGGTTCCTCGCCGGCAAACTCATAAAGGATCTCCTCCTTCACGAGACGTCCGTCAGCGTCATAAGTGTAGGTATAGGTATTGTTGACCTCGTTTTCGGAAACAATGAAGGTCTTCGGGAGACCGTTTTCCCAGGTCAGAGAAGCCGTTTCGTAGCTCCAGGAAATGAGGCGTCCGTCGGCGTCGCGCTTGGCTGTGCGCGGAGAGAAATCGGAATAGTTTTCGATCTTGACGATCATACCGTTTTCGTTAAACTCGATCTTGTCGGCAAAGTCGTTGGTGCTGACCGACCTGACCGGACCCTTCACCTGTGCATAAATCAGGTCGGGAGTGATCAGCTCATCGGCTGCGGAAACCGCCGAAGCCTCCGCAACTGTGTCGGCTGCAACGCTGCCGGCTTCATTTGCAGCCGACTTGCCCGAACCGCCGCATGATGTCAGCATCAATGCCACGGTCCCAAGAAAAAGAATCTGTTTTTTCATCGGTTAAGGTATTGGTTTGAGATAATAAATAGTGTGATATAGTGTGATGTTGTATATATAAATAGGTGAATCGGGATAGCTTATCCGGCCATGAACATGCTTATACGCCAGAATTCCTCTCCGGAGTGCATGTATTTGTCTTTTTGGGTAAGTTCATAAAAGGTGTAGTCGCAGGCCTCAAGAATCTCGCGGCGCCCCTCGTAGCGCTCGACACCCTTCCATTTGTCGGTCTTGTCTTTCAGGAGCGGAAGTTCATATTCGATCTCAAGGATGTGGTCGTTGTAGAGCATACTGGCCACCACAGCTCCGGTCAAAGGCCAGGAATAAGGTGCGGTGCCTTCCTGCTTGATGATCGGAGCATGATAGTGCATGAATGCCCTCGCGAGAATCTGGCGGATGTGGTTTTCAAAATATGTCGGATCATCCTCCGGATTCCTCACGTCATACCGTCCTTTTTCGCCCTTGATCTTAATTTTCATTGTGCCGGTCTGCTCGTCGAATTTCATTCTCGTCATATTGAGATTTTCATAGGTGGCACTGAAATGTTCGGGGTCCGATTCATCGCAAAACCAGGCCTCCAGAGAAGCATCACTGTCCCAGAAACCAATCTCGCAGTCCCAGCGGTCGATGATCTCCTTTGTGGACTGTTTCTGAATGTCGGGCATCTCGACAGCCGTAAGATCTAACTCTTTCATCTTTTTGGGCGAGTCGTCCATGCCGAGGTCGATCGTGGTCCCTTCAGGAAGGAAAAGTCCGGGGAGCCAGAAGGTCAGCACCAAGAGGATGGCGGCCATATTGTTGGGTGTCAGCAATTTTTCAGTCATATCATTGTCTCTTTAACGGTTTCAGAATCAATTTTAGAGGGGATAATCAGACAATAGAGGCGTGTCCGTCAGCTTCGTAACGCCATGTCTGACCGTCGGTGCAGACCACTCGGTTGGGGCTTATGCGGCTGACAATGTAGTGAGGATTGCCGTTGGCATCGTAGACCACGCTCTCGGTGCCTGCTGCCGGAGCCGCATATGCGCCAAAGGCACCTCCGCCGAGGAGAGCCATGAAACAGCCGAAACCTACAAGTCCGCTGATGCTCATGGCAACCGTGATGCAGGGAATCACGCCGTAGATTCCGGCCACAGCCAACATCAGGCTGAGCAGCACACCGGAGAGATCAAAGCCTCTGAGACAGGACAGCGCCGATTTCAGTGAGCCGACAAACAGACCCGTGCAGCAGCCTATCATCAGCGAGAGGACTATCCAGGCGAAGAAACACATGCCGAAACCATGAGAGCCCTTGAAAAGATAGGCAATCGTGGCGATCAGTGGGCTGACTGCGGCAATCAGGCCGCCCATTGTCAGCGCGTTGCCGATAACCGCGGTGAGATACCAGGCCCAGCCGGGCTTTTCGCCTCCGCTAAGGCGGCGCGAAATCAGCGTGAAGACCACACCGACAACCACTGCCACCACGGCAATGGTCAGTTTCTCATACACGATCGACTCGCGTATGCGTCCGTTGCCGCACATGCAGACGAAAAAGAGAATCACAGTCGTCATCAAAAAAAGATAGGAGCTGAAAACAGCTTTCCAATAAGAAGAGTTGTTCATATATTCATGGTTTATTAAATTACTGTCAAAGACGCATATATACCGCCGGACCGGCAAGGTAGTCCGGTTATCCGGTAGGGACGCTTTTCAAAGCGTCCGCAGTCCGAAGTGTGATTCCCGGATGACCGGGAAGCGTGAGAATGGTGTGTGTTTTGCAACATCCCCCCGCCCTACCCTAATGTCAGGCCGAGGTCGTCGATGAAGCCACGGAGTGCGGGAATGTTCTCGACCATGTGGTTGAGAACCTCGCGCTCGTTCCATGTATGGGGCGATGCGGCTCCCTGATTGATCTCTACAACCAGAGAGAAGTGGTCGTTGGAAAGGTCGTCGCGGACAGAGCGCAAAAGCTCAGGAAAGGCATGTTCAACCGTCTGGCGCTGCATATCGTTTTCTACCATTATCTTATAGGTGTGCCCTTCCTGAGGAGCCGGAAAGGACGTACGCATGGTGTTGACGAGAATGTGTTCCGTCGGGTGGGCCTGCATGAACTTCTGCCAAGCTTTGTGGAGCTGCTCGCGCGTGTAGGGTTCGTTGCGTTGCGGGGCTGCCGTGCCGGAAGCGGCGGCTGTGCGGGCCGTCTCGGCGGCTTCCTTGGAATGGTTTATAGAGAATGTGCCCGCAGGGCGCATCAGAGGCTTCCGGCCGGGCGCCACCGGGCGAGGCGGCTGGTAAGTCTGAGAGCTTGGGGAGGACTGAGAGGACTGGGAGTTCTGAGGCACAGGCTGAGGACGTGGGGCGGGTTGCGGACTACCCTGCGCCTGCTGCGCAATGTGCTGCGGACCACCCTGAGGTTGCGCTGCGGGGGTCGGAGCTTGCTGTGCGGCGGCCTGAGGCTGTGCAGGAGCCTGAGATTGGGGTGCGGTTGTGGCGCCGGGATTGATTTTCTGTAATCGCCCCTCACCCTCGGCGCCGTTATCGCGGGAGGGGCTTAGCAATTGGCATATTTTCGCAAGCGTCAGTTCTATGAGGAACTGCTTGTTGGATGCCGTGCGGTAGTTCAGATCAGCCTCGTTGCAGAGGTTCATGGCCCGGTAAATGAAGTCGGGCGAACACTTTGCGGCGGTGGCGGCCATGGCCTTGCGGGCCTCGTCGTCAGCTTCGAGCAGCACGATTGTCGAGGGGTCGCGGGCCACCATCAGATCGCGCATATAATCGCCGAGACCGTTGATGAAGAAGTGGGAGTCGAAGCCACGGTCGCGGATCTCCTTGTAGATCATCCACGTGTCGAGCACTTTCCCGGCTAAGAAACAGTCGAGCAGACGGTTATAGTAGTTGTAGTCGAGGACGTTGAGATTGTCGATGGCGCTCTGGTAGGTGATGTTGCCTCTCGACGAGGCGGCCACTTGGTCGAAGATCGACAGCGCGTCGCGCATTGCGCCGTCGGCCTTGCGGGCTATGATGTTGAGGGCGGCCGTATCGGCGGTAATCCCCTCTTTCGAGGCCACATACGACAGATGGTCAATCATGTCGCGCACGGTTATGCGCTTGAAATCGTAGATCTGACAGCGCGAGAGGATGGTGGGGATGATCTTGTGTTTCTCGGTTGTGGCGAGGATGAAGATGACGTAGGACGGCGGTTCCTCAAGGGTCTTCAGGAATGCGTTGAAAGCCGCCGAGGAGAGCATGTGGACCTCATCGACGATAAACACGCGGTAGGAGCCTTGTGAGGGGGGCACCTGCACCTGCTCAACAAGCTGGCGGATGTCGTCGACGCCGTTGTTGGAGGCGGCGTCGAGTTCTATGATATTGAGCGAAGTGCCCTCGTTGAACGCACGGCAGCTGTCGCACTCGTTGCATGCCTCTCCGTCGGGTGTCGGATTGGCGCAGTTGATGGTCTTGGCGAAAATTCGGGCGCAGGAAGTCTTGCCGACGCCTCGCGAGCCGCAGAAGAGGTAGCTGTGGGCCAGACGATGCGTGGCGATGGCGTTCTTCAGAGTCGCAGTCAGCGCCTGCTGCCCGACGACGCTGTCGAACGTCGACGGACGGTATTTCCTCGCTGAAACAATGTAGTTTTCCATATCCCACAAATTTACACACTATTCTCCGTTTTTCCAAACCCCGACCCCGGCAAACAGCCGCCCCTGCGAAATTTCGCCGCGGTTATTTTCGCCGCGGCGAAATTTCGAATATATTCAGAAACAATGATTTCCGATAGCCCCCGGTAGGTACGCTTTTCAAAGCGCTCCACAGCAGCCTGACAATCAGCCTACTGTAAGGCTGGCACTGTAACGGAAGCTCGGAGAACTTGGGTTTCAGAAACCCCAGGCTGAGTGAGTGCCGGAGCGCCAGCGGAGGGTGAACGGTGCCTGGGGCCATACCCGACAGAGCAAGTGCTTGCATCGAAGATGCTGGCTAACAGCCGGGTACATTAACAAGTCTCTCCGAGACATGGCCTTATGCCACATGGCAGGGACCCCAGACACCACTCGCAGCCTACGCCAATGGCTCCGGCGCTCGCTCAGTCTGGGGTTTCTGAAACACAGCCTTTTCAAGGCTTTCCCGCCACAACCATCACCTCCACCCGACTCTCAGTAGGGACGCTTTTTAAAGCGTCCTCCATCATAAAAAGTTATTTCTCAGACGATTGCGGACGCGATTAATCGCGTCCCTACCGGGGATAATATCCATATAGTCGGCTGAAAATGAACTGCACCCCAAAAGTTTCGTGTCTGACTTTTGGGGTGCAGTTATAAATCAATCCTGCGTGTACGAGGACGCTTTGAAAAGCGTTCCTACTGAGTCAAGTGCAACATATTCAGTCTACTACTACACGCCAATGGCTTATTTTCGTGGAAATTATTTCACCGGGCGGGGGGATTCGTTGGCTTTTTCGGCGGGGCGACGCTTGGCGAGGTTGTCGGAGAAGACTTTGAGGTCGACGGAGCCGTTTTTGATGGCCGAGCGCATGGTGCGGCGGTTGGCCTGCTCACTGAATGAGCCTTTGGCACGCCAGATGAGATCGGCGATCAGGATGGCTTTGTCGTTGGTACAGCGGCCTGCGGTGGCGTAGTACGGATTGTTGACCACGGCGTCGATGTCGCCTTCTTCGATGGCCTTAAAGAGCGAACGACCCATCTCGCTCTGGAGCTTGGCAAGGTCCCAGACGGGATTAGTGTTAAGATAGGTCACATCAGCTTCCTCCTCCGGAGTGAGAGCTGCGGGTGCGGGTTGCGCATCCTGACCGGGAGTGGCGTCGGCGGCGAATTCATCGGCGGGAGCGGGATCTGAGGAGCCTCCGGTATACTGCGGGAGGAGCCATGCGAGCAGGAAGACCACCACGATCACGGCTACACCACCCCAAAGGAAACGGGCCTGACGATACCAGGACTTCCGGTCGGTAACGCTGTCGTCGTCATCGTCATCATCGTAGTCGAAATCGGGCCTTACAGTACGGTCTGCGGGGGTCTCTTTCTCAACCTCCTTTTTGCCGGAAACGGGCAGAGTGGCGTCGATCGGACGGCGCTCTTCCTTAGCCTCGTCGGAAATATTCTCGAATTTCGGAGCCTTGTGGGCGGGTTCGGACGAAGCCTCGCCGCGATCGGCCTCGAAGTTGGGGGCCACGGGGCGGCTGGTCAGGCGCACGTCGACGTTGTAGACCTCGCTATCGTCCTGAGTGACAAGGCGATGGGCGCGGAAGCCGTGGAAGTTGCCTGAATGGAGGCGATTGTATTCCGAAGTGTTCTTTTCGATCGAAATCTGCTGTTCGAAGACGCGGCCGTCGCCGAAATCGAGACGGAGGGTAACCCCCTGCTCTATCGGCTGCATGACGAGTTCGAGTTCTTCGGTCACCAGCATCTCGGCCGACGGTTTCTTGAGTTTGAGAGTGCGATAGTTGTTAGACTGCACGGTCAGCTCCACATCCGTGTCGGGCTGAAGATCCTTTTCAAGAAGCTCGATGAAGGGGTCCATCGTGTTGACGGGACGGCCGTTGAGAGTGATGGTATAGCCGTTGAGCGCCACGCCTTTTGCGGAAACTACCTTCAGGGGTATGCGGCGCTCGAAGCGTATGCCGGTCTGCGCGGCGGAACGCACGGCAACGGTCGAGCCTTCATATTTGGTATAGGCCGAGGGAGTGCCGACAATGACGGTCTCGGTATGCGTGTTGAAGCCCTCCTTGCTGAACGACAGCTCCAGACGATCGCCATCGTAGACCTGCATGGCCGACGCCGTGACGCCCTCAGGGCAGACAACGGAATAGAGCTTACGGATCGGGGCGGTGATGCGGGGCATCTTCACGCCGGGACGCAGGGAGGTGGTGGCCGAAACCACGATTATGCAGCGGTAGCCCTCGTAGCCGGGCTGGCAGGGGAAGGAGAAGATCGACTCCAGTTCCTGCTGCGAGATATATGTGCGGTAGGCAGCCTCGGCAGGTTTTTCGTCGTCGGCCGGAGCCTTGTAGGTCCACGCCTCCAGCCGGAGCGGTTCCACGGGGACGGATGCTTGTGCAAAGGCTTCGTCGACGGCTGCATCCGAAAGATTTTCATCCTCGATGAGAGCCTTTTTCAGATTGTTGAAAGAGTTCATCAGCTGGCGTCCCGTGAGCGAACAGCCGTCGCTGACGAGGATGGAGATCATCATGTAGCCGCGTTCGGGACTGAGCGCGTTGCGGGTGATGAGCGAAAAATAGTGGCCGCGCGGGGTTGACTGGAGTATATAGCACTCGTTGGCGTTGAGAAAACGCTTCACGGCTGCGCCCGGCTCGACAAGAGTCGAATTCCAGCGCGGATCAAAATCGCTTTCTTCGGAGGGATAGGAGTAGAGTGTACGTGTGGCTCCGCGGTCCTCACCTCTGAGAGCCACATGGAGATATGAATATTCGGGCATAATCCTGTGGGGGTTGTCTTTGTGTGGTTGGCTTGGATAAGTATTTATGCACAAAAGTACTAAAAATCTCCATCCCCACCAAAATCATGCATATCAAAACGGTCCCCAGCCGGGACCTCCGGGAGGCGGGCCGCCGGGACCTCCACCGGGCCCCCAGCCCGGACCACCGTCAGGGGGTGGCGGCGGAGGTGCTGGCTGTCCGATCGGGCCTCCGACTCCTATATCAAGTCCAAAACCTCCGGGCTGTGTGAAATCAAAACCGGTAGTGGTGCTCATCCACATGTCGGCACAGGAACTCATTGCGGCACCCGCGCCGGCTATGAGCGAAGCGCCCAACAGCAGTCGCAGTGTGTTTTTCTTCTTCATTTTCAAGGACTCCTTTCTGTTAATAACAACGCCGGAGCACAAGAAAAAGTTATTCGGCACTCTCCTCTTTATAAATTATGAAAAGACGGCTTTGCCGAGGCGGGTGACGATATAGGCTGCGGTCATGGTCAGCACTATCAGCGCCGAACAAGGGACGTCGATGACCGTAGCGAGGAATAGTCCGCCGAGACAGCAGAGCAATGAAATCACTACCGAAAGCGACATCATGGTCTTGAAACGGTTGCAGAAGATCTCGGCTATCATCTGTGGCAGCGAGAGCATGGACATCAGCAGCATCACCCCAACAAGGCGTATGGTCAGCACGATGCAGACGGCCACCATGACGGTCATGGCTGTAGTGATGAAGGTCACCGGCAGGCGGCACACGCGCGCGAAGTCCGGATCAAAGGCACAGATGACGATCTTGCGGAAAAACACCGCCATGAAGAGCAGCAGCACCGCCGTGAAGATGCCGAAGGCCCACAGATCGCCGTGGGTAATGGTCAGTATGTTGCCGAAAAGGAAGGCGTTCAGCTCAGGCACATAGCCCGGAGTGAGAAAGATGAAGAGCGTTCCGAGAGCCATTCCCAGGGCCCAGATGACGGCAATGGCCGAATCCTCGCGGACTCTGTGGCGCCGCGCCATCCAGTCGACTCCGAGCGACGAGCCGACAGCGAAAACCGCAGCCATCGCGATAGGGTTCAGGCCGAGGAAATAGCCCAGTCCGAGGCCGCCGAAGCATGCGTGGGTGATGCCTCCGGAAATCGAGACGAGACGCCGTGTCACGATATAGGTGCCGATGACCGCCGAGGAGATGCTCAGAAGCAGCACTCCGATCACCGCACTGCGGAAAAAGTCATATTGAAGTATCTCAAGCATTTTTCAATTGTCCGGAGAGAGTCTTTAAGAGAATCTTTAGAGGTTATGTCAGCCCTTGACAAGCATCAGCCATTCGTCACGCAGGGAGGAGGGAAGAGCAATGTCGCGTCCGGTCAGGGCCACGCCCCAGGGATAGATGTCGGAGGGCAGGAGAGTGTAGAGCACCTCGCGGAATTCCTCGATCTCCTCCTCGGTATAGCTGTCGGGGAGGCGTCCGGCGAAGCGGTCAAGCTCCTCGTCGTCGAAATAAACCGGACCGTCGGCAGGGGAGAGGCCCTTCTCGCAGACCACGTGCTGCCCGCAGCAGACTTCACCGTCAGCATCGCCGGAAGCGTCGGACGGGGCAGGGGAGCCGGTCCCGTCGCCATCGGGGCGGTGGGTCAGATAGAGAATCAGTCCGGTGAGGACCGTAACCGCAAGTATGATCAATGCGCCTGTCATATGGATTATTCTTCGGTGGGGTCGGGGAGGGGAGCGTCGCCGTCGAGCAGGGTGAAACCGGCCCGACGCAGTTCGTCCCAGAATTCGGGGTATGATTTGCTGACCACCTCGGCATCGTTGATGATGATTCCGGGTATATAGAGCGCTATCGGAGCGAGACACATGGCCATGCGGTGGTCGTCGTAGGTCTCGAATCGCGGAAGTTCGGTGAACGGACGCCGCTGACCCTCCCAGGAGAGCATGTCGTTGCCCTCAGGCTGCAGAAGAATGCCGATTTTGGCCAGTTCGGTGCAGACAGCCTTCACGCGGTCGGTCTCTTTGATCGCGAGGGTGGACAGGCCGGTGAAATGGAACGGTATGCCGAGCATGGCGCAGGTGACGATGACGTACTGAGCCAGGTCAGGAGTGTCGGAGAAGTCGATGCGCAGGCGCGCTTCCTGATCCGGAGAGGCCACGAGATCGGTACCGCCGTCCTCGCCCTCCCACTCGGTCACGACACCGAGGCGGGCGAAAATGTCGGCTAATTTGCGGTCGCCCTGACAGGATTCGCGGCAAAGATTGTCAATGGTGACGGCTCCTGACGAAAGAGCCTCGATCTCATACCAGGCGGCGGCGGCGCTCCAGTCGCCCTCTACCTCGGTGGCAAAGGGGCGGTAGGTCTGCGGGGCCACGGTGACGGTGTCGGCGGTGAAATCGCTCTCGATACCCGCATCTTCCATCATGCGGAGGGTCATGAGTATGTAGGGACGCGAGACGGCCTCGCCGCTAAGCCTGAGTTTCAGTCCGTCCTCCATCAGCGGAGCCACCATAAGCAGGGCGGAGATATATTGCGAGCTGACGGTTGAATCGAGTGTCAGCTCACCGCCTTTCAGACGTCGGCCGCTGATGCGCAGGGGCGGGAAGCCCTCTTCGCCAGCATATTCTATGTTGGCGCCGAGAGCGCGCAGGGCGTCGACAAGTACCGCGATAGGGCGGTGGCGCATTCGCTCGCTGCCGTCGAGGATGAGGCGGCAACCGGGACGCGAGGCTATGAAGGCGGTGAGAAAACGCATCGTGGTTCCGGCGGCGCCGACGTTGATCACATCGGCCTCATCGAGCGAGGAGAGGGCGCGGCGCATGGCGTCGGTATCGTCGCATTGAGCCACATTTTCGAGAGGGGAGGCGCCGGGAGTGAGCGCGTTGATGATGAGGGCGCGGTTGCTCATGCTCTTGGAGAGCGGAAGGCTGAGCCGTGCCTCTACAAAACCGTCGGGGGGGAGTATTCTGAAGTCCACTTTGAAAGGATAGGGGTGTATCTTTATATTCTGAGGGGGTTATCTTTATATTCTGAGGAGATGTCACTGTCCGGCGGGGACGAAATCGACCGCTATGGTGTTGGAGGCGCCGCGCCAGGGGAGAGTGCCGTAGTAGCGCTTGAAAGTCACCGTCACCGGGCGTCCGCTGCCCTGATATTTTTGCAGGCGCAGGGCGAGATCCTCGTCGGGGATGCTGAAACTCAGATCGCGGGAGTAGATGCGCGCCGTGTCGGCCAACTGCGACTCGCTGACCATCTCGCCCTCGAACGTGGGGAAGACTATGCCGCGCTTCTCGACGAGAGTGACGTAGCCTGTGGCGCGCGATTCGGTCACGTAGGGGACGAAATAGCGGATGCCAACCGCTCCGATGAGCACAGCGGCGACTATGAGGAAAAACCACCACCAGCCGTGGCGGCGTTTACGGGGAGTGCCGGAAGGGCCGGATGCATTGGAACCATTATCTGTATTTCCGTCGCTGAAATCAAATGACGGCGCTGTGGGCTGCCGGTCCGTTGCCGGCTGTGAGGGGGCAGGGGAGCGGGAGCCGTCATCAGCCGATTCTTGCCGCTGATTCTTGCCGCTGAAATCATGGAGGAAATAGTCCTCGGCGCTATCATCGAATTTCATTTCGGATTCTTTTTAGAGTGTTTTGAATTAGAGTGTTTTGAAAAGGCTATGCAGCCGAAGGTGAAAAGTCCCTGCACGATGAGCATGAGGGTCTGCACTCCCATCACGAGGTTGGCGAAAGTGAGGGCATATTCGTGTGTCAGACCCGCAACACCTGCCGAGTAGAGCGTCAGACCGAAGATCATGGCCCACTGCCAGGGTCCGATGCCGCCGTTGGAGGGGACACCCATCGAGAGACTGGTCAGGACGAAGCAGACGGCAAGCGCTGTCAGGCCGTGGCGGGCAAGGACTTCGGATGTCACCGGGAAGGCACGGAACGCACAGTATAGAGCCGTAATGTAACACCCCCAGAGCAGGAGGGTGTAGAAGAGCCAGCGGCCGCGGCCCGGCATGGTGGCCACCACGGCGAAACCTTTCCACAGACCGCCGCAGATGGAGCGGATCTTGGCTATGACTTTGTTTTCGGGAAAGCGGACAAATACAATCCAGACGGCTGTTATCGAGGCGATGACAATGCCCCAGAGCAGGGGAGAACCTATGAGGACGCCCAACTTGGCCATGGCGCCTCCGCTCTGACCGAGATAGTCGCGGAGCTGCGCTCCGGCGGGGATGAAGGTGAGCAGGAGGAGGATCAGCACTGTCAGGGTATCGGCGAGGCGGTCGGCGACCATCGAGCCGAAGACCGTAGTGAAGGGTGCGCGCTCGCGGGCGGCGATGTAGCCCGTGCGCCATACCTCTCCGAGGCGCGGAAACACGAGATTGACCGAGTAAGTTCCGAAAATACTGAGCACCAATTGCCAAAACGAGGGCCGGATGTCGAGGGCGCGGAGCTGTATCTGCCAGCGGGCGGCACGGAACACCTGGGCCATGATGCCAAGGAGGAGGTTGAGGAGAATCCAGCGGAAATCACATTCGCGCCGCACGATCTCCCACATTCCGGCGATGTCAATGTCGCCGTTGCTGAACAGAAGCCAGCAGAGACCTATGGAAATGACAAGCGGAACGCCATATTTCAGCAATGCGCTCCATAAGGTTGTTTTGGTTGACTTTATGACAGTTTCGTCCATCGGACTTGCTTAACGGATGTTTTTATGAGGCCGCCGGTGACAGCCGGGGGTTGGATAGGATATTGCAATTTTTCCCAATAACTCTCTAAAATGCAAAGTTATTACAATTATCCGAAAGGACAAAATGCAACGGGCGGCCACCGTCAACAGCATTACCTGAATGCTTTGCAAAAGTTTCTTCCATAGACTAAACTTTTTCCCAAAAACACCGAAAGTTTAGTCTATGGAAGAAACTTTTTTCGGGAGATGAGGAAGCCGGTCTCGCAGTAGGGACGCTTTTAAAAGCGTCCTCCATCAGCTGAATATCAATAAATTGCGGTTACTTCACAATGTTAACCAGCCTCTTCGAGGCAGGCGTCCGCATGATTTGGCCTACCCCAGGCACCGCTCGGCCCTACGGGCACTCGCTCACCCTGGGGTTTCTGAAACATAGCCTCTCCGAGGCTCAGGCACACATTCATACATTGGTAAGTGGATTGTGGAAATGCTGAGTCATAGCCTCTTCGAGGCTCTCTTCCATCTCCCCACATCGGTGGATGGCAACATTAGGGGCACAATCTACGTTAATTTATTAAACACCTTCCAAAAATCGCAGCGACTACGCTGAAATCTCACTTCAACTATGCTGATATTAACCGTCATTCTGCTTTTAGCCGGGCTGGGACTCGTTTTCATCTCGAACCGCTACGGGATCATCGCGGTCTACGCCGGACTGTGCTGCGCAGCGGTCAAAGCCGCTGTCCCGGTCACGAACACACTCATATTCTGGGGTATCGCCACAGCCATAGTACTCGCGCTGTCGTTCATGCTCCCCAAAAGCATCTCAGGCTCGCGCCGCGGACTGGGCTATATCGCCGGTGCGGCTCTCGCGGGAGCGATGGTGGGACTCGTGATCTCCCACGCATGGATGATCATAGGAGGTGTGGCCGGAGCGGTCCTCGGATCAATCGCTTACAGCAAAACTCCTGCCGGAAAGGTACTCGGATTTCCATCTTCCAAATTTTTAAACTATCTTTGTGCCAAAGGACTGCCCGCAGTCATCGCAGTGTGCATGGCCGGAACCGCCCTTTTATGGCTCACAATCAAAATCTGAAAATATGCGTATCGTTTTCTCCATAATATTATCGGTCCTGATTTCAATCGGCGTCTCGGCACAGTCCGGAAGCAAGCAGCTCAAGCGCGAGAAACCCGACCTTGAAAAAATCCGTCTTGAGACTCTCGACAGCCACTCCCCCTACTACTATCCGCGTCTGATGAAAGAGTTTCAACGCAACGACACGCTGATGAAGATCGACAAATACCGCCATCTCTACTTAGGCTATATGTTTCAGGAGGACTATAACCCCTACCGGTCCTCGCAGCGCGACATACAGTACAACGTGCTCGACCGCTCGCGCAAACTGACGCGCCAGGAGTGCGATTCGGTGATCATGTATGCTGAAAAAGCGCTTGCCGACAATCCTTTCAACCTCGGCGAGATGGTGATGCTCATAAAGGCCCTGCGCGAGAAGGGCAAAAACAATCTCGCCAACATCTGGCAATACAAGCTGAACTATCTGCTGATGGCCATCGTCTCGACCGGCACCGGCGAGGATGAGGAAAACGCCTGGTATGTCATCGAGCCGCAGCACGAGTATGTGTTGCTGAACATGATGGACTACTCCGTGGCTGACCATGTGTTCTACGATCCGTCCTACGAATACATCACCGTCAAGGACTCCAACGGGAAATCGCGCGGCGGATTCTACTTTAACATAGGTCCGCTGCTCAGAGAGTATTACCGCAAACACCCCGACGAACTCTGAAACGATGAATTTCACGCCACTCGCACGCGCCCTATTCAGACGGAGAGTCAGCGAATCGCTCTCCTGGCGCGGCCGCACACAGGAAGTTCAGCTCGCCCAGCTCGACTATCTGCTCCGCAATCTGCGCAAGACCCGCTGGGCTGCCGACACGGGGCTGAGCGAGGTGCGGAGCTATGAAGATTTCCGCCGGCTGCTCCCCGCAACGGTGCCTTATGCCTCACTGCGCCCCTACGTTATGAGGATGATCGAAGGGGAGAGGGACATTCTTTGGCCGGGCAGGACCCGCAACTTCGCCCAGTCGTCGGGCACCTCGGACGGCAAGAGCAAATATATCCCCGTCACGGCCGACTCTTTCAGCCGCTGCCATTACAAAGGGGGAGCCGACGTCGTGGCCCACTACCTCAGCCTCTACCCTGACAGCCGTCTTTTCGCAGGCAAGAGCTTCATACTCGGCGGCAGTTTCGCCAACGAGCTTTCGCTGCCACCCGGAGTCAGAGTGGGCGATCTCTCGGCCAACCTCATCGAAAATATCAATCCGATAGCCAACCTGACCCGCGTCCCCTCCAAGCGCATAGCACTGCTTGAGGACTGGGCCGTGAAACTCCCGGCTCTGGTCAAAGCGGCCTCGGAAGAAAACATAACCAACATCTCAGGTGTCCCCTCCTGGTTTCTGACAGTTCTCAAACAGATCATCAAGGCAAAAGGGGCAGGGACCATCCACGATGTATGGCCCAACCTCGAAGTCTTCTTCCACGGCGGAATCTCGATGGCCCCCTACCGGGAGCAATACAGCCACATCACCGCCCCGCGGATGCGCTACTTAGAGTGCTACAACGCTTCGGAAGGTTTCTTCGCGCTCCAGAATGCCACAGACGACCCGGCGATGCTCATGCTGCTCGACTGCGGGACGTTCTTCGAGTTCATTCGCTCGGACGAGGCCGATTCAGACCGCCCGGAGATCATTCCGGCATGGAAAGTCGAGGAGGGGGAGGTCTATGAACTGGTCATCACCTCCTGCAACGGTCTCTGGCGCTATCCGCTCGGCGACACAGTGCGCATCGAATCGGCCGATCCGCTGAAAATCACCATTGCCGGACGCACCAAAAGCTACATCAACGCCTTCGGCGAGGAACTCATGGTCCACAACGCCGAGGCTGCTCTGTCGAAAGTCTGCAAGGATCTTGACTGCGAGATAGCCAACTATACGGCGGCTCCGGTCTATGCCTCGGACCACTCCCGCGGGCATCACGAATGGCTCATAGAGTTCAACCGCGAGCCGTCGTCGATCGACGAATTTGCCCGGCAGCTCGATCTCGCTCTTCAGACAGAAAACAGCGACTACGAGGCGAAACGCAGCCACGGAATCTTCCTCGACCCCCTCACGGTCGTCCGCGGTCGGAAGGGTGTATTCGACAAGTGGCTGGCTTCGACAGGAAAACTCGGCGGCCAACGGAAGGTGCCCCGGCTGTCAAACTCACGCCATCCGATCGACGAGATCCTGAAATTCAACCGATAACATACATAATTACAATATTTCATGCGAACCAGACTATACTCTTTTCTTACAATGCTGACCGCGGCAGGCGCTCTGTTTGCGGCTTCTCCGAAATATATTTTCTACTACATAGGCGACGGCATGGGCATGGGCCAGGTGATGGCTACCGAAGCCTACAACCGTACAGTGCTCGGCAACGACGACCATCTGCTGATGATGCGCTTTCCGGTTGCCTCAACTTCGACCACATTCTCGGCCTCCAGCCCCGTTACCGACTCGGCGGCTGCCGGAACGGCTCTCGCAACCGGCCACAAGACAAAAAACGGAATGCTTGGCGTCACTCCTGACTCGGCCGAGGTAGTGTCCGTGGCCAAGACTCTTTTTGACGACGGTTTCGGCGTTGGCATCGTCACTTCGGTGGCGCCCGACGACGCCACTCCCGGCGCTTTCTACACACATGTACCCAAACGTTCCATGTACTATGAGATCGGCAAGGACGCTGCCGCCTGCGGCTACGATTTCATAGCCGGATCAAACTTGCGCGGCACCAAGGACAAAAAAGGGCGCCCGACAGACCTGATGAAATATTTCGTGGAAAACAATGTGAGCGTCGTCCGCGGTGTGGACGCACTCGAAACGGTAGACTCGCGCCGCGTGGTGCTCCTCAACACCGATTCGCTCAACGTGGGCAACATCGGATATACGATCGACTCGATACCCGGAGTTCTGACCCTTCCGGTCATGACCGAAGCCTGCCTGAAGCATCTTGAGAAAAACGGCCGTGACCGTTTCTTCATGATGGTCGAGGGTGGCAACATAGACCATGCCGGACATGCCAACGACGGTGCAACGATCATCAAGGAGACTCTCAATTTCCAGCAGGCCCTGAAAGTCGCCTATGACTTCTACCTCGCCCACCCGGAAGAAACGCTGATCGTGGTCACCGCCGACCATGAGACAGGCGGTATGGGACTGGCCAACGATGCCGTGGGCTATAACCTCCGTCTGAAATATATCGACTATCAGAAAGTGTCGAAATCGGCATTCTCAAAATACTGCAAGAGCCTGATGAGAAACCGCCGTGTCTACAAATGGGACGACATGAAGGAATATCTCACCGAAAACTTTGGTTTCTGGAAATTCGTTCCCGTCAACGAAGAGCAGACCGAACGGCTCAAAAACGACTTTGAACGCTGCCTGGTTCACCGCAACGGCAAAGACCAGAAGACTCTCTACGACAACTTCAACGAGTTTTCGACCACCGTTTTCGATGTCATGGACAAGGCTACGGGCCTCGGATGGACAACGACAGGCCACAGCGGCGGCCTCGTGCCGGTCTATGCGATCGGTGTCGGAGCCGAAAAGTTCAGCTCGTTCAACGACAACACCGATCTTCCTAAAATCATCCTCGACATTGTCGCAGGCAAATAGAAACCGACTCACGATTTTTGAGTAATTTTGCAGCCGTGAGACTAAAAGAACTTTCACTGACCAATTTCAAGAACATCCCGGAGGCCCGTCTGGAGTTTTCGGGAAAGGTGAACTGTTTCCTCGGCAACAACGGCATGGGCAAAAGCAACATGCTCGATGCCATCTACTTCCTGAGTTTCTGCAAAAGTTTCTCGCGGGTGCCCGACAAGATGCTGATACGCCGCGGCGAGGATTTCGCCATAGCCCGCGGACTATATGTCCGCAAGGACACCGACGAGGAACTGACCCTCGGACTGGCCTCCGGACGCCGTAAGAGTCTCAAACGTGGAGGCAAGGAATATGACCGGCTGAGTGCCCACATAGGGAGCTTTCCCTTGGTCATGGTGGCTCCGCAGGACATTGACCTCATCCGCGAGAGCGGCGAGGAGCGGCGCCACTGGATGGACATGGTCATCTCGCAGAGCGATCCGGTCTATCTCGATCAGCTCATACGCTACAACCGTGCCCTCGAACAGCGCAACAAGCTGCTGCGCGAGGGTTCGGTCGATCACAACCTCTACGCCGCCGTGGAGACTGTCATGGAGATGTCGGCCGACTATATCCATTCTGTCCGCGCCGAATGGATAGACCGGCTGACAGGGATCTTCGACCGCTACTATTCGTCGATCGCCGGAACCGGCGAGCATGTCAGCCTCAGCTACGACAGCGGTCTGAACCGCCCTGACACTACCTTGCAGACACTCATGGACGAGGCGAGGCGCCACGACGAGATAGTGAAGCACACTTCCGTAGGGATTCACCGCGACGACATAGGCATGGAGCTTGACGGAATGTCCATGCGGCGCACCGGCTCGCAGGGTCAGTGCAAGACTTTCACCATAGCCCTGCGCCTTGCCCAGTACGACTTCCTCCATCAGTCCACAGGGATGCGTCCGCTGCTTCTGCTCGACGATATTTTCGACAAGCTGGATGCCACGAGAGTGGAGCGCATAATGGAGCTGGTCACATCCGACTCCTTCGGCCAGATCTTCATCACCGACACAAACCGGACCCATCTCGACGAGATCATGCGCCGCACCGGAGGCGACTACCGCATGTGGAGCGTCGAAAACGGCATTTTCACACCGACAGAGTCATGAAACGTACCGATCCGAAACATATAGCCGGCATCATCGACGAAGCTATGGAAAGGGCCGGACTGACCGAGGGCCTGAATGCCCAGAAAGCTGCCGCGGCGTGGATCGACGTGGTCGGACCCGCCATCAACCGCTACACCACCCGCCGCTATGTCAGCGGTGGAGTGCTGCATGTCTATCTCACTTCCGCGCCGCTCAAAAACGAGCTGTCGTTCAACCGCGACCGGCTGATCTCGGCCATAAACCGCGTTGTCGGAGCCGAGGTGATTACCGACGTGCACTTTCACTGATTGAAAACAAAGACAAGATACAACAGAATAATTATGAGTTCAGCTTACTGTGAATCCGACGTGGAGACCTACCGCCACCGGATGCCGTTGCAGATCAGGTTCAATGACATCGACATGCTTGGCCATCTCAACAACAGTGTCTATCTGACAATGATGGATCTCGCCAAAGCCCGCTATTTCGAGGCTGCCAACGGCGGTCCGGTGGATATAAGGACAATTGGTGTGGTTGTGGTCAACGTCAACGCCAATTTCTGCGCTCCGACTTTCCTTGACGAGGAGATCGAGGTGGAGACCGCCACTCTTGCCATCGGCGAGAAGAGCCTGACGCTCGAACAGCGCATCTATGCCGTCAGAGACCATCAGGTCAAATGCACCTGCCGCACGATCATGTCGGGCTTCGACATCCGCACCAATACCTCGATTCCAATCTCGGAAGAGTGGATCGAGAAGCTTGAGCGCTACGAAGGCCGTCCGCTGCTGCGCAAAAAGAACCCCGACAAACAGTAAGAAACCTCTTTAAAACCGCTTCTGATGGCCCGACGGACTCTGCCTGAGGCTTTCCTCAGCAAACTCAATGAAATGAATCTGACGCGACTCAGCGATGCCCTTGCCGAGGGTGAACCCTGCGTGTCCGTGCGGCTCAATCCGTCGCGAGGTGTCAGCGAGGCTGATCTTCCGGCCGAAGCCGAGGCGGTGCCCTGGTGCCGCAGGGGTTTCTATCTCGCGGAGCGTCCGCGCTTCACTTTCGATCCGCTCCTGCATCAGGGAGGCTACTATGTGCAGGAAGCATCCTCGATGTTCCACAGCCATGTCGCAGAGGTTCTTTGCCGCCGCATGCACTCTCCTCTGCGTGTGCTCGACTCCTGCGCCGCGCCGGGCGGAAAGACCACGGCTGTCCTCGACACTCTGCCTGAGGGATCGGTGATGGTGGCCAACGAATACGTGCCATCACGTGCGGCCGTTCTGCGTGAGAACATCATCAAATGGGGATCACCCTCCACGATTGTCACACGCGGCGACACGGAGGCTTTCCGCAAGCTCAAAAACAGCTTCGACCTCATCATTGCCGACGTGCCGTGTTCAGGCGAGGGGATGATGCGCAAAGATCCCGAAGCCGTGGCCCAATGGTCGGAGGGGCTGGTCCGCGAATGTGCCGAACGCCAGTGGATGATCGTATCTAACCTCTGGCCCGCGCTGAAACCCGGAGGCTGTCTCATATACAGCACCTGTACTTTCAACCGCACTGAAAACGAGGAGATGATCGCGCGCATCATCGGTGAACTTGGAGCCGAAAGCGTGGCCCTTGACATAGATCCTGCTTGGAACATAGCTTCCGGCATAGATACGCCCCACCACTGCTACCGCTTCATGCCCGACCGTCTCCGAGGCGAAGGGCTCTTTGTGGCCGTGGTCCGCAAGGAAGGGGAGTGGCACCCCGATTCAGCCCCAGCAGCACGCTCTTCAAAAAGCAAATCCAAGCCCTCTCCGCTGCTCAAGGATGCGGCCGCGTGGCTTTCTCCCGAATGGTCTGAAAAGATGGATCTGTATGCCGAGGATGACCGCATCAGCGCTTTTCCAACAGCTCATTCCGACCTGCTCAAAAAGGTAAAACGCGAGCTTGACGTGATTCATGAGGGAGTGCTTCTCGCTACGGTAAAGGGTCGCGACCTCATACCTTCGCAGTCGCTTGCCCTCTCGCATGCCCTCTCTCCGTCGGCTTTCCCCGTGTGCACTGTCGACCGCACTCAGGCTCTCTCCTACCTCAGCGGCGAGGCCCTGACACTCCCCGACGACACCCCGCGAGGCTTCGTTCTCCTCGAATACTCAGGACGCCCGCTCGGCTTCGTCAAAAACCTCGGCCGCCGCTCCAACAACCTCTACCCCGCCCCCTGGCGCATCAAAACCAAACTGTAACTGAAAATGAGAATTGACATTTAAACAAAAATCTCTTTCAAGAGTTTCTATATATGTAGATTTTTGTGTATCTTTGCATACTCAACAAAAAAATTGAATGCAAAAACCTCTTTTCAAATTCGCAGCCTTGCAGGAAGCAAGAGATTTTATAAAATCCTTGCCAGTCGCTGCTCAAAGAAAAATTTATTATAATATTGATAAAGTAGCCGGTGGAGTCCGGGATATTGAATTGTTCAAAAAGTTGGGAGATACCGAAATTTGGGAATTTCGAACCTTATACAACGGTATCTGTTATCGTTTGTTTGCCTTTTGGGATAAGGATACGGAAACTTTTGTGATTGCAACTCACGGATTGATCAAAAAGACCCAAAAGACTCCAAAAAATGAAATTGATAAGGCTGAAACTATACGAAAAGAGTATTTTAATAATAAAAACAAGTAGTCATGGCACAAATGAAACTTTATTCTCTTGAAGAGCTTAAGGACGAGACATTAGGCAAAGTTGGTACTCCTGAACGCGATGCCTACGAACTTGAAGTAAAAGAAGCTATTCAAAGTTTTCATATAGGCGAAGCTATCAAGCAGGCCAGAAAGCAGAAAAATCTTACTCAGGATCAGTTAGCGGAACTCATGGGTGTGAAGAAAGCTCAAGTAAGCCGTATTGAACGTGGATGTAATCCGACACTCAATACTATAACACGCGCTTTCAATGCTCTCGGCATGGCAGTGTCACTCACTTGTGGAAACATGCGCATCGCACTGAGATAATAAGCATCAAAACCAAACTGTAACTGAAAATGAGAATTGACATACTGACCGTACTTCCGGAAATGATTGAATCGCCCCTGAACTGCTCGATACTCAAACGTGCGCAGGACAAGGGGCTGTGTGAGATCGTGGTTCACAATCTTCGCGAATACACCACCAACAAACACCGCAAAGTCGACGATTATCCCTTCGGAGGCGAGGCGGGAATGGTGATGCAGATCGAGCCCGTTGACCGCGCCATTGCCGATCTGAAATCGCAGCGTGACTATGACGAAGTGATCTTCACCTCTCCCGACGGCGAACAGTTTGACCAGCCTATGGCCAACACACTCTCGCTGTCGGAAAACCTCATCATCCTCTGCGGACATTACAAAGGTATAGACTACCGTATCCGCGAACATCTCATCACCAAGGAGATCTCCATCGGCGACTATGTGCTGACCGGAGGCGAGATTCCGGCCGTGGTCATCGCGGACGCCATCATCCGTCTCATTCCAGGCGCCATAGGTGACGAACAGAGCGCCCTGAGCGACTCTTTCCAGGACAATCTGCTTGCCCCGCCCGTCTACACCCGTCCCGCCGAATATAAAGGCTGGCGCGTCCCCGATGTGCTTCTCTCAGGCCATGCCGCCAAAATCGACGACTGGAAACACGAGCAGGCCCTCGCCCGTACCCGCCTCCTCCGCCCCGACCTCCTCAAAGGGATGGAGTAAACATCATAAATAAGATCTGTCACAATAAATACCACCTGCTGATATTTCCGAATATCAGCAGGTGGTATTTATTATCATTAGCATTTAAATGCTTAAATCCTTATACCTGTCTTGAGTATATCGGCATACAGAGGATTATTTTTATCTTCTGTAAGTAACACTGGTTCTATAAGATTGCTTATTTTTCTTTTAAGTTTCCACAAAAGCGGCGTGTCTTCAAAATAATCATCCTTAAGACGGTCAACGATTACTGCTATGTCAATATCGCTGCATGGCGTATAAGTCCCTTTACTGAACGAACCGTAAAGATAAAGAGCCTTTATCGGCAATCGTTCAGAAACGGCTGCTTTATAACGTTCGGCCAGTTTTATAGCTTGCTCTTTATCCATAGTCTCAACTCATCTGTCTGTTTCAATAACTCCTTGCAACGGTCTTCATGCAGACTTTTAAGCAATCGTTCCTTATATGAAGGATAAATCAGATGGAACTATATTTTTTGCCTTAAAGACACAAAATATAATTCCATTCGATTATATGTATTATTTTTGTCCGTTGCGGGGCTGATAAATCAGCCTACGACGATGTTGACGATCTTGTTGGGGACGACGATGATCTTTTTGATTGTCTTTCCGTCAAGCCACTTGGCCGAGGCTTCGTTTTCAAGGGCCAATTTCTCGACTTCGTCCTTGGAAAGGTCGGCAGGTACCTGAATGGTGAAACGGGCCTTACCGTTAAAAGAAACGGCATAATTGGCGGTGTTCTCCTTGAGATACTCTTCGTTCCACTCAGGCCAGCGGGCATCGTTGACAGTGGTGTCGTGGCCGAGGGCGCTGTGCCAGAGTTCTTCGGCAACGTGCGGAGCAAAGGGTGCGAGCACCACGGCAAGCGGTTCGAGCACTTCGCGGCTGTGGCATTTGCAGGCCGAAAGCTCGTTGACGCAGATCATGAAAGCAGCCACAGAGGTGTTGTAAGAGAAGTTCTCGATGTCGCCGGTCACTTTCTTGATCAGCTTGTGGACAGCTTTCAGAGCCTCAGACGAGGGCTTGCTGTCGTCGACGAGACAGGTGTCACCCTTGTAGTAAAGACCCCAGAGTTTCTTGATGAAACGGTTGACGCCGTCGATACCGTTGGTATCCCAGGGTTTGCTCTGCTCGATCGGGCCGAGGAACATTTCATAAAGTCGGAGAGTGTCGGCACCGTAGCGTTCGACAATATCATCGGGATTGACTACATTGAACATCGACTTCGACATCTTCTCGACAGCCCAACCGCAGATATATTTACCGTCCTCAAGGATGAATTCCGCATCCTTGAACTCCGGACGCCATGCGCGGAAGGCTTCGAGGTCGAGCACATCGTTGCTGACGCGGTTGACGTCGACACGGATAGGAGTGGTGTCATACTGGTCTTTCAGACCCAAAGACACAAAAGTATTGGTGTCTTTGATGCGGTAAACGAAATTGGTGCGGCCCTGGATCATGCCCTGGTTGATGAGCTTCTTGAATGGTTCCGGTTCTACGACATAACCGAGGTCATAGAGGAACTTGTTCCAGAAGCGCGAGTAGATCAGGTGGCCGGTGGCGTGTTCCGTACCACCTATATAGAGGTCTACATTGCGCCAGTATTCGTCAGCCTCGCGGCTCACGAGAGCCTCGGTGTTGTCGGGGTCCATGTAGCGCAGATAGTAGGCCGACGAGCCTGCGAAACCGGGCATGGTGTTAAGCTCGATAGGATAGCCTTCGGGAGTCACCCAGTTCTTGGCGCGGCCCAGCGGAGGTTCGCCTGTTTCGGTGGGAAGATATTTGTCAACCTCAGGCAGAAGCAGCGGGAGGGCCGATTCGGGCATGAGGTGGGGGATTCCGTCCTTATAATATACAGGGAAAGGTTCACCCCAATAGCGCTGGCGGCTGAAGATGGCGTCGCGCAGACGGTAGTTGACCTTCACGCGGCCTATACCCTTCTCGGCGATGTAGCGTTTGGTGGCGGCGATGGCCTCAGGCACTTCCAGACCGTTGAGCGAGAACTCGCCGTTGGAGCTGTTCATCATCTTGCCGCTCTTGGCCTCGAAGCTCTGCTCAGAGACGTCGCAACCCTCGATCAGAGGGATGATCGGCAGATCAAAATGACGTGCGAAGGCATAGTCGCGGCTGTCGTGGGCCGGAACAGCCATGATGGCGCCCGTTCCGTAGCCTGCAAGCACGTAGTCGCTGATATAGATAGGAATTTCTTTTCCGGTCAGAGGATTGACGGCATATGAGCCTGAGAAGACGCCTGAAACTTTCTTGTCGATCATGCGCTCGCGCTCGGTCTTGTGCTTGATGCTGTCGAGATACTCGTCGACGGCCTTGCGCTGCTCAGGGGTGGTCACCATACTGACATATTCGCTTTCGGGAGCAAGCACCATGAAGGTGACGCCGAAGACAGTGTCGGCACGGGTGGTGAAGATTTCAAGTTCAAGATCCGACCCGGCCACCTTGAAACGCATCTCGGCGCCTTCGGAACGGCCGATCCAGTTACGCTGGGTCTCCTTGAGCGAGTCGGTCCAGTCGAGATCTGCGAGACCGTCGAGCAGACGCTGTGCATAGGCCGAGACGCGCAGACACCACTGATACATCAGTTTCTGTTCCACAGGATAGCCGCCACGGATCGAGAGACCTTCGCTCACCTCATCATTGGCGAGCACTGTGCCGAGCTGCGGACACCAGTTGACCATCGTGTTGCCCAGATAGGCGATACGGTAGTTCATCAGAGTGTCGCTCTTCTCCTTCTCGCTCATCGCCTTCCACTGGTCGGCGGTGAAAGAAAGCTCTTCGGAGCATGCTGCATGTATGCCCTCAGTGCCTTTTTCCTCAAAGTGAGCCACGAGTTTCGATATAGGCTGGGCCTTGTCAAGTTCGGTGTCGTAGTAGCTCTCGACCATCTTCATGAAAGCCCACTGGGTCCACTTGTAGAACTTCGGGTCGCAGGTGCGCACCTCGCGGTCCCAGTCGTAGCAGAAACCGATGCGGTCGAGCTGCTGACGGTAGCGGGCTATATTGTCGGTAGTGGTCTTTTCAGGGTGCTGTCCGGTCTGGATGGCATACTGTTCGGCGGGCAGTCCGTAGGCATCGTAGCCCATCGGATGGAGCACGTTGAAGCCTTGCAGACGTTTGTAGCGCGAATAGATGTCGGACGCGATGTAGCCTAAGGGATGGCCCACATGCAGACCGGCCCCCGACGGGTAGGGGAACATGTCGAGAACATAGTATTTCGGACGCGAGTTGTCGATGGCGGTCTTGTAGACCTTGTTTTCACGCCAGTAGTTCTGCCAGCGCGATTCGATGTCTCTATGATTGTATTCCATATTATTATTTAATTTCAAGCATGCGTGTGATCGGGCGGCGTGCGCGGTCGATGATTTCGGCGTCGACCGTCACTTCGGGAAGCTCGTAGCGCAGGGTGTTGTAAAGCTTCTCAAGAGTGTTGAGCTTCATGAACGAGCAGTCGTTGCAGGCACAGGCCGAATCGGCCGGAGGAGCGGGGATGAATGTCTTCTGCGGACAGCGGCGGCGCATCTCGTGGAGTATGCCGCTCTCGGTTGCCACGATGAACTGATCGAAGGGACATTCCTCGGCCCATTTGAGCAGCACGGCGGTCGATCCCACCTTGTCGGCCACGAGGCGGACCGGTTTCGGACATTCGGGATGCACGAGGACCTTCGCGTCGGGATACTGCTTTTTGAGTTCAAGAATCTTTTCAAGCGAGAACTGTTCGTGGACATGACAGGCACCGTCCCAGAGGATCATTTCACGACCGGTCTGACTGTTGATGTAGTTGCCGAGATTGCGGTCCGGACCGAAGATGATTTTCTCGTCAGCGGGAAGCGAACCGACCACATCCATCGCGTTGCCCGAAGTGACCACGATGTCGGTCAGAGCCTTCACAGCGGCCGATGTGTTGACGTAGCTTATGACGGTGTGGCCGGGGTGCGCGGCAATGAATTTCTCAAGTTCCGGAGCGGGGCAGCTGTCAGCCAGAGAACAGCCCGCGTTGAGGTCGGGGACGAGCACCTTTTTGTCGGGACAGAGGATCTTCACAGTCTCTCCCATGAAGTGGACTCCGCACATGACGATGATGTCGTTTTCGAGCTTCTCGGCAATCCGGGCGAGGGCAAGGGAGTCGCCTATGAAATCAGCGAGGTCCTGGATTTCGCCGATGGTATAGTAGTGGGCCAGGATTACTGCATTCTTTTCTTTCTTGAGTCTTTTAATCTCTTCGACGAGATCGACCGACTTGTCGACAGGGGCATCCACGAACCCTTTTTCAACATTCATTTATTTATTGGTTTTTTATTTTGAAGAAAAAAATTTTTCCAAAAACTCAATAAGTAGAAGTATGATGGATGTTAAAAAGTACAATAACTTTTCGGTCACTTACTTGCACATATGAGTTATTGAAGTCTAATTTACATTAGTTACAATGTTATTGACATATCAAATGCTGATTTATCAGCGGTTTAATATAGTTATTAACATCGTGTTAATAATGTGCAAAGTTAAAAACTTTTCACGGGATCTGCAACCGTTTTCTGTTGAAAAGGGGCTTGAAAACCGCTTGATAGATTTATGATAACTAATTTTGAATCCGGGCGGGAAGTATTATAGCCGACATGTTTTCGGAAATGCAAGTTTATTCTTTAAAAAGTCATTGAAATGTTATTTACAGTTTTCAACACGGTTTTGAACATTGTTAATAAGTCAGGGATAGTTGGCCTGTGGGCATAATTGTTGAGGTAAATTCAGCTCCTTGTAAAGGGAATCGGAAGTGGTATGGAATCAGGCAAACCGGGAATGTATCGGGTTTATTTTCTATGATAGAATCGAGCTAACCGGGAATAATATTGGAGTTATTTTCTTGTGATGGAATCAGGCTGCCCGTGAATAATATCGGGGTTATTTTCTGTGATGGAATCAGGCAAACCGCGTTAGCGGTCGGGAGAATCCAGGCCACTGCAAGGGCCGCATCGCGGTCCGCAGCTGTGGTTACCAGCACCCCCCTCCCACCCAAAGCTCCGTAGGAGTGAAACTTTGTCTACCTTGTTTCACTCCTACGGAGCTTTTAAATATTATAACATCTCTTTACCACAGCTGCGGACACCTACGGCGCCCTTGCAGTGGCCTGGATTCTCCCGACCGCTAACGCGGCCAGCCTGCTGTTATTAGGAGGATGAAATTTCTTTTGGGAATAGGAGATTAATTGTCTTAAATTTATTTGTAACTTTGCCTCCGTACACAGTTTCAACTGAACAAAAATTTGAAAAGCGTTGCCTGAAATTTATCTTTTGATTCACATATTTGAGATGGCTGACAGGTATGGCTCTCACGCTTTCATTTATTTTATCCAATCATTAATCCGGTCGAGGGAGGGAGCCCTGAAACCAAATGTTGACTTGTATGAGAAAGATTTTTTTATTGTTAGTAATGTTTGTGACAGTACTGCCTGTCTATTCACAGTCTCTGCTTAACCAGACTTATTTTACTCCGATGAATTTCAGCAGCCGTAAAGAAAACGTAAATCTGCGGCTCAACAACGGAAGCACTTTTATAGGAACCAAACATATATCGTTATGTAACGGTCAAGTGAACAACGTCTCTTATACGGGTACTCTCACCAAACCGAGCGGAGAAAAATACGTGACTCTTTCAGCCGGATATGGCTTTGATTCAAATTTCAATTTCACTAACGGAAATCTGTGGTATGTGACTCCGAGCGGAGAAGTCTACGCTCAGCAATATCAGAATTCGCGTTGTGTTAATCAGTACAAGGAAGTACGCCCACACACGTTTGCCGATAATGTCATAGTGTTTCAGACTGTCGCCTCAGATTACAGCGGCGGTTACAGCGGCGGATCGGGCAGTTATAACAACAATAATTCCGGCAGCAACTACAACCGTCATGAGGCACAGTGCCGCGGCTGTAACGGAACAGGTCGTTGCCAGCATTGCGGCGGCAGCGGTTGGGTCAACAACTATAAGAGCAAATGCAGCCTCTGTCACGGCCGCGGAACCTGTGTGTCCTGCGCAGGCCGGGGCAAGATCCACGGCAATTTCTGACGGAATCTTGGAAGAGGTATTTTGACACATTCCGTAATATCATAAAAAGATCATGAAAAAATTGCTGATTGCACTGACTCTGCTGTTCGGTTGCGTTTCGGCGGTATATGCCGGACCGAAAATTTCAAAAGAACAGAAAGAGGTGTGTAAGACTCTCAAGAAAAACCTCGGCGCAAAGTTGGTCGAGGTTTTTGAAAATGCACCCGAATCTCCTTTTTACCGTGTCACGGATAAAGATTACAAGTGCGGAATAGCCGATAAGGATGGCAATCTTATCTTGCCCTTGAAATATGAGGCTGTGATATATATTCCCGAACTTACGTCGGACCGTTTCACCGTAAATCTCGTAAATGACAAGGATAAACCGACGGGTGAAACGGTCGCTGTGGTCACGCAGCCATCGGCAGATGGATTCTGGGGTTTTACCAAGAATGACGGAGCCGAAGTATTCGACCGGCAGGGACAATCGACCGCGAAGTTCCCGAAGCATAATTTCGCTGTTTTCAACGGTAATTATGTTTATCTTTCGGATTCGCCGCTGACCATGGCTTACGAATATCCGCATAAGAAGTCAGGATCTATCGTTTATCTGTCGCTGTATGCCGGTAAAGGCTATGAATCGGGCAAATTGGTCCGTGGCGACGGGGCAGTGGTTATCGACAAGGCTGACTACATTGAAATAGTCTCCAATGCCAAATGTACTGTCTACGAGACTACTAACGACATGGGTGCGAAGGTTAAGGGTATGAAATGTCTCGACAATTCCGACTTCGACATTCCCGCTGAGTTCTATGAAGTTTACAATTATCAGAACGAATGGAAGGTGCGTGCGCGCGCGACCGACGATTATGCCAAAACTTACGTGCCGACCAAAGCCTACAACACTACTTACCGCGACAAGGGTGAGGCTCTCTTTGCCAACCGCAAGTTTGACGAGGTTGTGGATTTCTACTCGCGCGAGGGGATCGAAGCTCCTTGGGCCAAGTTCTATGCAGGCGCCGCTCTGATGGAGAAAATCATATCTTCGCAGATGAGATACAGAATCATCGTGGAGTCTATGGAAAGCGGGTCGGGCTTGCCGGCAAACGAGGAAAATGTCGTGTCGGATGCCAATCTGATACTGCAATCTCTGAATATGTCGGGAAATCTTCTCAAGGCATATATAGGCAGCGGTGACAGTTCGTTCAGATCCGAAGCTGAAAGCTATCTTTCACAGGTGCAATATAGATCGACACAGATGGCAGAATATGTGCAGCGTTACAATAATGTGCGCGGTCATGCGGCGATGGTGACCTCCGAAGCCGAGGCCCGTCAGGCCCGCATGTTGGGTTCGGTTCTCGGAATTTTCGCAAATTATCTCGGCGGAAATTCCGGTTCATCGTCGAGCAAAACGAATGTGACGGTGCCCGCGACAGGTGGTCGGATGATTGACAAGACTCATGTTTCCGACGAGGTGATGGGTGCGGCGGTTGCCGGAGGGTATGTTCCTGAAAGCTCCGTTTCAAACGGTCAGTCGACCAATAACGGCAGCAATTACAACCGTCATGAGGCACAGTGCCGCGGTTGCAACGGCAGCGGCCTTTGTCAGCATTGCGGTGGTAGCGGCTTGGTCAATGACAACAAGAGCAAATGCAGTCTGTGCAAGGGCCGCGGAAAGTGTGTGTCCTGCGCAGGCCGGGGCAAGATCCACGGCAATTTCTGATAGAATCAGATATGGAGTCGTGATGGATTTGCATAGATTAGCACCATCCCAAGCCGCCAATATCAGGTTAACCGCGAATATATCTGGGATGGTTTCAATGACAGCATCAGGCTGACCGCGAACATATCTGGGATGGTTTCAATGACAGCATCAGGCTAACCGCGTAGCGGTTGGAGGAATCCAGGCCACTGCAAGGGCCGCATCGCGGTCCGCAGCTGTGGTTACCGGTATCCCCCTCCCTTCAAAAAGCTCCGTAGGAGTGAAACTTTGTCTCTATTGTTTCGCTCCTACGGAGCTTTTAAATATTATAACATCTTTTTCACCACAGCTGCGGACACCTACGGCGCCCTTGCAGTGGCCTGGATTCTCCTGACCGCTGACGCGGCCAGCCTGCAACGTATCTTCTTGGATTCTCCTGACCGCTGACGCGGCCAGGCTATATGCAAGGTCTGATATTACTTAACGTGGTCGGCCTACATGCGAGGTCTGCAACCAACCTGATATTGATAGTTTGAATGAACAGGCAAGACAAATGTGACCGTGTCTGCGACAGGTGGGAGGATAATAGTGATCTATTTCAATGAGTTGAGTTCTTCCTCATACTGACGAATCATTTGCAGACATTCATTGACGGTATTGCGTTTGCTTTCGACAACCTGTTGTTTATGCCAGTCGTCATTGTTGCCGGATGCCAATTCACTTTCGAGCGACTGTTCGGCTTTTTTCAATTTATTTTTCCATTCGATGATCTGGCCTTTCAGGAAGGCTTTGCGTCCGGATTTGTCTTCGCCGGTCGAGGCTGCCGAAGATGTGGATGTGCTTTGGGAAGAGTATCCGCTTTCAGCTGCTTTGCGGGCCGCTTTTTTAGCTGCTATGCGCTGTTCGCCTTCGCGGACTATGGCTTGTGCTTCATTAATCTGATCAGTGAACTCCTGGGAAGTTTCAAGAGTTTTTCTCAACCGTTCTTTCTTTGCGGCTTCTATACGTTTTCTTTCGGCTATTTCGGCATCTTTCATGTTACGGCGGTCGTAATAAGCGGATGCACAGTCGAACGCCTGCTTTTCAAAGTTTTCGGCTGAAGCAATCATCTTTTGCAGGTTGGACGTGAGATCGCTGTCAGCGGCATTTTTTGAAAGAACATCGGCATAAACTTTAAATCGTGGAAGAATGCGGGCAAAAGCTGATATGCACTGACCGTTTTTCTGCGAAAAAATAGTATGGCCGTGACCACCGGCAAGGGGGGAGACATCAGCTTCTGCGAGGCGTATGTTGGTTTCGAGCATGTCGATGTCCTTTGCGAGACACCATATGAGATCAGCCTGTACGATCTTTATTTCTTCGGGGTTAAGACCGGCGATGCTGTCGGTTATTTTTTCCTTTGAAGTATTGACATAGGCCCGCGAGCCTTTACGGATATTTTTTTCCTCTTCGGAGGGGATGAAGGGAGTACAGATGGTTCCGGGGGTATATTGGCTGAAAGGCTCGTAGATACTCTTTTGCACCAATGCGCCTCTATCGTCGCCTGTCCAAGCCACATCGGCGAACACGGGAGGCACATTCTTGGCAGTGTCAGCCATATTGACCAGACCTACATATCGGCGCCAGTCGGACAAGTTGTACTGTACATAATAGAACGAACCGGAGTTGTTTATGAGGCGTATTTCCCGGACATTGTGTGCGAGCACATCGCCGTTGTCGGTGCGCATCACGTCGACGGGTTTGGTAAAGTTGACCACCATCACCGTGTCTTTGCTGATGAGCGCGCCTTTATTGTCGTAGTGACGCAGCACGCGCACATACCTGGAATCTTTTGCGATTGACTTGCCGTCGGCCGGTGTGCCGGTGCACAGACGTCCTATCACATTCTGACAATTTCTTGTCTGACCTTTACCGGGACCATAGACAGTATATGGCAGCGGTTGACCGGCGGTTTTACCTGTGATATGGAACGGCATATCGGGCCAGTTGAATGTAATAGACTGCTTTTGCTTGTCAGTGAGAATCTTTCCCTTTCCATCGCCTGAGATGAATGTAAAATCATTACAGGGTGTAGGGGTAAGGAGCGTACCGGCGTAGTCGTAAATCACATATTTATTTCTTGGATCAGAGGTGTCGTGAGCGAAGTAGCGTTTACCTTCGATATTGGAAACTTTCGTTAATGGCAGATTGCATGGAATATGTCCGTCTTTCAGTACCGCGCTCCATATCTGCTTGCCGTTTCCGAGTTTGCGGAGAACCATATAGTAAGATTCTGGGGAATTTTCATCGCTGACATACTGACAGTCGTAGAAGAATATCTCTTTATTGCCGTCGGGGTTGAGATAAGAAATGATGTTTCCATTCATGTCGGCGCGGGCAAACTCCAGATTGCGGTGCAATATGAAATAATTTTTGCCGTCGTTCCACTGTTCGATAGATACTTTAGCTTTGTATTCCTTGCCTAATGATTTCATAATATCCTTATTCTCATTCTCAAGATCTTTCAGATGCGCAACAGCCGATTTGGATGACAATGTATAGGCCGTTGCGTTCTTGAACGGGAAGAAAAATATAACTAACGCAATGACACAAAGATGAAGCAAAGATTTCATGATGAAGCGACTCTTAAAAGGTTTTAATTATTTCGCAAATATAGATAAAACGTGAGATTTTTACGCCGATAAAATAAATATTTTTCTTTAGGGGGGATAAAGAAAATAGAGAAACCTCACGGTCTCTCTATTCCCTTAACCTAACTTTTTTAGTTGACTTTGTGTTATGCGTTGCTTTGATAGTAGCTATAAGTCTTTTGGCGCTAATAGTTGTGGTACAAAAGTAATATTTATCTTTCAATTTTACCCCCCCCCAATGGTTAAAATTAGTTAATGGGGGTGTTTTCGGTATCTTTTTGCTCTTTTTTAGTCAGTTTGTCGGATTTGCCAAAAAAAGAGTTTTGAAAAAATAAATTTTTTGTCCTACATTTGTAACGCCTATGCCGAGATGAATTCGGCGTTCCAAATTAGAGAACGATAAACATAGGTCTATTATTATTAGCAGATGAAAAAAATTTCAGCAACTATTCTTGCATTTAATGAAGAGAGGCACGTCGGTGCCTGTCTGGAATCATTGCGCGGAATAGCGGATGAAATAATAGTGGTTGATTCCGGATCGACCGACCGCACGGTTGAAATCTGCGAGGAGTACGGTTGCCGGATCTGCCTGCGCAAGTTTGACGGATTCGGTGCACAGCGTCAGTATGCCACCTCCCTCACAACCCATCAGTATGTTCTTTCGATCGACGCCGATGAGGTGCTCTCGCCTGCCCTCCAGGAGTCGATTCTGCGCCTTAAGGAAGAAGGTTTCGGCCACAGGGTTTACAGCATGTCGCGCCTGAATTTCTATTGTGGTTTTCCGGTGAGACACTGCGGATGGTACCCCGACCGCCAGATACGCCTCTTTGACAAGCGCTATGCCAACTGGAATCTGCGTGACGTGGCCGAGACGGTGATTTTCCGCGACTCGGTGCGTCCGGCTCTGGTCGACGGTGACATCCTGCACCACCGTTGCGACACTCCGCAGCAATATGAGGCAGTGGTAAACTCTCACGCCAAGATGAAAGCAAAGGTGCTTGCGGCCAAGGATGATGAAATCGGCGCACTGTCGCCCTTCGTCCACGGCCTGAAAGCTTTCTGGAAAACATATGTCAGAAAGGGCGGAATTTTCGAGGGTAAAGTGGGCCGCGAGATTTCACGCCAGTCTTACAGGGCCGAGATGCTTGCCTACACAGCGGCGAGAAAACTGAAAAAATGATTTTTTTATTTTGCATCGTCCTCTTCTTCCTGACTGCTGTCGGGGAGGAGGCGGAAAGTCATGCGGTGGATCGGCGAGGGGCCGATAGCGGCGATTGCCGCGCGGTGGTCGCGTGTGGGATAACCCTTGTTGACCTCCCAGTTGTAGCCGGGATATTTTCGGGCGGCCTCACGCATGAACTCGTCGCGGTGTGTCTTGGCAAGGATCGAGGCTGCGGCGATGTTGCCGTATTTGCCGTCACCCTTGACCACCGTCACATGCCTGATGTCTCTGTACTGCTTGAAACGGTTGCCGTCGACCGCTATTCCTCCCGGCTCCACTCCGAGGGCGTCGAGCGCACGGTGCATTGCAAGGATCGAGGCGTTGAGTATGTTGATGCGGTCTATCTCCTCATGGTCGGCGGTGGCCACGGCCCAGGCGACGGCATCGCGTTCGATGACGGGGCGCAGCTCTTCGCGCTGCTTTTCGGTGAGCTTTTTCGAGTCGTTGAGCAGGGGATTGGAATAGCCGTCGGGGAGAATCACAGCCGCTGCAAAGACCGGTCCCGCCAGGCATCCGCGGCCGGCTTCGTCGCATCCGGCTTCAAGAATGAAGGGTGTGGTGGAGGAGGGCAGAGGCGCCGGCAGTTTTTTCATATCGTGTCCATAAATCCATAGCCGAGGCCCGAACGGTTGACGATATGCTGGCCGTATGATCCGAGTTTTTTACGCAGACGCGAGATGTTGACATCGACAAGACGCGGATTGGTCATCTCTTCGCCGGGCCAGGTGGAGGCGAAAATTTCCTCGCGGGGGAAAAGTTTGTTGCGCGAGCGCATGAGCATCGTCAGTATGGTGAATTCGGTTGGCGACAGAGCCACGGATTCGCCGTCGATGATCAGAGTGCGCGATTCGATGTTGAGGATCAGTGTGCGGTATTCGATTGTCCGCTGGGTGGCGGCGGGGGCGAAGTTGCGGTGACGGCGCATCACGGATCGGATGCGCGCCATGAATTCGCGAAGCGAGAAAGGCTTGGTGACATAGTCGTCGGCACCGGCGTTGAGGCCCGCGATGATGTCGCGCTCCCCGTCGCGGACGGTGCAGAACATAAGTGGTATGTGGAAAGTCATGCGGTCTTCCTTCATGCGTTCGAGCAGTTCGAGACCGTCGATTTCACCGGGGAGTGCCACCTCGGAAATGACAAGCTGAAAAGTGTCGAGCGGAAGAGTCAGAGCTTCTTCTGCCCGGCTTACAGCCGTGACATCATATCCCTCGCTACGAAGATTTTCTGTCAGAAGTGAGGTAATGCCGGTGTCATTGTCTACGATTAATATCGAAGGTGTCACACTCAATAAAAAATGCTACTTAATATTGCAAATAGTTTCAGGTAGAAAACGTGAGGATGAGAGAAATTCTGAGAGCAAATATACCAAGATTTTGCAAAATCTGTAAAATTTGTAACAGAATTGTGTGACTTTTGAAATGGAATTGTCATTTTTTAAAGGAATAATCCTTACCTTTGTTGAAAACAAGAACACAGACACATATATTATATAAGCACAAGTAAATGGAAGCAAAATACAAAAGAGTGTTGCTCAAGCTCAGCGGAGAGTCGCTGATGGGAAAGCAGGGCTACGGAATCGACACCGACCGTCTTTCGGAATATGCCTCGCAGATCATGGAGATTTGTTCTATGGGTGTGCAGGTTGCCATTGTCATCGGCGGCGGCAACATTTTCCGCGGCGTTTCAGGCGCAGCCAAAGGTTTCAACCGAGTAAAGGGCGACCAGATGGGTATGCTTGCCACTGTCATCAATTCGCTGGCTCTTTCGTCGGCTCTTGAGGCGATCGGACAGCCCGCCAAGGTGCTTACCGCACTTAATATGTATCCGATCGGCGACTACTACTCCAACCGTGTGGCCATCGAGGCCCTCGACCGCGGAGAGGTGGCCATCATTGCCGGAGGCACAGGCAACCCCTTCTTCACCACCGACACCGGCAGCGCCCTGCGCGGCATTGAGGTGGAGGCCGACGTGATGCTCAAGGGCACCCGCGTCGACGGCATCTACACCGCCGATCCCGAAAAGGACCCGACAGCCGTCAAGTTTGACAAGATCACCTATGACGAGGTCTACAACCGCGGCCTCAAGGTGATGGATCTCACCGCCACCGCCCTCTGCAAGGAAAACCATCTGCCTATCGTCGTCTTCGATATGGACACTCCGGGCAATCTGCTCAAGGTCATCTGCGGCGAGAACATCGGTACGCTGGTGTACTGATCAGGATAAATATTAAACTTACAGAATCAAAAAATCACATTAAATATAACCCTCTATGGAACCCTCCGATTACCTCATTCCGGCCGAAGAAAAAATGGAGATGGCCGTGGCTTATCTTGACGAATCGCTGGCCCACATCCGCGCCGGCAAAGCCAATCCGAAGATTCTTGACTCAGTGCGTGTGAGCTACTACGGCACCAACGTGCCCGTCTCGCAGGTGGCCAACGTGTCTGTCCCCGACGCCCGCACCATCGCCATCACTCCCTGGGAAAAAGCCATGTTCAAGGAGATCGAAAAAGCCATCATCAACTCCGAGCTTGGCATCACTCCTGAGAACAACGGCGAAGTGATCCGCCTCTCCATTCCCCCGCTGACCGAGGAACGCCGCCGCGCGCTGGTGAAGCAGTCGAAAGCCGAGGCCGAGAATGCCAAAGTCAGCGTCCGAAACGCCCGCCGCGATGCCATTGAAGGTCTCAAGAAGGCTATCAAGCAGGGCATGAGCGAAGACGTTGAGAAGGATGCCGAAAACGATGTGCAGAAGCTCCACGACAAATATCTCAAGAAAATCGACGATCTCTTCGCTGCCAAGGAAAAGGAGATCCTGACTGTCTGATGCAGACCGTACTCTTTCACTCGACCATCTTCGGCCCGATCAGGTCGAGGCGTCTCGGCGTATCGTTAGGAGTCAATCTGACTCCTGACGACGGCAAGATCTGTACGTTCGACTGCCTCTACTGCGAGGCCGGTTTCAACGCGCAGGGACCCGGCACGACCGGTTTTCCGCCGCGCGAACGGGTGGCCCGTATGCTCGAATCGCGCCTGCGCAATATGAGCGAGGCGGGCGAGCCGCTTGACGTGATCACCTTTTCGGGCAACGGCGAACCGACGCTTCACCCCGAATTTCCGGCTGTGATCGATGACACCCTGCGCCTGCGCGACCGCTATTATCCCGATGCCAAGGTCAGCGTTCTGAGCAATTCGACCCGCATCGACCGCCCTGAAGTGGAGGCCGCACTGCGCCGGGTCGACAACAATATCCTCAAACTCGACTCGGCCGTAACGGCCACGATGCAGGCGATCGACCGCCCCAACAGTCCGGCATTCACTTCGGAAAAAGCTATTGCCGACCTCTGCCGTTTCGGTGGCGAGTGCATCATCCAGACCATGTTTCTGCGCGGCGAGTACGAGGGCGTGAGGATCGACAACACCACAGCCGCCGAGGTCGACGCGCTCATCGAAGCCTACCGACGCATCCGTCCGCGCGAGATCATGATCTATTCCATCGACCGCAAGACACCCGCCGAGGGGCTTGAAAAAGTCTCCCGTGAGGAACTTGAAGCGATAGGGCGCCGCATAGTCGACGCGACGGGAATCAAAATTCAGGTGGCATGAGCGAGGAACGTCCCATACTGACTCCGCGTCCGCTCGTAAGCGGCGACCGTGTGGCCATCGTCTCCCCGGCGGGGATCATCAAGCCACAGGTCGTCTACAATTCGCTTCCCGTGCTTGCCGACTGCGGCTGGGTGCCCTATGTCGGCGCCAATACTTTCGGACGCTACGGCACATTCGCCGGTACGGACGACGAGCGCTATTCCGACCTTGAGGCGGCGCTGCTCGATCCGGATACGCGCGCCATCATCTGTTCGCGCGGCGGCTATGGTGCGGTCCATCTTCTCGACCGCCTCGACCGTCTGCCTCTGCGCGACGATCCGAAGTGGATCGTCGGTTACAGCGACATCTCGGCTCTCCACGCTCTGATGACCCGCCACGGCATCAAGTCGGTCCATGCGCCGATGACCAAACACATTTCCGAAAACCGCGGACGCGACGCCGACTCGCGCCGTCTCTTCGAAATCCTTTCAGGCGCCACTCCCGACCTGCGCGCCGGGGGCCACAGTCTCAACCGGCCCGGTTCGGCCGAGGGTCTGCTCGTCGGGGGCAACCTCGCGGTGATCGCCGGATTGATCGGTACACCCTTCGACGTCATCCGCCCCGGCCGCATATTATTCATTGAAGACATAGCCGAACCTATCTATAAGGTGGAGCGGATTCTCTACACTCTCCGCCTGAGCGGAGTGTTGGGCAAGCTGGCCGGCTTGGTGGTCGGACGTTTCACCGACTACGCACCCGACCGCGGTTCAGCTTCGATGGAGGAGATGATCTCGCGCATGATGGCCGACTGTTCCTGTCCGGTCGCTTACGGGATTCCCTTCGGTCACGTCGACCACAATGTCCCGCTCGTCTGCTCGTCGACCGTCCGTCTCGACGTCGAAAAAAATTCAGCTGTCCTCACACCGGTGGGGTAGGGGAGAGGAGCCGCCGCTCCGGCTGCGAGGTCGGGTGTAGACGCTCTCTTTAAGCCAAAATCTTTTAAAAATTCACGTCCGTCCGGCTTGACGGGCGTGAATTTTTTATTCTCAGCGGGTTTAAATCGGGACAATCGGTTTATTCATAGTGAATTATTGCCGATTTTTGATTCCCGGTGCGGGGAGCAAATAAAATTTTTGACCGACACCGAAAAAATCCTTAACTTTGCAATATGAACAAAATTGAGTGGCTGACCGACGGCAAGACCCCTATGCCTGACATCGACGCCCCGCTTTTGGAAAAGTGGATAGCGGCGGTGGCGAAAACACACAACCGTATAGTCGGGCCCCTCACATATATTTTCTGCGACGACCCCAAGATCATAGAGGTCAACCGTCAGTTCCTGAACCACGACTATTTCACCGACATCATCACCTTTGACTACTCGCGCGGGCGCATGGTCTCAGGCGATATGTTTATCTCGCTTGACACGGTTCTCTCCAACTCCGAACTTGTCGGCGCCACTTACGAGCGTGAGCTTCTGAGAGTCATCATCCACGGAGTCCTCCACCTCTGCGGTATAAACGACAAAGGCCCTGGAGAACGCGAGATAATGGAAAGCTTTGAAAACCAAGCACTTGCATTGCTTGACGAAATAAGAAAAGAGCTTCTTTAAAAAACAGGCTCCAAGAGAATAACAAAAATCAAATGAACTTCGACTATGACGTGATTGTCATCGGCGCCGGTCATGCCGGATGCGAAGCTGCTCATGCGGCCGCGCGTCTCGGTGTGTCGACTCTGCTGATGACCATTGACATGAACAAGATCGCCCAGATGAGCTGCAACCCCGCTGTGGGAGGCATTGCCAAAGGACAGATCGTCAGGGAAATCGACGCGCTCGGCGGGATGATGGGTGTAGTCACCGACGAGAGCGCCATACAGTTCCGTATGCTCAACCGCTCGAAAGGTCCGGCAGTCTGGAGTCCGCGTTCGCAGAGCGACCGCATGGAGTTTTCACGCCTGTGGCGCAACGTCCTTGAGAACACTCCCAATCTGTCGATGTGGCAGGATTCGGCCAACGGGCTACTGATCGAGGAGGGCCGCGTGGTAGGTGTCACAACCTGTCTCGGCGTCACTTTCAGGGCTAAATGCGTGGTTCTGACAGCCGGAACCTTCCTCAACGGACTCATGCACACCGGCCCTGTCAAACTGCCCGGAGGGCGCGTTTCTGAGCCTGCGTCACACGGCCTGACCGAACAGCTCCGCGGACTCGGTTTTGCCACCGACCGCATGAAAACGGGCACTCCCGTGCGTATCGACGGCCGTTCAGTAGACTGGAGCAAGACCACATTGCAGGAAGGCGACAACGATTTCCACAAGTTCAGCTATCTTCCCAACGTGCACCGCAAGCTGCGTCAGCGTCCCTGCCACACGGTCTACACCAATCCCGAAACCCACCGCATACTGCGCGAGGGGCTGCCGTTCTCGCCGCTCTACAACGGTCAGATCCAAAGCATCGGCCCGCGTTACTGCCCCAGCATCGAGACCAAGATCGTGACCTTCGCCGACAAGGACGAACACCAGCTTTTCCTCGAACCTGAGGGCGAGGTGACCAACGAATACTATCTCAACGGCTTCTCTTCATCGCTGCCGATCGACGTGCAGATACGCGCCTTAGAGACCGTTCCGGCCCTGCGCGACGTGCATATTTTCCGTCCCGGCTACGCCATCGAATATGACTTTTTCGACCCCACGCAGCTTTATCACACGCTTGAAACCAAACTCATCGGCGGACTCTATTTCGCCGGTCAGGTCAACGGTACGACGGGCTATGAGGAGGCCGCTGGACAGGGCCTCGTTGCCGGAATCAACGCCGCTCTCAAGGTCAAAGGCGCCGAACCCTTCACACTCGCGCGCGATGAAGCCTACATCGGAGTGCTCATCGACGATCTTGTCACCAAGGGTGTCGACGAGCCTTACCGCATGTTCACATCTCGTGCCGAATACCGCATACTCCTGCGTCAGGACGACGCCGACATGCGTCTGACTCCGCGCGGCCATGCCATCGGTCTTGCCTCGGATTACCGTTTTGAACAGATGGAGAGCAAGCGCCGCCAGCGCGATGCGCTCATCGACTTCTGTCGCGACTTCTCCGTGCGTGCGGCTCTCATAAATCCCTATCTCGAAAGTATCGGGGAGCAGCCTCTGAAACAAGGTCTGAAACTCTATGATCTCATACTCCGTCCGGGCCTGACGATCGAAATCCTTGCCAAGGGAATTGAGCCGTTTGAGGCTTTCATCCGGGAAAACATCGAGGAGCCGCGCCGGGAGGAGATCATCGAAGCCGCCGAAATACTGATAAAATATCAGGGCTACATACAGCGCGAACAGCAGATAGCCGACAAGCTCCGCCGCCTTGAAAATCTCACCATCCGCGGCAAAATCGACTATGCTTCCCTGACCGCTCTCTCCACCGAGGCCCGTCAGAAATTAGAGCGCATCAATCCTGAGACCATAGCCCAGGCATCGCGCATCCCCGGCATATCTCCGGCCGACATAAACATCCTTCTGCTCCTGATGGGACGATAAAAAATAATTGTTTCACGTGGAACAAATCGACCGAATCAATCTGAAAAACAAATATAAAAACCATAGCACAACATTATCATGGAATATCTGAAACAACGTATCCGCGACGTCTATGACTTCCCCAAAAAGGGTATTGTCTTCAAGGATCTGACCACTCTCTTCAAAGATCCCCGCGGCCTCCACATCATCGGCTGGGACCTCTCTCAACTTTACCGCGACAAAGGTGTTACTAAAGTGGTGGGCATCGAATCGCGCGGTTTCATCGGGGGCTCAATCCTCGCTTTTGAACTCGGCGCAGGTTTCGTGCCTGTACGCAAGCCCGGCAAGCTCCCCGCCGACACCATCCAGGCTTCTTACGACAAGGAATACGGCAAGGACGTGATCGAGATTCACCGCGACGCCATCACCCCCGATGACATTGTGGTGCTTCATGACGACGTGCTCGCAACCGGCGGAACAATGGCTGCTGCCTACGAGCTTGTCAAGTCCATGAACCCGAAAAAAATCTACATCAATTTCATCATCGAACTCTCGGCGCTCAACGGTCGTGCCAATCTCCCCGCCGACGCCGAAGTCACCTCGCTGATCACATATTAGAGGTTGTTTAATAACAAATGTGAAGCCGGAGTGGGTGGATTTTTGAGCTAACCTGTTCATAATCTGAAGGAGCCATGCTGTGGCATGGTGACTGAAGATTAGGGACAGGGGAGCCAAAAAGACATCCATGCAGCCTATGGTAACTTTCTTTAATATTTATATTCATTATAAATCTATCTGTCGAGGTTATTAAATGCTTTGTCGCATCCATTCTCTTGGGTGTCTTTCGTGCTGAATCTCAGTCACAATGCCACAGCATTGCTCCTTCGATTCATTCCGAAATCCACCTCAAGAGAATGGACTCCGGCTTTCACATTTGTTTTTAAACAACCTCTTAAACACCCTTCTGTTCATTGGCCAAACACAAGAAATCGGCCTCTCTGACCGAAAAAATATCAATCCTTCCCGATACCCCCGGCGTCTATATGTACTACGACGCCGAGGGTACGGTGATTTATGTCGGCAAGGCAAAGAACCTCAAGCGCCGAGTCAGCTCCTATTTCAACCGCACCCACGACAGCCTGCGCACCAATCTTCTCGTGCGCGCCATCACCGACATGAGCTACATCGTGGTCCCCACCGAGCAGGACGCCCTCAATCTCGAAGCCTCGATGATCAAGGAGTATCAGCCGCGCTACAATGTGCTCCTCAAGGACGACAAGTCTTACCCCTGGATTGTTGTGACCAATGAACCTTATCCGCGGGTTTTCATGACCCGTCAGCGCATCAAGGACGGCTCGAAATACTACGGCCCGTACACCGACACGGGCAGCGCGCGGGCCACTCTCGATCTGCTGAAAAAGCTCTATTCTATCCGCTCGTGCCGTCAGCCGATGACCCTCGAATGGGTGCGCGCGGGCAAGGGGCGACTCTGCCTCGACTATCATCTCAAGCGCTGCAGGGGATGCTGCACGGGACTGATCTCGTCGGAGGATTATTGCCGCGACATCGACAAGGTGCGCGCCATCCTTCGCGGCGACATAAGCGAACTGCTTGCCTATCTGCGCGGCGAGATGGAGAAGCTGTCCTTGGAGATGCGTTTCGAGGAGGCGCAGGAGCTGAAGGAGCAGTACGATCTGATCAAACGTTATCAGGCCAAAAGCGTCATCGTGTCGCAGACCATCGAGGATATCGACGTCTTCGGCATAGACGACGAGGACAGCGATGTCTATATAAATTATATGCACGTGCGCCACGGGGCCGTCGTGAAGTCCGTGACGCTTGAATTCAAGCGCCGTCTCGACGAGTCCAGAGCGCAGCTTTTGGGCTATGCGATGTCGGAGATCTCCGAGACGCTCGGCGTGGTCTACAATGATGTCGTGGTGGCCGAGGAGCCTGACGTGGAGATGCCCGATGTGCGCTTCGTCATCCCTCAGCGCGGCGACAAGGCCAAGTTGCTTGAGGTCTCGCAGAAGAACGCTCGGCAGCATCGTGTCGATAAGATCAAGACTATGGAGAAGCGCAATCCTGAGACGCGCACCGACAGGATTCTTAAGCGTATGCAGTCTGATTTCCACCTCTCGGAACTGCCGCGTCATATCGAATGTTTCGACAACTCGAACATCCAGGGCACGAATCCCGTGGCCTCCTGCGTGGTCTTCAAGGACGCCCGTCCGAGCAAGAAGGACTACCGCCATTTCAACATCAAGACAGTGGTCGGGCCCGACGATTTCGCCTCGATGAAAGAGGTGCTCACGCGCCGCTACACGCGTCTTGTCAACGAGGGCCGCGAGCTTCCCCAGCTCATCGTTGTCGACGGCGGCAAGGGGCAGCTTTCGGCGGCTGTCGAGGCTCTCGACGACATGGGACTGCGCGGCACGATAGCCGTCGTGGGCATTGCGAAAAGGCTTGAGGAAATCTACTTTCCCGGCGATAGTATTCCGCTTTATATCGACAAAAACAGCGAGACTCTGCGAGTGGTCCAGCAGCTGCGCGACGAGGCCCACCGTTTCGGCATCACCCACCACCGCGACCGCCGCAGCAAGTCGCAGGCGGTCTCCGAACTCGACGGCATAAAGGGTGTCGGAGAGAAAACCCGCACGGCTCTGCTGACGCATTTCAAGAGCGTCAAGCGCCTCCGCGAGGCCGACATCGACACCATCGCCGAGGTGGTCGGCCCGGCCAAAGCCTCGATTGTCTACGGCGCCCTTCACGCCTCGGAATAAGAGGTCGTTTCTAAACCCCGGTCACGGTCTCTGAAAATTTTTTTGCCTCTCTCCGCATTATCGCACTAAATTGCCACCTTGCGGAGCGTATCTTTGCAATGTCGTCACACCCGACAGTCAACACCATCGTCCAACCCTGTTTTAAACCGACATTGCAACATGAATCTCACACGCATTTTCCCAGTCCTTATTCTTCTGAGTGTAGAGTACACCGGAGTCTTCTTTGCCGTCATCGCCGATCTTGTCAGCGGGCTGCGCAAATCTCGTTCGCGCGGTGAGCCATGCACATCCTGGGGCCTCCGCCGTTCGGTCGACAAACTCCTGCGCTACTACCTCGCCCTCTTAGCTCTGACGCTCGTCGATTTCATGGCCATCGCCGCCTTCATTCTTCTTCACGATTCCGGCTCGCTGTCGCTTCCGGAGTTCCCCTTTCTGACCACCTTCGGCGCACTCTCACTGGCCCTGATCGAAGTCAAGAGCATCTGCGAAAAAGCCGAGGACAAAGGCGATCTCCGCCGCGCCGCCACCCTCCTTTCCGACCTCCTCTCGCGCTTCCCCACCGGGCTTTTCACCCGCCGCAAATAGCTTGGTCTAAAAACTCCTAAAACTCCCAGTCCTCCCAGAACTCCCAGCCCCCAAAACTAACAAATTAGTTCCCTCAACCCAATCTCCGGATTTCTGAAGCAAAACCGGCTGCGCTCGCCGCGATATCTGATCGCCTCCTGCGGGCAATTGTGATAGCAGCCCGTGCACTTCAGGCAATCGCCCTGCCACTGCGGCCTCCCGCCGATCAGCCTGATATTGCCGTTCGGGCACACCTTCGCGCAGGTGCCGCAGCCGTTGCAGCGGTCGGCTTCCACACGGAAACCGCTGTCGAAATTCCGCTTTTGAGGCAGCAGCTCCTCGGCAATCCCCACTATCCGGTCCGCGAGGCCCGGCCTTTCAATATTGGTTTTTCGTAGTTTGATATCCCCCGCAATGGCCTCCATATGCGCGGGGATTTTTTTGCGTCCGGCATTCCTCACCTGCTTCTCCACGTTGACAATCGTGAAATTGTTGTCGACCATTTTGATCGTGCGGATATAGTCGAAACGGATGCCGTTGCGCTCCCCTTCCCGGCGTATGTGGCGCGCAGCGCGGCCCGCAAGTTCGCCGTAGGTCAGCACCGCGAAAAGATAAGGCGCGTTCAGCTTCGCGCGTCCGAGCAGCTCGCTGACCGGCGCCGGAAGCTGTCCGAAATATACGGGCGCGACGATGCCGATCTCTTCCGGATCGCTCAGCTCGATCGGGCCCTCTCCGCGCAGAAGTCTGACGGCGCTCACGCACTTGCCGGAGATCCGTTTTGCCACAGCTAAGGAATTGCCCGTGGCGCTGAAATAGATGACGGTCATAATGATTCTTTAAGAAGAATTAGATGAAGAATTCTGTGAAAAAACGCACTTTCCACAAAATTAGCAAGAAAAATTGGTCTCCTCTCGGATTTTAGCTAATTTTGCAGCCTTAAAATGTCAGTCTGTTAGTGCAGTTTGCTGTTTTCCAATAATTTATAAGGTTTAGAAAGCTTGTTTTTATGAAATGGATGCCGCTGATCCTGCTGACAGTCGCAGGATTCACTTTCAATACCTCCGAAATTACCCCGATCGGGCTTCTGAGCGACATAGCCGCCGACTTCGGCGTCAGCGAGGCTAAAGCCGGAATGCTCATCTCGATCTATGCTTGGGTTGTCGCCCTGTTGTCGCTCCCGCTGATGCTGTGGTGCGCGCGTATGGATTTCCGGCGCCTCCTGCTGATCATCCTCGGCGTGTTTTTCGTCAGCCACATCGGATCGGTGCTGTCGACCGGCTACTGGTCACTGCTTGCCTCGCGAATTGGCGTGGCCTGCGCCCATTCCCTTTTCTGGTCCATCGCTCCCCCGATGGCTGTCGCCGTCACCCCCGACGGCAAACGCTCGACGGCTCTCAGCGCCCTCGTCGCTGGCGGCGGCATTGCTCTTGTGGCCGGATTGCCCCTCGGACGTATGCTCGGACTTCTCGCGGGATGGCGTGTGACTTTCGGAGCCCTCGGTCTGCTTGCCGGACTGATCCTCGTCGGACTTTTCCGCTTCTTCCCCTCCCTGCCGCGCAACGGCGAGGATGAATCGCGCGGCGACATGCTCCGCGACGTTCTCGGCTGCCGTCCGCTGCTGATGGTCTACTTCATCACCGCCGTCATCGTCACGGGCCACTACACGGGTTACAGCTACGTCGAGCCTTTCATGGACCGCGTGGTCGGGATGCAGCCCAGGGCCATCACTCTTACCCTCGCCCTCTTCGGTGTGGCCGGACTTTTCGGAAGCGCGCTGATGACCCGCTGGTTTCCGCGCTATCCCCGACGCATCATCTCGGTCGCCTGTCTCGGTCTGCCGGTGATGCTTCTGTTGCTTCTGCCCGTGGCCTCTCTTTCCGTCTGGCTCCTCGCGCTGCTGTGTATTCTGTGGGGACTGGCCATCACCGTCTACAATATCGCCTTCCAGAACGAGATCATCGTGCTCGCGCCGCGCAACTCGGCGGTGGCCATGAGTATCTACTCCGGAATCTTCAATCTCGGCATCGGCGGCGGGGCCTTTGTAGGCGGCATTGTCTGCGACCACGGAATGATGGCCGATATAGGCTTTGTGGGCGGCGCTGTCGCCCTCGTCGCCGCAATCTACGCAATCTTGCGTTATCTCCCTTTGCGGCGATTTTAGGGCCGTTTCCGTGACTTTTTCGCTGCGATGTTTTTCTTTTGCCCGAATTCCCGTCCTGAAAACGGCCGTCAGCGGCGCCTTTTGGCCCGCGAGGCAAGCAGCGTGTGGCCCAGGCGGCAGTAGAGACATTTCCGCTCCTCGCAGTAGCGCCGCCTCAGCTGAATGAGCGCCTGCGATGTGAACGAGTCCTTGCAGCCGATCCCGGCGTTGACGAAGAGACTGACCACCGAATTGTTTTCCGCCGGAAGTTCCTGAAGCCACTCCATGGCCCGGCGCCCCATCTCCTCGTCGCCGTGCGCGGCGCCGTAGGCCATCATCAGCGGAATCGCCGTGTTGATGATCAGAATGTCGGCCGAGTTCCGGCTTAGCGTTTCATAGCTGCGCTCGCTTTCGGGTCCGAAGGTGAAGTGACGCGCCCAGTAGCCTGTGAGCGGCTGCCGGAAAATCTCGCGTAGGGCGTCGATGCTCTCCGCTCCGGTGATGCGGCTGACAAGGCGCGTGTCCGAGCTGACGAGTTGTGCAAGCAGGGCTATGCGGCGGTGCGGAAAGTTGTGTGGCCGCATCCGCGCCATCTTCCACCCCAATGGCTGCAAGGGGGGCAATGAAAATTTGTGGGCGAAGAACTTGTGCTCCCTGACAAGCTGATCGACATATGGATCGGCTTTCGGCGCGTTGTCTAAGAAGCCTCCCTGACCGAAAAACAGGGCTTCGATTGCCGTCAGCGAGTCGCTGTGCTTGCGCAGGAAATGCAGCGGCAGCGACATGGCCAGGCGCTCCATCGGTTCGGAGTTGGTGCTGAAGCCGAGGGCGCGGGCAAGGACCACGTAGCAGGTCTGCTCCCAGTCGCCGGTATATTGGTGCAGCAACTCCTCGATGCGGGCCGTCTTCGAATAGACGCGCTCGTAAGCCAGGGCCGTCAGCCAGTCGGTGAGGCGCAGCGTATCCATGGATTTTATCTCTCCGGAGCATGGCAGGTCTATGTCCGCGCGGTCGACAAGCTCGTGGTAGCGCACGTGAAACTCCGGCTCGCATCTCATCACCATCTGTGCTATCACTTCCCCGTTGTGACGCTTTATGGCCGTGTCATCGCGGTCTACGACGTGGAGCACTACTGAATCGTAGGCTCGGTCCGCAGCATGGCCGTGGCGGTGCCAGTCGCTTGCCCTGACATGAATCTCGACATCGCCGGCCCACATGGCCTCGCCTATTTTTATTTTGGCGTTGAAAAAGTCAGGCCCCGCATCGGTGTTGAGCCGACCGGGATCCAGGACTGTTATTTTTCGCCCGTCGACAGTGACCATGTCCGTCGGTTCCAACAGACGGTGCTGCCACACGTATTGCATCAGGCGTTCCATCGAAGTAGTGAGTTGAGAGAGGTTGGGGAAAGAGGAAGTTTGGAAGTGGTGGCTTAAAGCTCGTCGATGTGGCGGTTGAGGGCCACCATCTTGATGGCTGTCTCGGCTGCCTCGGAGCCTTTGTTGCCTAAAGAGCCGCCGGCGCGGTCGAGAGCCTGCTGCTCTTCGTTGACGGTCAGCACGCCGAAGATCACGGGCACGTCGCAGTCGGCGTTGAGCGCCGTCATGCCCTGGGTGACGCTCTGGCATACGTAGTCGAAGTGCGGGGTGTCGCCTTTGATGACGCAGCCGATGATGATGATGGCGTCAAATGAGCCGGTCTCTATGAGTTTCGATGCGGCGAAGGTCAGTTCGACGGCACCGGGGACGGTGACCACTGTCACGTCCTTGTCGGGCATGCCGTAGTCGCGCAGGGTCTTGAGTGCGCCGTCGCGCAGGGCGCCGGTGATGTGGCCGTTCCATTCGGCTACGGCTATCGCTATTCTGAAATCTTCGATGCGGGGAAGAGAGCTGGTCGGGGTGTGCTGTGACATTGTTTTATTCTGTGCTTTGATTGGTTATTTCGGAAATACTTTGTGCCAGAGGCCGAGGATGTCAAGCGAGGAGCTTTTGGCGTTGTAGAGGATGTCGACAATGCGGCGGTGCTCGTCGGTGGCATTTATTTTCGTGGCCTTGTGGAGCATGGTGTTGAGCAGATGGATGCCCTTGTCCTTCATGGCGCTGATGCGCAGCATCGACTCGCCGAGGGCTATCGACAGGCGCAGCTGGCGCAGAGTGAACTGGCTTTCGATCTTGGTCAGATATTTCAGCGCGCGGGTGTAGTACTGCACGGCCTCGCGGTGGCGTCCCATCTGCACGAGTGTGTCACCTTCGGCGGTGATCGAGTCAATCAGTCGTCCCGTGGCTTCCTCTACGTTCACTCCGGCGCTGACCATCTGGAGATAGGTGGAGGTCACGGCCTGATAGTGTGCGAGGAGTTCGGCCTGGCGTACACGGTTGCGGTAGGTGGCGGTCGCGGAGTTCAGCGCCATGACGTGGGGCGAGGCATAGCGGGCCGGATCGGTCTTTGCGAGGCGTTCGAAAATCTTGAGCGATTTGGCCAGTTCGCGCTCGGCCTGCTTGTACTCCTTGCGTTCGGTGTGGAGATAGGCTATATCGTAGAGCAGCGCGCCGAGGATTGCTAAGAAAGGCTCGTCCTTTCGGCGCGGTTCCTGCGCTAAGAGCGAGAGGGCCGATGCCGCGGTGGTCATGGCCGCGTCGTTGTCACCTTTCTCTATATAGAGCGCCGTGAGTATCTGCATCAGGGCGGCGTGGATGTCGAGCAGGTGGCGCTCCTCCTCGCCGTTGCGGCTGATGAGTTCGTCGATCTCGCGGACGTCGCTGATGGCGCGCTCGGTCTCACCCTTGTCGACCATCTCCACTGCGGTCGACCGCAGAAAGTCATAGGCGGTGTTGAAGTCCGCATCGCCGATGGCATGGCGGATTTCCGACATGGTGCGGTTGCGTCTGAGCAGACTTTTGAGCGGGGTGGTGTCGGTCGTGGTCGGAGCGAAGACAGGTTCTAAGGATATGGCTTTCATCTGACTTGTCGGTAGGTTCGGGATGAGGTTTGATGGCGTGGGTTCCGGTCTCAGCGCGAGCAGGGATGGCTGATGCCGGCGGCGAGGTCGCTGTGGGCCGTCTCGTTGGCGAAGTTCATGATCTCGTCCGGATCGCGCTTACCTTCGGTGAGCGCCCTGACGGCGCCTGCGAGTACCCCAGCGCTCCATTGCAGCTCGGTGTTGTCCGTCTTGTGGCAGAGGAGACTCCAGGATTCATCTCCGTCGAAGAAGCGCAGTTTCTTTTCGGCCGGATCTATGTGGAGGAAGCGGCGGCAGTAGAAGAGCAGATGGTCCTTGAAGATGGCGTCGGTGTCCTTGCCTGCGAAGACGGCGCGGATGTCGGCGTCGCGGGCCACGATGAGGTCCGCCAGTTCGAGACAGTCGAAGACCGAGGGCATCACGCGTGTGATCCTCGGAACCTGATGCGATTCGAAATATGGCAGGTAGACCAGGAAGGCCTTGCGGGCTTTGGCATGGCGCAGCAGATCGAGCAGACGCGCGTGGTTGCGGTCCTCAAGGGCCATGTAGGACCCGTAGACGACGATGTCGCCTTCGTCGATCCGCGGCCAGATGGCGTTGACAGGTTCGGCGGGAAAACGGCTGTGGTCCACTTTGGTGCTGTCGTCACCCTCGGCGAAGATTCTGACGGGACTCACACCCTCGGTGAAACGGTCGATCGAGGCTACATCCACGCGGGCGTTTTCCAGTGTCTTCACGATGAGGTCGCCGACGGTTCCTGCGGCAGCCTCGCCGACCCATACGGTCGGGACTTCCATGCGTCCGTCAAGCAGAGCCGCGTTCACGGCCCAGTCGCCCACTCCAGTCTGCGCCGAGCCGTCGGGACAGACCGATATGTTGAGTGAGAGTTCTCCGATGTAGATTGCCTTTTTCATAATTCTGCTGTAAAGAGGGGATAGTCTGTGGACACACCTTTGATGTGCTCCGTCAGAAGAGTAACGCCTGTAAACCACGTAAGTTCACTCCGTCACCTCCCCGGTGATTTCACACCGGCGCTTCCCTATCCTCACGGCAAAATTACAACAAAATCATGACTTTTCGCACCTCCGTCACAAAGAAATCAGTCGACGGTGTAGGTGAGGATGGGCCAGAAGCTGTTGGTGTCGTCGATGACGGCTGAGATTTTCAGTTCGCCGGCGACGGTGGGGGTGACGGTGATGGAGATGCTGCCGTCGGGGTTCTGCGTCCAGTCCTTGACCCAGATCTTGTCGTTGATGGCCGCGAAATCGCGTCCTTTGCCGGGTGTGAAGCGGAAGGTGTAGGTCGCGCCGGTTTTCAGCCGTCCGTTGAGGGGGACGTCGACCGCCCGGCTTTCGATATTGGCGTTGAATCTCGGCAGCGCCGAAATCCCTTCGGCTTTCACAGCAGCGAGCAGTTTGTGCGGATCTATACCCCAGTTTTCAAGTGTCTTGCGGTTGTAGTTCGTCAGGCCCGTGAGGCTTGGCGAGCGCAGCGGGGTGGCCTCTTCAAGTCTAGCGATGTCCTGCGCGGTGGGTTGGGCTACGGTGTACTTCACAAGGCTGGAATAATTCGAGTCGCCCGTGCTTACGCCGACGGTCAGCGGACCTGGCGCGGCGGGTATGAAGCGGATGGCGGCCTGTTTGCCTGAGCGCACCCAGTCGGTGTCATATTCCTCGCCGTTGATGATCACGAAATCGTTCTGTCCGGTGGGGAGTACATAGAATTCGTAGGGAGTTCCGACTCTCAGCTCTTTCTCGGTCGGCATCTTTATGCCGGTGGTGTTTCTCGCGATGGCCGAAGAGTAATATTCGGGAAGCTGTGGCGTGTGGCCGTTGAGCGACGAGGCGAGCAGTTCCTTGCCGTTGTGGCCGTAGTCGCGCAGCGCGGGGTGGAGATAGGATATTCTCCGGAAGCTGTCGAAACTCAGGGGCGAGTCAAGTAGCTGATATTCCGCCTCGTCGGGGAAATGGCTGAATATGAGCCATTCGGGGCTGACGTTAAACCAGGCGTCGGTCGGTTCGCTCTTGAATTTGCCGTCATCCACACCTCCGGCGCCCCAGGTGGGGTCTACGAGTATACCGGAATTGCCGTCGACATAGACGAAGAGCCATGCGTGGCCCATGTCGCTGACTGTTCCATCGTGGTTTTTCGATTTGCCGAAGATGATGTCAGTCCGCAGCCCTACGGCCTCGCCCAGGCGGTAGAACATCTCGCAGTAGCCCTGGCAGACGCCGCGCTTCTGTTCGTAAGTCTCGTCGGCGGTATGGATTGAATAGCTTGTATCGTAGGAGATGTTTTTCGTCAGCCATGTGTAGATGTCGCGGGCTTTCTCATAGTCCGGTTTCGACGGCGACGTGATGGAGTTGGCGAGTCCGCTCCAGTCATATTTGGTATCGTGGACATAGGATTTTGCCTCGCCGGACAAAGCGGCGCACATGACCGCACACAGAAGCGGCAGTTTCAGAAAACTTTTCATTGCGATGGACAGTGACAGGTTATGGTTCAGGTTATGGATAATTCAGCCGGTCAGACAGACACAAAGTCAACCGTGGCGGACCGCTCCCCGCGGCCCGTCTGCAAATTTAACACAAATTCTCCCTCCCGCGAAATAAAATTTGGACTCAATCCTCAGAAGACAGTTATTGACGTGAATATTTATGGAGTATTTTATTAATATTTGTAGTAATTGATATATAATTATAAGAATAGAGGGTAAATATGTTGATAATAGTCATTATATTTGCGAAAATGCTAATAAAATCGTATGAAACCGCGTTGTTATTATTAAATAACGGATGTAAATAATTCAGTAAAAATAAAGAAGATTATTATATGGTCGGTCGTGCAATAGTATCAATACTGTCTGTTTTGTGTAGCATCCTCAATATTTATGGACAAAATCAACACTTTCCGGATGGTTTTGATTTTGAGATGCTGGAGGTTGATTATAACTATAATAATGAGGATATTATACCTGGTAAAATATACTCTATTGAGGGCCGCTTAAAAATGAAATTTTCTATTAAGGGAGCCCAAAGGATCGTAATTTTAAAATCTCGTCCCTATCAAAATGATATAGAATCAATAAAATATGTATCTGCGCGTGATTTAAAAATAGATAATGAAATAATTGAGACTGAATATGTGGATGTTTCGTGGGGCACATATTTTAGATTTGACTGTTATAAGGATTCATTGAGAAACGAGTTATTAGCTCGGTTTATACCGGTATGTTCCAATGATTATGTCTTGGAGGCAGACAAGGAACTCTTGTTAGGCCAAAGCAAAATAGAATCCGTCTGCGATGATTTTGAAATAACTGTTACGGATGTGTCGGTTATTATAGATAATCCCTCGGAAAAGTTGGCAAATGTTGAAATTTATAACATGCAAGGGCAATTGGTTTATTCGACAAAGCACACCGAGCCTCGGATAACAATAGATAAATATATGTTACCTAAAGGTATATGTGTTTTAAGGCTAAGAATAAATAATAATTACCTAACAAGAAAATTGCAGATATAACTCTAAGAAGTTGTGAAAAGCAAGAGAGACAGAGGCTTTGGGGCGTCTGTCTCTCTCTTTCGTCTCTCCGTCTTAGATGAGGAAGTCTATTTTATATATCTGGAAAATTATAATTGTGTTACTATCAGAGATTGAGATCAGGTGATGTCGCAAGGGCCAGGTATGTAACCGGTTTTGCAACATCTTCCAATAAAAAATAAAGGTGGCGGAGAGCGTTTTGGGGTGATTATCCGGTGGTTTTGCAGTGATTATCTGCCGGTGATGTCGGAGATGTTGAACGAGCCGGACATGGTGCGCACTTCGATTTTGCCGTGGAGGATGTCGAAGAGGAAGTCGCGGATCTTCTCGACGGTGAGCACTGCGGGTTTGCCGTCGCGGCCGGTGCCGAGGTCATACGATTTCAACAGCTGCGGGCCGAGGGCGGCGGCGGTCAGAAGGAAGTGGTTCTGGAACTTGTCGGTATTGACCAGGTCGGCGGCAAGGACCTTGCCGATCACCGTGTAGCTGCGGAGCACTTTGGTGACTTCCTCGTTGGCGAGGGTCGAGAGAAGCTCGTCGACTGTGAGGTCGATGAGGATCTTGCCCGAATCTTCGGCCTGGGGCAGCTGCTTGTAGAGGGCGCCGAGGTCGGCGAGGCTGAGATTGAACAGCATGGTGGCGGGGGTGGCGCTTACCGGTTCGACTGAGAAGGCGCTCGGCAACAGCAGGTAGTTTATGCCTGAGAGGCGCACGGAGGGAGCGTTGAAGGTGCCGACCATCGAATTGCGGATGTCGGCGTCCTGCGTGGCGAAGACACCGCCGATCACCACACAGTTTTCCAGCGTGATGTCGTCGGCATAGATGCTGCCGGCCACAAAGGCGTTGGTCAGCGCCACGCTCTTGGCGTTGATGTCGGCGAGAAACATCAGCCGGGCCTTGTCGCCGCGCGAGACGATGGAGTTGGCCGAGCCTACACATTTTTTGAAGGTGATCTCGCCTTCGGCGTCTCCGGCCACATAAAGCTCGTTCTGCGTGAAGGCCGCTCCCTGGATTTCGAGCGGACCCTGCCGCACTTCGATGCGGTTGCCGAAGACGGGACCTTCGACAATGGTGTTGCCTTTGAAGATGATGTTGCGGCTGAGTTCCGCGGTTTTTTCAGGCAGGATCGAGCTGCGCACGAGGTTGTCCTGAAGATGTATGTCAGTTCCGTTGACACGGATTTCGGTTAATTCTTTCATGATGGTTCAGACACAGGAAATAGTGTTTTCGTTGATAAATTTGTTGAGATAAGCGCGGACGCGGCTGTCGTGGGGACTGTCAGTGGTGATTGCGCCGCTGACCTGATGGGCGTAGAACTTTCTGATGATGTTCATCTCGCTCTCAGGCATAGGGTGCCACCGGCGGGCGTCCATGAAGGCGATGATGTCGCGGTTGTCGTCGGTGGGCATCTGCGGGTTCTGATAAACCTCGGCGGATATCTTGCCGCCTGCGCCCTCGGAGCATACGACGCAGAGGGGCACATAGATCGACGATGCCTCGCCGGAGTCGCGGAGACTGTTGTTGATCAGCGTCTTGGTGGCCACCTGGCGCTCCAGAAAGGTGCGGGCGCGGCGGAGCGTGTCGAGGGCGCGGCGTTTGGCAAGCGTGGCGCCGAGAATGGCCTGGAGGCGGCTGTTTTCGGCCGAGGCCACGGCGGCGTCGCCCGCAAGACCGGAACTGACGGAGCGTTCGGAGCAGTCGCGGCACTCATCCTCGATGTGGAACACGGCCTTGTCCAGCTCGAACACGCGGTTTTCAAGCTCCTTGTTAAGCTCGGTGAAGATCTTGGTGTAGCGTTCGGCCACGCGCCCGTAGTCGGTCTCCATCTGGCGGCGCTTGTCGAGACAGCGTTTCGACAGCTGGTTGAGATGGAGCAGGGTGGCGTCGATGGAACTTTTGAGCTGCATCATCTGCTGGCTGAGTTCCGAGCGGACGGTCTTGAAGAAGCCTGAGATGATGGTCTGCCCGACAGTGTCGGCGTTTTTATGGATCGAAGCTACCTGGGCCACTTCGGTTGCCACGACCGATTCGGTCAGGGCGTTGACGTGGTGCGTGCAGCTGTCGACCGAGCTGTCGAAGGCTCTCGTGTCGACCTCGACATTGAAGCGCACCGTCTCGCGGGCCGTGCCCGAATAGTACATGGTGCCCGCCTTGTTGCTCACGGAGCCGGAGTAGGGGATCGCGATGTCTACCGTGATTGATCTGCTGTAACTCATAGGCTATCGGGCGTTGAAGGTTTGAATCCGGTTAGCTTCGAAAAGGCGCCCCATCGTCTCCTTGATGCGGTCGGTGGCCTCGAAATCGCCGAGCATGGCCTTGAAGCCGTCGGCCACGCGCTTGTCGGGGTCGGCGGCATCCGTCCAGGGGAACTGCACGTTGGATGTGGCGATGTGGTTGGTGATGGCGTTGCGTGTACGGTCCGAAAGGCAGGTCTCAGGCATGGTGAAATGCTCAAGATCACCTTCGAGACGTCCGCCGCAGCCCTCCCAGACGATCACGGGGATCAGCCGGTTTTCAAGGCCGGTGGAAATGCCCTTGTCGAGCAGCACACGGCCCGTCATTGCCTTCTGGCGGTTGAGGTCGGTGAGAAAATCCTTCATCAGCGAGATCACACGGCTGCCGCGGTATTTCAGGTTGGAGGCCATGATTTTTTGCGACGTCAGCAGCGACTCGTTCTGGGAGACAGGCACGGTGGCCGAGAGCTGAAGGGTGCGGTTGGAGAGGGTGTCGATCTCGGTGACGGCAAACTTGAAAGCGGGTTTGTCAAGCTCGTAGACGCGGCGCCTGAGGGCGCGGTTGAGCGAGGTGAACAGTTTGGTATAGCGGGCGGTGATCGAGCCGTAGTCGCGCTCCATCTGCCCCTTTATGTTGTTGATCTGGCGGCGCTGCTGGTTGAGCTGAAGCAGCAGAGAGTCCACTTCGCTTTTCCACTTGGCTATCTTCTGCGAGATCTGCGAGTGGATGAGCGAATAGAATCCGCGGTTGACGTTGCGGCAGACATTGTCGGCGGCGTCCGCCTCGGCTTTGAGCACGGCCACTTTCATGCCGACAACCGCCGTGGTTGTCCCGTTGACGTGCTGCGAAACGCGGTCCAGCTCCCTGGCCATCGGTTGGGTGTCTATGACACAGTCGAAACTTTTCATGGTCGGGGAGTTTTAAGGTTGGTTATCAGACTGGTTATTGCCTTTGTCGGCATCGGGAGGGAGTGGCGGGGGGCAGGCGCCTGAGGGCTTGTCGTCATCTTCGCCGAAGACTCCGATTTCGGCGTCAAATTCGCCGATCTCTTCGTCATCGCCGACAACATCGATCTCGTCCTCTTCCTCCTCATCGTATTCCTCGTCGTCCTCGTCAAGCTCTTCGTCGTCAAGCTCTTCGTTGTCGAGTTCTTCCTCTTCGTCGAGTTCCTCGTTGTCGAGTTCTTCGTCATCGAGTTCCTCTTCATCGGATTCTTCTTCCTCGGCGACATGTACGGCCGGCGGAGTCTGACGGGCGGCTGCCTCAGTTTCGGCTGTGAGATTTTCTTCCATTTCAACGAGCGAAGCCAGAGCCTCGCGGGAGATGGCCGGAAGATTGAGCGCAATGTGCTCGAAAGTGATGTCCTCCACCTTCGGCTGCGGGGGCAGCTGCGATGATTTGGCGAAGAGCGGGTTGATGGCAGCGAGAGGCTGGCGGCGCTCGTCGAGGTCGTGGACCTCACCTGCGGCCACGGCGGCTTCGTTGGAATGGCCGTCGCGGAGTTTGGCATCGTAATATTCGACATGGCCGAACTCCTCGGCGCGGCGGTCGATGTCCTCTTTCAGGCGGTCCATATATTCCTCGAACTCCTGCTGTACTTTCTGGAATTCCTGCGACTGAAGTTCGAACGCGGCGATCGATTCTTCGGTGTTGTCGACGGTATTGACAACTGTGGCGTCGAGATTCTCGCCGCTCTGTGCCATCGAGTCCTCGGTTTTCCTGAGGGAGATTAGGGTGTTGTAGGCGGCGACGTATTCACGCAGGCTTTCCTGCATGAGATTGATGATGTCGGCTCCTTCGGCACGGTTGGCGCGATAGAATGCGTCGGTGTCCTGATGCCATTTGTTGAGGTAGGAGATCTTTTGGTCCTTGATGTGGTTGTAGATGCGCAGGCGTTCGATGCGGTTCTCTTCCATGAGGCTCTGGACCACGGGCGACATGATCTCCTCGTAGATCTGATGGATGCCGAAAGGCATTGAAGTGACGTTGCCGTCCTCGGCGGTCCACATGCCGGTGACGAGGTTGAATCTCACGCGCGAGCTGGGACGCAGGTTGAAAGGCTCGTAGTCCTGCACGTCCTGGCTGTAATCGAAGCGCTCGTTGCGTATGCGCTGGATCTCGTCGTATTCGAGCAGGGGAGAGTAGTGGTTGTAGGGTGCTTTCAGGATGTTGTAGAGCAGGCGGTTCGATTCGAAGACCACCTTGTCGACCGACGCGATCTTCAGTGCGGAGATGGCCTGCACGGAGGCGGCCATTGTGCTCATCAGCGATTTGATGACGTCCTCGAACTGCTGGGTCTTGGTCGAAAGCGAGTCTTTCAGTTTGTTGAGTTCGCGGAAGCGGTTGATGCGTTCGGCGTAACGCTCTGAGTCGAACACATTGATGACCGGGGCGCCTTCGGGTACCGTGCGGGTGGAGTATTCCTCGATGAAGTCGAGATAGCGGCTGCCGCGCTGCACGAGCGGAAGGGCCACCGAGACGGTGTCGATGTCCTCCATGCAGTAGGAGACTGTGCGCAACGAGCGTTCGAGGGCGCCGAGATAGTCGTGCTCGTTGATTGTCTGTATGGATGTCGAGTAGTCGTCGGTCTCGATCGACTCGGTGTCTTCCGAGGTTTCGACGAGCGGGGCTTCGGTGGAGAGTTTCTCGATTTTGCCGATGGTCTCCACGAGGAGTTCGTTCTGACGGGGGAGCTGGAGAGTCACCTCGCTGTCGGGGACTTCGCCGGTGAAGTCGACGATGAAGCTCTTGTCGTCATATTTCACCTGATCGGCCACGGGGACGTAGGCCACGCCCATGCGGCTGATCTTGTAGTCGCGGAAGATGTCGGCGTGTTCCTTGCGCTTGCGGCTGATCTCTGCGTCAACTTCTTCGATCTTTTCAGTAAATTCTTTCTTCTTGATGAAGTACATGAAGAAGAGAATGATTGTCAGCAGCCAGTACCAGGCTTTCGACAGCTGTTCTTCATAGCCGGAGCGTTGCGATTCCAGGTCGGAGATCTCGCTCTCGATGCGTTCCTCCTCGCTCACGATTTTTTCTGCGGCCATCTTGTAGTAGTTGAACAAGATCTTAGCTTCATCCTGATAGATGTTGCTTGAGCTGGGAAAGATTTTTCCACTCATAGGATTTGTCTGATAGGTTTTTAGGGGGATTAAAGTCGGTTGTTTTTTAAGGTATTGTCAGGGTGTGGGATCAGTGGCCGGCGCTATCGGTTCGGGGCGTCGGCCGTCGGGGTGTCGGGTTTTATCGGGAGTAGATGTTGCGGCGGTTTTCGCAGTAGCGTTCGAGGGCGGTGAGGCGCCGGTCGATCAGATCGCGGTTGAGTGCTGCGTCGGGGAGCGCGCGGTCAATGTCGGCGATGGCTGCCGCCATATCCTTTTCAAGTTCCGCGGCTTCCGGATTGTCGGACGGAGCAAGATAGCGCAGCGATTCGCCGATACGGTCGAGGCGCCCGCGCACGTCGGGAGAGATGTCGCGGCTTACGGCCAGAGTGTCGTTGAGGCGGCGCATCTGACGGCGCACTGCGTCGAGTCCTCCGGTCATGGCCTGCTCCCGGCGGTAGACCTCGCCGACCTTGTCAGCGGATTCACGTCCGAAAACCATGCCCATGATCAGAAAGAACAGCAATACGGCCTGGGCGATGAACTGGTATTTAAAGCCGAGTTCCCAGTAGGGAAGTGCGATCATGCATGCCACGGACAGAAAGGCGTAGGCCGTCGAGAAGGTCCAGTTGATGCCGAGCGAGCCGACATCTTTGCCGCTCTCGTCGCTGAGGCTGACCATCGGGCGCCCGAAGTTGAGAAACAGCAGTATGTAGACCACTGTCGAGACCGTGAGGTCGAGATAATAGACATTGTCGGGCAGTCCGCGTCCGAAGAGGCAGAATCCGGCTATGACGAGAGCTTCGCCGACAATGAACAAGATCCAGGTAAGAAGATTCCAGTTTTTCATAAGGCAGAGTCAACGGTTAGGTTGTGAGGAGTAAGAGGTGAGAGTGGGTGTCACGAGCGCCGGTTGCCGCACTTGGGACAGAATTTCACGTTGGGCGGCAGAGGAGCGCCGCAGCGCAGACAGTTGTCCGACGAGGCTATGCGCTGGCCGCAGTTGCCGCAGAAAGCACTTCCGGGGACTAAGGGCGCGTTGCACGCCGGGCAGGTCTGTCCGCCGGAGGTTCCCGCGCCGAGCTGGGTGCCGCAGCTTACGCAGCGTTTGGCGTGGGGATTGTTGTCGGTGCCGCATTTCGGACAGGGGTGATATTCGTTGCCGCAGTTGGGACAGAAACGCGAGGTGTTGGGATATTTCTTTCCGCAGTTTGAGCAGTAGACCATCTTGACTGACTGGTCGGGGCCTGATCCCTCGTGGCGCGGTGCCTGTGTGTGCTGCGCGCCGAAGTCGGGAGCCGCGGCGGGGCGGAAATTGGGCTGTTCGAACTGCGGGTTCATCATGCTCTGGCCCATCTGGCCACCGCCGTTGCGGCCGCCACCGCCCATCATACCGTTCATCATGTTGATGGCCATGATGCCGCCGAGGAGCGAGCCGTCGCCCCCGGTGCCGAAGCCTCCGGCCATGGAACCGATGGCATTGTTGGCGGTGTCGAACATCTGTTCCTGCTGCCAGGTGTGGCCGGTGATGGACATGGCGCTCTGCTGGGCTATGGCTTCGCGGGCGCGTTCGCCTTCGGGCGTGGTGTCGTCGATGTCGATCTCGTTGATGTAGAATTTCGTAAGCTCCAGTCCGAGGTCTTCCCAGAAGGCTTTCATCTGTCCGTGTAGATAGGTCGAGAGCTGGTCCTGATAGGCCGCGATGCTCTTGATGCCGAGGTTGTTCTGGCGCATGAAGCTGATGAGGGCCGATTTGACCTTGCTCATGAATTCGCCGCGGCCCTGCTCGGTCATGTCGTTTTCGGTGAAGACCTCCTTGCGGCCCACGAACTTGATGAGAAATTTCTCGGTGTCGGTGATGCGCAGGCCGTACTGTCCGGCGGCGTAGATCGGCACCATCGCATTGTATTCGGCGTCGTGGTTCTTTATGTTGCCCGCATGCCAGTCGATGTTGAACACCTGGACCTTGTTGACAAACCATATCTCGGCCGTGAACGGGTTTTTTCCTCCGAAAGGAATACCGAAAAGGCTGCGGAGCACGGGAAGGTTCTCGGTGTTGAGCGTGTGTTTTCCGGGCCCGAATTTGCCCATGAGCTGTCCTTTCGAGAAGAGGACGGCTTCCTGCGATTCGGCAACGATCAGCTGAGTATAGGTGCTGAGATTGGTTTCCGGAAAGCGCCAGGCATAGGTGGTGATATTGCCTGTGGGCTGCCAGCTGACAAGATCGATTATGGCCATAGGTGATTGGTTTGTGGTTTACAGAGTGGTGTGTGCGGTGTGTTGCAGAAATGTAAAAGTCACTGATATACAGTATCAAATCGACTACCGACGCAAAGATAGGGGATAATTTTTTAAATTCACAACGTTTCGCACGAAAAAACGCTCACAGAAAATATGTTATGCAACATATCCCTGACCGGCGGTCAAGAAAATTGCTGAAATTGGAGATTTTGTGTAATTTTGCATCCGGTGCGGTCCGGACTGGCCGGATCGGCCGTCAGAATCAGATATTTTACTCTCTACGGATCATTATGAAAATTGCCCTTATAGGTTACGGGAAGATGGGTCACGCCATCGAGCGCATCGCCCGTGAACGCGGCCATGAGATTGTCGCGATCATTGATGTGGATAACAATGCCGATATCGACGGCGAGGCTTTCGCTTCGGCCGACGCTGCCATAGAGTTCACGACTCCCTCGACCGCCCCCGACAATGTGATGCGCGCTGCGGCGGCAGGTGTGCCCGTCATCTGCGGATCGACCGGCTGGGCCGCACGTCGCGCCGAGGTCGAGAAGCGTGTCACCGAGCTTGGCGGCGCTCTGCTGGCTTCGAGCAATTTCAGCATCGGCGTCAATGTGTTCAACATCGTCAACCGCAAGCTCGCCCGTCTCATGAGCCATCTGCCGCAGTACAGGCCGCACATGTATGAGACCCACCACGTCCACAAGCTCGACCATCCCTCAGGCACTGCCATCACCCTTGCCGAAGGGATCATCGCCGAGAACGAGCGCGTCAATTCCTGGGCCGACGAGGGGATGGTCAGCGTCGATGAGAGCAACTGCTCCCTGACTCCCGCTCAGATCGCCGCCGGACTGGAGAAACCCGTGATGGCCCCCGACACTCTTCCCGTGCTGAGTCTGCGCGAGGGCGAGGTGCCCGGAACCCACACGATCGAGTGGGATTCGCCGGTCGACACCATCGAGATCACCCACCGCGCCAAGAGCCGCGACGGTTTTGCCCTCGGAGCCGTGATGGGCGCCGAGTGGATCGCCGGACGCAAAGGCATTTTCACCATCGACACAATGATGCAGGAACTGCTCTGAAACGAACCGTCTTAGTATTTCCTCCTCTCTTATCACCCCGTTAAACGACACTTATGACAACAAATACCGACAAGGCCGCTCAGGCCGGAAGTTTCGCCGAAGATTTCCGCCGCCGCGTAGCCGAAAACCGCACCTCGCGCTGGGTGCGCTTTGCGATCGTCTCGCTCATCTTCTTCCTCTGGGTCGCATGGCTCGGAAGCTGGTGGGTGGCGCTCTTCTGGTTCCTGCTTTTCGACATCTACATCACCGGCTACATTCCGCTGACCTGGTGGAAACGCTCGAAGAATGCCGCGGTCCGCACGGTCATGAGCTGGGTCGACGCCATTGTCTACGCGCTGATTCTTGTCTACTTTGTCTTCACTTTCATCGGGCAGAACTATCAGATTCCCTCCTCTTCCTTAGAGAAATCGCTGTTAGTCGGCGACTATCTGTGGGTCAACAAGATGGCCTACGGACCGCGAGTGCCGATGACTCCGGTCCATTTCCCCCTGGTGCAGAACACCTTCCCGGTCATCAACACCAAGTCATATCTCGAAAACCCGCAGTGGAACTATCACCGCCTCAAGGGGCTGGGTTCGGTCGAGCGCGGCGACATCGTGGTGTTCAACTTCCCCGCGGGTGACACCGTGGCTACCAAAGTGACAAATCCCGACTACTATTCCTTGGTGCGCGCCTATGGCCGCGAGAACATACTCAACAACCCGCAGACTTTCGGCGAGGTTGTCTATCGCCCTGTCGACCGCCGCGAGAACTATGTCAAGCGCGCTGTCGGCCTCCCCGGCGAGTGGCTCAAGATTGTCGACGGTGTCATCTACATCAACGGAGAGCCGATCCCGCAGCCTGAGAATGTACAGTTCAACTATTATTTCCAGCTCAAGGAGGGCGCTATGACCGACGCGCGCTGGGATGAGCTTGGCATAGCCGCTGATGACCGCCACACGGTCACCGTCACCCCCGACGACGTCTCTGGACTCCGTATCCTCGGTTTCACAGTCAACCCCGACGGCACCGTGCCCCCGGTCTATATCTCCCCGCTCACCCCCGCGATGGTCAAAAACCTTGAAGCCGATCCGGCGGTGGCCAAAGTGATGAAGGTTCCCTCATTCACTCCCGAACCGCTCTTCCCCGAAGCTGTCAGCGCCGGGTGGACCCCATCGGACTACGGCGAGATCTGGATTCCGCGCAAGGGAGCCACACTCAAGATGGGGCCGCGTGCCTGGGATATCTATGGCCGCGTGATCCGAGTCTACGAAGGCAATTCCGACGCTGAATTCCGCGACGGCAAGCTCTATATCAACGGGCAGCCGCAGGACAGCTACACCTTCAAGATGGACTATTACTTCATGATGGGCGACAACCGCGACAATTCGCTCGACTCGCGCTTCTGGGGACTCGTGCCTGAGGATCATATCGTCGGACGTCCCGAACGGGTGCTCATATCCTTCGACAAAGACCGCTCGCTCTTCAACGGCGGCATTCGCTGGAACCGCATCCTCATGAACGCCAATCCCGACAAGCCGAAGTATGAGTGAGGCCCTGACTCCGGACCCGGTTCTGCTCCTCCCGCCGATGCTCTGCGCGCCGGTAGGGGTCTATGCCCGCATCCACAAGTCGGGCGGCAAGGCCCGCTTTGACTGGAGCGCTCCTTTCGACAAGCGCTTCAAGGACAGCCACCGTTTCGCCATCGCCGACACCCGCGGACGTCTGGAGCTGACGGTGCCGATAGCCAAGCCGCACACTTCGCGCTGCCGCTGGGACGAGATACGGATTTCGGAACACGGAGAGTGGTGGGATGTCCACCGCGTAGCCCTCGAAAGCGCCTATGGCCGCACGCCATATTTCGAGTTTTACATCGACCGTCTGCTGCCGATGCTCACTCCCGGAGTCTGCGGGCGTTATCCGCTGCTCAAAGACCTTGCCGGAGCCTGGGATTCATGGATCAGACGGGTGCTCGAAATTCCGCAGCCGGCGCCTGTCTCAGCCTCCCGCTTTTGTCCGCCTTCCGACATCGAGCTTCCGCCCTACTGGCAGGTCCGCGCCGATAAATTGGGCTTTATACAGGACCTTTCGGTCATCGACCTGATCTTCAACCTCGGCCCCGAATCCGTCCTCTACCTCGACCGATTGTGACGCAGATGCCCTCTCTCCGGCTGTGCTTTAAAACTCAAAACAAACCTTATTCTGATGCCATTTCCTATTGTCTCCATAATCATTCCCGTCTATAATGCGGAAACCACTCTCCGGCGCTGTATCGACAGTCTGCTTGCCCAGACATTCGCCGATTTCGAACTTATAGCCGTTGACGACGGCAGTTCGGACGGCTCGCGGGAAGTGGTCGGCGACTATGCCGCCCGCGATCAGCGTGTGCGGCTTCTGACTCCAGGCCACGGCGGAGTCTCCGCAGCCCGCAACTGCGGGATAGAGGCGGCGCAGGGAAAATGGCTGACGTTCGTCGATGCCGACGACTATGTGGCTCCCGGCTATCTGGCCGATCTCCTGACAGGTGCCGAGGACGCCGAATTTTCGATCTCAGGCTATTCGGTGGTCAATCCCGGCTCGCAGCCGCAGCCTGTCGACGTGTTGGAGGGAAAGCCTCTTCCTGGCAGCGGAGGCATATGCCGGACGGAAGAGATGCTTGCGGCTTTCAGCGCCTATTCCTTAGGCTTTGTCTGGGGTAAACTTTTCCGGCGCGACATCCTCGGCTCAGCCGGACTGCGTTTCGACCGCGACATCACTTTCGGCGAGGACGGCATCTTCTGTTTCTCCTATTTCCGCCTTGTGAGCCTCTGCCATCTCTCTCCGGAATCCGGCTATTTCTACGTCCGCAGCGCCGACCATTCGTCGCTGGCATTCTCCGCATCGGCCGCCTCGCGCCTCGCCGGGCTGAACCGTTTTTTAGACGTTGTCTCGGCGGGGGACTTCGACAGGCCGGAAATCCGCCGGAAGGTCGAGTCGCACTATCTCGACGGGCTCCTGGCCACACTGTCGCGCGATGCCCGCAGCACCTCGCCGACTCTGACCCGCAAGATCCGTTACAGTTGTTACGATACCATCCGCCGCCGACTTTCTCCGGCGACGTACCGGCCCAATCTGCCGTTTTTCTTCGATTTCTGCGGCTGTCTGCACTGGTGGACGCTCTATGAGCGTCTTTTCAAACTGATTTATCTCTGACCATCTCTTAACGCTGTGAGTTCCATGTCCGCCCGTTCGCTCATATCGGTAATCGTCCCGGCCTACAACTGCGCCGCGACTCTGCACCCCTGCGTGGAGAGCATACTTGCGCAGGATTACGAGGCCTTCGAACTGCTGATTGTCGACGACGGCTCGACGGACTCCACCCTCTCAGTGGCCCACTCATTCACCGACCCGCGTGTGCGGGTTCTTTCAAAGGAGAACGGCGGTCCCGCCTCGGCGCGCAATTTCGGACTCGACAATTGCTCCGCGGATGCCTCTCACGTCTGCTTCGTGGACTCCGACGACTATGTAGATCCCGATTATCTGTCCGCGCTCCTTGCAGCCGGAGGCGATCTTGCCGTCACGGCGCTCTGTCATCACTGGCCCGACGGGCGCACCGAGTCCCAGAAGCTCACCGCGCGGCGCTTCACCTCGTTCTGGGACAATCCCGGCTTCCTCGCCTCGCTGAGCGGAGGGGCCTTCAATCCCCCCGTCGGCAAGCTATACTCTCTGCCGCTGATCCGCTCCGCCCGGCTGCGTTTCCCGCCGCTCAGGCTGCTTGAAGACGTCAGCTTCAACTTCCGCTACCTCGAACTGTGCCGCTCGGTCAGCATGGCTGACAAAGCCACCTATCACTACGTCCACCGCCTCGGTTCCGAAACCTCGCGGGCCGATATGGAAGCAGTCGGCAACTACGAAGAACTTCACCGTTGGCTGCGCGACCGTTTCGACCTCTCGCTGAGCCGCGATGTCGACCGCCTGATCTATCCGCAATACATGGCGCTGATCCTGCGCTTCCTGCGCTTTTCCGACGACTGTTCGGCCCGTCAGACCCTCCGCCATCCCCTCGTCCGCGCCTCTTTCTCCGCCCACCGCAGCACCGGTCCCGGCGAAGCCCTCGTGAAAACCCTCCTGCGCCTGCACCTCTTCCCCTTAGTCCGCCGTCTGATCTGACTCCCGAATCCCTACGGGGTTCTACACAGAAAGATTTCTGTATTTGGAAATCTATTCGTAATTTTGCAACCGATATGTGCTTGACGTCTGCCGAAATATCACTATTGAAACGTTTCCGTCTGTTCTTGATCTGTCTGCTTCTGTTGGTCGGGATGGTCTCTTGCGCGCCTGATGAAAATTCCGGCGCCCTCACTCCGGAGCAACAGTCGATGGATATCGAAAGTCTGCGGCGGGAGCTGACCGAGACACGCGCCGCTCATTCGCGGATGATCCGCCGTCTCACGATAGCCCTTGAAGTCATTTACCTTTCCGGTGCCGTGGCCTTTGGGATCATCTTGTACAGGCGCAAATTGCGTCGTGACGAATATTATTTTCAGATCGGTCAGAACATACGTGAGATCACCGAACTCCGTCAGCGCGACAGCGCGGCGGTCAACAGCCTGTTGCGCGAGCTGCTGACCAAGGAATATCGCGTAATGGACGAAAAATGCCGCGAGTATTACGAAAAATCCTCTCCTCAGACCCGCAAAAATCTCTCGAACGAGGCCGTCGAACTTGTCGAGCGCCTTTCGTCTGCCGACCGGATTGCTGAACTTGAAGAAACCGTCAACCGCTATCAGTCCGGCGTCATGGAGCGTTTCCGCCGCGATCTTCCCGATCTGAAAGCCGACGATTACAAGCTCTTTCTCTACTCGATCCTCGGATTTTCAAGCACGGCTATCGCCGTATTTCTGAAAGCCGAAAAAATCGAGTCGGTCTACAACCGCAAGCGCCGCCTCAAAACCAAGATCCGCCAGTTGCCTGATCCCTCGGCCATCAGCGCCTATCTGGAATATCTGTAATTTTATTCAGTCAAATTATTAACCGAACAATTATATCAACCTGTCGTTATGAGTGATTTTATCTGGATAAACGCCGCTCTCAGCATGGTGCCGGCTGAATTTATTACACACTACATCGAGCCTAAAATCAAATCGCGATATAAAAAGCGGCTCCATCGCTATGCCGCCATCTTTTTGGTTGAGGCCGTCAATTTTGCGGTCGTTTTTCTTCTGCTGTTGTGGATCTTTGACTGGAAGACAGAATGATGAATTTATTTAACATTGTTACGCTTGAAAATCAGCCGTTTAAAGCGCGTGAAAACCAAGATAAATATTGAAAAAACAAGGGGGTCGGGTAGGATAATTAGGTAATTTTGCAATGAGAAACTAAATTATTTCATTCAAAAGTTATGGCTTATAATCTGTTTTTAATAACTGCGCTGTGCGTCTGCCTGATGCTTTTGGTCTGCGGACCGATTTTAAGGACCGGACTGCTGAGAGCGGAGAGGGTAATTGCTGAACATGGTGAGACGATCAATGTCCGCAAACTGTTGTGGATGACCATCCTGCTCTGTGTTGTTGTGGACGCAGCCGTTATTCTCGGTACGGGCTTCCTTGTAGGCACAGACCGGATTTTCCACAACAAATACTTTACAATCGTTGTCTGCGCGAGTCTTTCCACTCCCCTCGGAATAGCCTTTGACCACTGGATGAAGCGCCTGATCCGGAAGAAATTGTCAAGGGAAGCCGTCAGTCATATTGGCGGATTGGCTCTGATAGTGCTGATCTATTTCCTGCTTACCTCCCTGGGTTTCGCAGAATTATAAAAATAGTGGAGTCCGATGTCTAATGATCAAGAATGTGTCGGTATAATTATAAGTCTGATACCGTCGTTATTTATAATTTGGTATATAGAGCCGATAATTAAGAGTCGTTGTAAAAGCCCATATCTATATTATTTGCTCACCCTTTTGATCTGGGTTGTCTTCTGTTTTGGATTTGTGCTTGTAATGGACTGGATTTTTGAAGGCACACTTGCGTGAAGATGCTCTTCTGTCTTATTTAAAGACGGTGATACAGGTGGATGGCATAAAAAACAACAATTGGCGATGAATTAACACAATCATGCTTGATAGATAGCGCTTTATGACTTTTATAAACCAAATGAAATATTGAAAAGACAACAGTTTTATGTCTGTGAAGACCTAATTTTGCATTGAATAATTTAATAATTCATTAAAACATTATGCAAATGAAAAAACTTGTCCTTTTGGGAGTCTTGACTGGACTCCTGTTCTCTTCCTGTTCAGAATATGAACCTAATACAGAAACAGATGTCGTAGAAAATATTTTGAAACTGTGTGTCATTATCGTTAGTGTGCTGATCATAACAATCATTTTTGGACGGCCAGTCTTGACCGCTTATCTCGTCGAGCGGACGAGTAGCCCTGAGACTATGGCAGAAAAATCGAGATTCGATAAGTTGCGGAACGCCATATGTCTTAAGATTATGATTTGCGAAATCGGTATTATAATACTTTCAGCTGCTTTCATCGGGCTGGATAAGATATTTGACAGCGGATCTTTTACGGCTGTCATCTGGGCATGTATTGATGTTCCGCTTCTATATTGGACCCACTGGAAGAGTAAGCAATGGATCAAAAACAGTCGAGTGGCATCCGTTGTTGACGGGATTGTCGGGATCTGTATAATCGGCGCTGTCTATCTGCTCTTGCCATGTTTCGGTTTAGCTGAGATAAGCCCGCTCTAACTGAACGGTCGCCCCGTCTCCAACTGCTGGAGGCGGGGCGATGTTGCAATGCGGTTACAGCTGTGAAAATTCGGTTACAAACGTGCAGGATTATGGCTCAGGAGTTCGTCAGACGTGGGGATTTTAGTAATTTTGTCAGAATTGAACGACACATTTACCCGGTGCAATAAATAACTGCTGAACTCACACACGTATGAACGGACGATACTCAACCGAAGTAGCGAGAGCTATCCAGAAAATATGGCTGAGCCATAGTCCCCGCCAGATGCGCGAGGGCTATGAGATACTGCGCAGGGCCTCCGAGGCCGGAGACGCTGACGCCATCTGCTATTTTGCCCGCTGTCATCTGGGCAAAAGATATGTCTGGAGCGGAGCGGGATTCCCGGTTGACGAGGCTTTGGCTGCCAGGCTGCTTGAAAAGGCCGTGAAGCTCGGCAGTGCTTCGGCAGTGCTCTGCGCTCTGTGCAGCGGCTTGCTTTCGACTGATGTCTGCGAGGTGATGCCATTCGGGTCGCTTCGGGAGGCCTATGACGAGGTTCTGGGTCAGGCTGAAGACGGTGATGCCTTCTGCCTCTACATGATCGGCAACGTCATGTTCTGGGGTGATTACCGCCGTGTAGATCCCGAAAAGGCCGGTGAATTCGCCACCGAGACCGACTACAAGCGCTATGCCTATCCCATAGCGGCCGACTATTACCAGCAGTCGTTCGAAGCCGGTCTGAGCTACGGTTTTGCCAACTACCGCACTATCTATCAGTCCGGTCTGACCGACATGGACAGCAGCGTGTTTGAGGAACACATGGAGATGCTTGCCGACAGCGGCGATCCGCTGCTCTGCAACGACTACGGCCGGTGGCTTGAAGAGGAGTACGACGACGTTCATGCGTTCGAATACTATCGCCGGGCCGTAGAACTCGGCGACCAGCGGTCGGCCTACGAGGTCGGTTGCTGCTACGGTCGCGGCTACGGTGTCGACGAGGATCTCGACAAGGCCTTCGAGTGCTATCTGCTCGCCGCCCGCGAAGGCCATCCGAAAGCCCAGTTCCAGGTGGGAAATTTCTATTTCGAGGGACGCGGCAATCTCTCGTGCGACTATGCTCAGGCCTACCGCTGGGTGACTATGGCCCGCAGCAATGAGGAATGCACGGAGGAAATTTCCCGGCAGACGGCCGCAGTGTTGGGAATCCTCTTTCAGAACGGTCTGGGAACGTCGCGGGACGACTCGCAGGCCTTCCGTTACCTCTCCGAAGCCGGACCCCATGCCGACGAGCTTCAGGACCCTCTGTGCGGCCTTGTGCTCAACGCTCTCGGCGTGGCCTACGGATTTGGCCGCGGCACCGGCGAGAACATCGACCTGGCCATCGGATATTTTGACAAGGCGATAGTCCGCGGATGCAGGGAGGCGTCATCCAACAAGGCACTTTTCCGACGGCGCCTATTCGGGCTCGGCAGATGGACACGTCGCTGAGATGATTGAAATTGCAGAACAGAGATAGAATAAAGATAGGATATAGAATAGAAATAGTACACACGTATGAGAGTAATTGATCATCTTAAGGCCAATCCCGGCCACACGGCTTTCTCTTTCGAGATTCTGCCTCCTCTCAAGGGCAACAGCATCGAGAAAGTCTACAACATCATCGACAAACTCCGCGATTTTGATCCGAAGTATATCAACATCACCTCCCACCACAGCGAGATGATTTTCAAGGAGATGCCCGACGGCAGTTTCCGCCCGCAGAAGATGCGCAAGCGCCCCGGTTCGGTGGCGATAGCCTCGGCCATACAGAACAAATACGGCATAACCGCCGTTCCGCATATCATCTGTAAGGGTTTCACCCGCGACGAGACCGAATATGCCCTGATCGACCTCAATTTCCTCGGCGTCCACGACCTGCTGCTGCTCCGCGGCGACATCAAGGGGCCTGAGAAGTCCGACGATCCGTCGAAAATCAATCTCCATGCCACCGATCTCCAGGCTCAGGTCAATGACTTCAACCTCGGCATCTATGCCGACGGCGAGCGTTTCGAGCCAAACGAGACCCCTTTCAGCTACGGCATGGCCTGCTATCCCGAAAAGCACGAGGAGGCCCCCAACATGGACTCTGACCTCTATTATGCCAAGCAGAAGGTCGACAACGGGGCCGGTTACTTGGTGACGCAGATGTTTTTCGACAACAGCAAGTATTTCGACTTCGTCGACCGCTGCCGTCAGGCCGGAATCACCGTGCCGATCATTCCCGGAATCAAGCCCGTGGTCTTCGCCAACCAGCTCAACGTGCTTCCGCGCGTGTTCCGGTCAGACATTCCCGAACCGTTTGCCTCGGAGCTGCGCAAGTGCAAGGATGATGCGGCTGTGCGCGAGGTGGGCGTGGAATGGTGCATAGGCCAGTGTCGCGAACTGATAGCCCGCGGAGTGCCCAGTATCCACTTCTACACCCTCATGGCCTCCGAATCCGTCCGCCGCGTCGCAAAAGAGATCTATTGATTCGGGGCACCCGTCACATCCTCCTGTTGCGTCGGCGCCGCGTTAGCGGTGCGGCGATTTCAGGCCACTGCAAGGGCCGCATCGCGGTCCGCAGCTGTGGTTATTTATCCGTTTTTGAAAACAAAGCTCCGTAGGAGTGAAACTTTATCAGCTTGTTTCACTCCTACGGAGCTTCATTTTGATTGTAATGTCCTGTTTTACCACAGCTGCGGACACCTACGGCGCCCTTGCAGTGGCCTGGATTCTTCCGACCGCTGACGCGGCCGAGCGGGCCCTGTGTGCATCAGCACATTCTTTTCGACCGCTGACGTGGGCAGCGTGGCCCGTGTGCGTCAGCACGTTCTTTTTAACCGCTGACGCGGGTGATTCCGTTCGCGTCAGCACATTTTTCGGTATGTGTGTGTTTCTCTTAGATGTCTTCTTCGATCGAGAAATCGTCGGGGAGATCCTCGTCGTCAAAAAGGCCGTCGGCAATGGCGTTGATGTCGTCGGCTGTGGGTTCGTCGGCATCATCCTTATCCTTTGAGGCGCCTTTCTTGTCGGCAGAGGCCGCTTTTTTCTTGCTGGCCGCGGGGTTGCCCCCCTTCTCCTTGAGGGCCTCCATGATCAGGGCTTCCAGCTCGTCGGCAAGTTCAGGATTGTCGCGGATCACGCGCTTGGCCGCGTCGCGTCCCTGGGCAAGTTTGGTGTCGTTATACGAGAACCATGAGCCGCTCTTCTTGATGATACCGAGATCTACACCCAGGTCGATGATCTCGCCGCTGCGCGAGATGCCCTCGCCGAACATGATGTCGAATTCGGCACGCTTGAATGGAGGCGCAACCTTGTTCTTCACCACCTTCACCTTGGTCAGCTTGCCGAGGACGTCGTCGCCGTCCTTTATCGCTGTGCTCGGACGGATGTCGATGCGCACCGAAGCATAGAATTTCAGCGCGTTGCCGCCGGTGGTCGTTTCCGACGGACCGAACATCACGCCGATCTTCTCGCGCAGCTGATTGATGAATATACAGGTTGTGTTAGTGCGGGAGATGGTGCCGGTCAGCTTGCGCATGGCCTGCGACATCAGACGCGCCTGCACACCCACGTTCTTGTCGCCCATATCGCCGTCGATCTCGCTCTTGGGAGTCAGTGCGGCCACGGAGTCGATCACGAGTATGTCGATAGCCGATGAGCGGATCAGCTGCTCGGCGATCTCCAAAGCCTGCTCGCCGTTGTCGGGCTGGGCCATGAAAAGGTTGTTGACGTCCACGCCTAATTTCTCGGCATAGAAGCGGTCGAAGGCATGTTCGGCGTCGATGATGGCGGCGATTCCGCCCGCTTTCTGAGCCTCGGCTATGGCATGGATGGCAAGGGTCGTCTTGCCTGACGATTCCGGACCGTAGATCTCGATGATTCGGCCGCGCGGATAGCCGCCGACGCCCAAGGCGTAGTTAAGTCCGATGGAGCCGGTGGGGATCACTTCCACATCCTCGATGTTTTCATCGCCGAGTTTCATGATTGCCCCGCGGCCAAAGTTTTTCTCTATGTTTCCAAGCGCCTGGTTGAGGGCATTGAGTTTCGCCTTCATCGGGTCGAGCTCTTTGTCCTTCGGGGCCTTGATGGGAGTCTTTTTCTTTTCCATGTCGGTTTTTGTTTCTATGGTCTAATTGTTTATGATGCAAAGTTAATGCGGAGGTCGGGCAATAACCGTGCACATATGTGCTAAAATGAGTTAAACATAGCCCTCTCCGCCGATTTTTTCAGATTGCTAAGTTAGCGATTTTTAGGGATGTTGGCAAAAAAATTAAAAATAAATAGAAATTTTTTTGATTTTCGGTGAACCATTGCTCCGGCCATGCGTTTAATAAGTACATAGCAAAATTACTTTTTCCATTGCAAGAAATGTGATAATGATTGGTTTATTAAATGAATAAAGGCTGTCGTGAGACAGCCTTCTTCTTTATATATATTCACATAGGTGTTTACTTGCGTATCATCTTCACGGTTTCTGAGCCGATGCGCACGAGGTAGAGACCCGGTGCGAGAGCCGAGGTGTCGATGCGGTTCTGTCCGGCCTCGATCCCGGTGCTGATCAGCAGCGCGCCCTGGAGATTGTAGACCTCTGCGGTAGCAGCCACTGGGCTTTCCACCATAATATAATCGGTGAACGGGTTCGGCCAGGCCTTGACAACCGTGGCGGTGCTGACGTTCTTGATACCCGATTCGTCCTTGACCACGGTGACGGTGGCGCGGGCATATTTGTAAGAGCTTTGGTCGGATGTAGCCTGAATGGTCGCTGTACCTTCTGCAAGAGCGGTCACAAGACCGTTTTCATCCACGTTTGCCACTTTCGGATCGCTCGAAGTCCAGATGACGCCCCTGAACTTCGGATCGGTGTTTTCAGGCTTGTACACCGGATTGAGGGTCAGAGTCTCGCCGACGGTCAGAGTGGCCTCGGATTTGTCAAGCGAAAGTTTGTTGAGGCTCATGCGGACTATCAGTCGGCATGAGGCTGTATAGCCTCCGTCCTCGGATGTTGCCGTCACTTCGGTTTCTCCGGCAACCCCTTTGAGGGTATAGAAATATCTTCCGTCGCGCAGTTCGACGACATCGGGGTTGGAGAGCTTGTAGGTCACATTTTTGTTGGACGCGTTGGCCGGAGTCCATACCACTCCGAGATTGATGGATGAGTAACCTGTTGCCGATGCCTTGGCCTCAAATACCGGATCTTTGAATGCGATTCCCTCGACCTTGACGCTCCAGACTTCAACTTTGCAGGTGAATTTCTTGTCGCCCGCGGCGCTTGAATAGGTGATGACTGTCGTGCCGTCCTTGACAGCAACGACCTTGCCGTTGGCGTCCACGGTAGCCACCTTTTCATCGGAGCTTGTGATGGTCATATCATCGCCGAGAAACACTTTGGCTGCGGCCAATGACACCGGAGTGGCGTTTTTGCCGTATTCGAGGCGCAGGGAAAGCTCCATGCCGTCAGTGAAGTCGTCGGTATCAAACGAGATGTCGGGGATCACACCCGCGAGCTGGCTTTGTGCCGAAGCGGTGAAGTTGGGGTTGCGGCCCGTCAGATAGTCGATGTCGCGGTGGCCGCCGAGTTTGTCGCCGAAACCGCCGAATGTCAGACGTCCGTCGCGGAGTTCGAATTTGCCTGCTTTCTGGTCGGGTTTGAGAGTAACGGTGGTCTTTTGCAGGGCGGCGAAATTATACTGTCCTCCTGAACCTGCCACACTCTTGCTGTCGTAGCCTTCGGGAATTGTGGTATATTGCGGAGTACACCCCTGGTTGTAGATGGCTGCAAGTTTGCCTGCATCGTGATAGAGACCCTTGTAGTTCACGACAACTTTGTCGCCGGGGAGGATATATTTGTCATTGCGGATCTCCTGACCGTAAGTATAGCTTACGGGCTTGGCCGACATTACCTGATAGATGCTCTTGCCTGCGCCGTCAGTCAGGCAGACGATATTGCGGCCATAGGTCAGATGTACCGTATATGAGCCGTCAGCGTTCTTGGTGACGTTTTTGGCCGAGAATCCGTCGGGGTAGGAGAGGGTGTTGGCAGTGAGATCGACCGAGGGATTGGCTACTGTCACAGCCGATACGCCTTCGGGGGTGAAAGTGAAGTCGAAACCGTCGCCGCCTTCGGGATAATAGAAAATATCATGTTCGGCGTCGATCTCGCCCGTGCGGTTGGGCTGTTCGTAGGGGAGCTTCATGTTGCTCTTGATCCCCTCGGCCTTGTCGCCTACGGTGACGACGAATGTACCGACGTTTTCGGCCCATATACAGCTCCAGAGCTTACCGCCTGCAAGTTCGGCGTTCATGGCATCGTAATGCACCTGCACGATGGCCGTGCCCTCCGATTTGGCTTTCAGCAAACCTTTTTCGCTGATCTCAACCACTGAGTTGTCGGGCTTGAATTCGGTGTTGAGCACAGTGTAATGATAGTCAGGTTCAAGGAAATAGTTGGCTGTCACGCTGTTGGTCAGCTGCCATGTGCGCAGGTTGACGAGGTGAAACTCTCCGTCGGGCTTCATGAAAAGATGGCCCTGCGGATTGATGTTGAGATAGATGTCGGCATAGTTGTAGCCGCTGTTGGCAGTTACGTCGTGATTGTAATAATCCGAGGTATAGGCGCTCAGCTCGGCTTCGCTGACAGTGATGTCGCCCTTCGAGGGATCGAAAATTCCGGCTGTGGTGATGCTGCCTTTGCGCGATACACGGTAGTTGTAGTTGCTTGACTGAGGCAGACTGTAAGTATAGACCATGTCATTGCCCGATTCGATGGCTGAGACGGGGTCATACTCGGTGAAGGGGACATAGTGGCGCGAACCGGGTTTCTCGGCCACGACAACAGCAGCGTCTTTCGGTGCTGTCAGCGAGAATTTCACGTAAGCGGGCAGAGTGCAGGAGACAGATCGGTTGCCCGTTACCGTACCGCTCTGGGTGCTTGGAGCGTTGGTTTCCGCATTTGCTCCGAGCGGGATGAAGACAGCCTGATAGGTGTCGCCCTGAAGGGCGGGGACGGTCACGCTTGTGCGGGCGGAGGTGGTGTATTTCACCGGAGTGACGGTGCGGGCGCCTCCTTTTTGGGCTGAGATGCTGATACGATCGAAGGGTATGTCATAGTCGGTGCCGAGCTTCCACTCTACGCCGTCGGTCTTGTTGGCCGCATAGAAAGTGACATTGTAGATACGGGTGCTCTGCGACTCGCCTTCGACGGTCAGCACGATCGAGCCTGTCGGAACCCCGGCGGCATCGGTGAGGCTGACGAGATAGTCGCCCGGATCGCAGCTGAATTTGTAGACCGGGCTGGATGCTGTCGACGGTTCGCCGGTGTTCACGGCCTCGCCGCCCGCAACCGGGGTGAATGTCATCGCCTTGCTTGTCGTGTTGAGCGTCACGGTGACGTCGGTAGCCGAAGCCCACCCTGCGGCAAACAGCGTCAGGGAAAGAGGAAGTAAAGATTTGATCTTCATGTGATTGATATTGGTTAATAAAAAACGGTCGCCACTCTGACATCCGTGATTTTACAGATAGTCGGGGTGACGGCATCGGAAGCAACCAATGGCGGTCGTGCGCCGCAGAGCCTTATCAGGGCGTCTGTGCATGCGGCCGCCCGCACGAAGAGATCCGGAGGTCTGCGGGGCGGGAGGGGCTTGTGAAAGTGATGTTGCCGGCTTTAGTCCACGAAAGCTGCAATCAGGGGGATGTCTGTTTCGGCAGGTTTCCTGACTTATCCGGCTTTCGCGGCGGCCTTCCCGCAGCCCTCGCAAGGGGGCTTTTGCAGTGACCATAAAAAATTGCCGTGAAGCTGTTGCCATGTTGGCGCTGTGGAGGTGAGGAACGATTCTCATTCCCTCCGCGGAGCCTTGGCGGACTTACAGTAGCGGGTCTGTCCGGGATTCTCACCCGGTTCCCTGGACGGCCCTGGAGCCGTCCGGCGCGATGCCTCTCCTGCAACGCATCTGCCGGCGGAAATGCCACCGGCAGCGCTGCAAAATTACAACAAAAATCTGAGATTCATGTAATGACCGGAGAAAAATCAAGACAGGGATTATTTCTCCGCTGGCTCCGCTGCATCGTGTCTCCGGCTTAAAGTACTTGTTGACATAAGCCGATAGCCGCTATCGTATATTTCGTAGGCCGCGCAACCTTCGAGAGGGGGATTGCTCCTAACTTTGCACCGTAATTAAAATTGTGACTGACATGAGTATACTTTTACACACGGTATCGGTCATCTCCTGGATTACATGGGGTGTCGTGGCGGGTCTGTCCTTTCTGATGCCGGCAATCGTGCTGGCGCGTGCGTTGGCCTCCAGATTAAAATGGTGGCGCTCTATTTTCTCACTCGGAGACCAGGCGGAGGAATTTTATGTGCCGGGAGACCGGCGTATGCCCGGCTTGGACAATGGAAGCCATGATGATGAGAACACCTGATGTGGCACGGGTATCGGCCTTCCTGGGCGAGTATTGCGCCTTGCTGCTGGGGTGCGGGGCCACATGCGTGCGGATGGAGAAAAACGTGAGCCGGATAGCGGCGGCGTGGCGTGTGGAGGTGGACATGAGCATTATGCCTCGTCATATACATCTGAGCGTAAGGGATATGCGGCATGATGAATGTGTCACGTCTGTCGTTGCCACGAGCGTTTCGCCCATAAGCTACGAGGTCAACACGTCTCTCAGCCGCCTGAGCTGGGAAATAGCCGACGGGGATGTGGACTACGCCTTGGCGCTCGAGCGTATGCGCGAGGCCCAGAAGGAGGCGATGTCCCCTCTCATGCTGCCCCTCGCCTCGTGTGCCAACGCTGCGTTCTGCCGCCTCTTCGGCGGGGATCTCATGGCCATGGCTGTCGTGTTCCTCGCCACCTTGGCAGGCTTGTGGTTCAAAGGTCGCCTGGCACGCATGAAAGTGGATGCCAGGGTGATATGGTTCGTGTGCGCTTTCGTGTCTGCCGTTCTCGGAAGCACGGGGCTGCTGTTCCCGCTGAGCCGGACACCGCAGACAGCCTTGGCCACCAGCGTCCTGTATTTGGTGCCGGGAATCCCGTTCCTCAATTCGTTCAGCGACATGCTGTACAGGCATTATATATGCGCCTTCAGCCGCTTTGCCGATGCCGTGGTCATGACCTGCTGCCTCTCGGGAGGCCTGTGCGCCGCCATGCTGCTTATGCAGGTCGGGATGTTCTGAATAACCCTTGTGTCGCGCATCTTCTTTAGAGAATTAAAATATGTGGAATCAAATTTTTCAAGACGCATTGTTCGCCGCGATTGCGGCTATCGGTTTTTCCTCCATCAGCCGTCCCCCGGCCAGGGCGTATGTCTGGTGCGCGTTGATAGCGGCCGTAGGGCATGCGGCGCGTTTCTGCCTGATGAGTCCGGGGTTCGGTTTGGACATGCACATCATATCCGCGACTCTCGCGGCCTCTTTCCTGGTCGGGGTGCTCGCGGTGCTCGTCTCGCCGGTTGCGTCCGTCCCGGCCGAGACATACCTGTTCCCCTCGCTCCTGCCCATGGTGCCGGGCATTTACGCATATAAGACATTCGGCGCATTCGCGATGAGCGTGCTGAGCCAGGGGCAGGAGGCTTTCGGCTTCTATTTCTACCAGTTCGCCTACAACGGCTTCTCCTGTGCTTGCATCCTCCTCAGCATGGCTGTCGGAGCTACGCTTCCGGTGTTCATGTTTGAAAAAATTTCGTTCCGGGCTACCCGGACCCATAAGATTATGTAAATTTGCACTATGGAACTACGCCAACTCAAATATTTCGTGAGCGTGGCCGAGACGCTCAGTTTCTCGGAGGCTGCCAAGCTGATGTGCGTGACCCAAAGCACGCTCTCACAACAGGTGAAGCAGCTGGAAGGGGAGCTGGGCACTATGCTTTTCATACGTAACAGCCACAGTGTTTCCCTCACCGAGACAGGGCGCGAGATGCTTCCCTATGCCCGGCTCACGCTCCAGGACACCGACCAGTGCCTGACGCGCATAGCCGACATCACGAACATGAGGACCGGGACACTGAATATCGGCGTCACGTATTCGTTCAGTCCTATCCTCACAGAGACCATAATCACATTTCGCAGGCAATATCCGGACATCAAGCTGAACATCCACTACAAGCCCATGGCGGAGCTTATGGACATGCTCCGCACGCGCAAGGCCGATTTCGTGCTCGCCTTCCGGCCGACCTGCCCGCTGCCCGATATCGAGTCACATATCCTGTTCCAGAACTATCTGGCCGCCATCGTGAGGGAAAATCATCCGTTGGCCGCCAGGAAAAGCCTGACCCTAAGCGAGCTGGCGGCATGCGACCTGGCGCTCCCTTCCCAAGGGCTGCAGGCCCGGGCCGCCTTTGACGGCATATCGATTCCGGGGCTCGATTTCCGCATAAAGATCGAGATGAACGAGGTCAACATCTTGCTGAAGATAATACGTCAGACATCGCTGGTGTCTGTGCTTGCCGAGGCCACCATCCACAACGAGAGGGGAGTGGTGGCCGTGCCCCTCGATTTCCCGGGCAACGAGATGGCCGGGTGTGTCCACACCCTTCGCGGGACCTATCGCAAGCGGGCCATGCAGGAGTTCATCCGCCTTCTCAGTGATTCCCTTGCGGTTCGCGAGCGCCAGAACGCCTGGCTGTGACAAAATGTCACATCCAGCGCAACAACTGCAGCCCTATCCTCTCCACAATCCCGGTGACCAACGCGTTCCCCATCAGAAAAGTCACTCATTTCTCTTGTTGCAGTCAGGCTATTTGTGCCGTAACGGGAATTAAATTGGTGTGAAGGAATGCAAAATTAGTCAATTCATTTTGATCGGGGGCGGGTTTGTGTGATTTTTTTTGTAACTTTACGGCTGAATCAATTCTCTGTGCCATGGATGAAATAAAGTTGCCCCCTCGTGTGGACGGGAACGCCCCGGATTCGTTTCCCCATAGTCGGCAGATAGCCATAGTCGGCGGCGCCGGCGCCGGCAAGTCCCGGTTCATGTACGCTCTCATGGAGGCTTTCGGACCGAAAGCTTTCACTGTGTCAGCTTTGGGCGCCATCAGCTGTGAGCCGGGCGGGAGTGTCGAGTCCCTGTACAGGGAACGCGCCTCGCATCTTGGAGGCGGCGAGCCTGCCACGGACCTGGACCGCCTGGGCATAATGCTGTTCCAGGACGAGTTCCGCTATCTGCTGTCAGTGAAGGGGGAGAGTTTGATTGAGGGGCGGCGCATGAGGCTGGAGCCTACGAAGCTCGACGCGCTGGTGAGGATATGGCAGGAGATATTCCCTGACAACACCGTGATGCGCGAGCAAGGCACACTGCTCTTCTCGACTCCCGGGGGGCCGGACCTCATCTCTACGAGCAAGCTGTCCTCGTCCGAGAAGACTGTGCTGTATTACATAGCCGCCGCGCTGTATGCCCCGCAGGAGGGTGTCATATTCGTGGACAATCCGGGCCTGTTCCTGCATCCGGCCATGCTTCATGTGGTGTGGAACGCCGTGGAGGGCCTGCGTCCCGACTGCACGTTTGTATACAATTCGTCGGATGTGGAGTTCATGAACTCACGCACCGAGAATGTGATAATCTGGGTAAAGTCCCAGGACACGACGGCGCAGGCGTGGGACTATGAGGTGTTGCCGCCCGGCTCCATGCCGGACGACCTCACCGCCTGCCTGTTGGGCACCCGCAGGCCGGTGCTGTTCATAGAGGGTGACTCTACCCACAGCATCGACGCCAAGCTCTATCCGCTTGTGTTCCCGTTCCACAGCGTGCGGCCGCTCGGCTCGTGCAACAAGGTCATAGAGGCCACCCGCTCGTTTTGCGACATGAAGCAGATCCATCATCTGGACAGCTACGGCATTGTGGACCGGGACCGCCGCAGCGACGAGGAGGTGGCCTATCTCCGGCGCAAGAATGTGATGGTGCCGGAGGTGGCCGAGATCGAGAACATATTCATGATGGAGGGAGTGATAAGCATCATGGCCCGCAAGCGAGGCAGGAATCCCGAGAAGGTCGTCTCCAAGGTGCGCAACTCGGTGCTGAAGATGTTCGAGTCGCATTTCCGCGAGCAGGTGCTTCAGCATGTGCGTCACCGCATGAAGCGGCTGCTCGAGTGCCGGGGCGACGCCCGCGTGCGCACCATAGACGAGCTGGAACGGCATCTGCGCTCCCTGCCTGACATAATAGATGTGCGGACCCATTACGAGAGCCTGATGCAAGAGTTCCGGAGCATAGTCCGGGCCAGGGATTATGGGGCCGTGCTTCGCGTGTTCAATTACAAGCCCATGCTTTCCGACTCGCAGGTGGCCACGCTCCTGGGCTACAAAAACAAGGACGCGTATATAAGCGGAGTCCTGGGGGCGCTGAAATGTCGTGACGGCTTCTCGGGGGAATTGCGGCGGACCATACGTGGCGTGTTCATGCTCCCCCCGGAAGAAGAGCTTGCCCGAGCCGAAGAACCGGAAAAAGCATGAGTCGCGCCCATGTGTTAAAGAGTGTTAAAAATAAATGAAATCGGGGGGGAATATTAAAAATGTTTAATTTTAGTGGCATTGACTCAGGTTGTCCGTGTTATATCCGGATTTTTAGTTAACTTTGCACCGCAACTGAACTGTAATGCACTTAAAAACATTGTAGTGGAGGCCGTTTATTGGCACTGCGGCCTCCGGCTTGAAATTTTTATGTATCAAACCTGAAGGAAGTCTCTCCTCGCGCCTGATTTCATACCGTGAACTCATGCCTATTGTCTTGGCTTCTGACAGACATAAATCATCAACGCCGACAGCCGTCGTGTCGACCACCTCTTCCGACAAGTCCTCAGAGCAGGATGTCGTCTACCGTGAAAGTCCACGTGTCTGGACAGTTTACCGTAACTTATTAAAAAATAAGAACACCGCCCCTTATCGGGGTTGCCGTGTTCTCGTCATACCCATACAGGACTGTGAAACATCTTTGTATCATGCTGTTGGCATTGGCGTGCGGCATGCCGTCTGTGGCGTCGCCGCAGAGAGCCGATTCCGTGCAGCTCATCACCGTTCCGACTCCCCATTTCGAATGTGGCGAGTCAGGAATAGCCCCTTTGGCACCGGCCTTGCGCCAGATAGGCGCAAGGGCTGACTCGCTCATGTCCCTGTCCGAACTGCGCAAGGTCAAGGTCAGGGCCTATGCTTCCGCAGAGGGCCCCTCGAGGCTCAATGCCGAGCTGGCCGACGCGCGTGCCCATGCGATAGCCTCATGGCTCGAATCCCATACCGCTGTACCGTCCCGGCTCATGAGCACCTCATGGCGTGTCTGCACCTGGCAGGATGTGGACTCCCTCATACTCGCCGACAATCTCGTGTCTCCCTATCGCGCCCCGGTGCTTCAGACCATACGCCGAGGCGGCACGCACGACGAGATACAGGCCACCCTGCGCGGCATAAACGGCGGCGAGGCGTGGAAATGGCTTGCTGACAAGGTGCTGCCGCTGCAGCGGTCTGCCGTGGTGGACCTGGTGGCGGACCAGGTGTTCTCTACCACGATGTCGCCGGGTGAGGAACCGCGCACCGTGGTGACGGACAATCCCGAGCCGGAAGCGGAGGCTCCGAGTGCGGATGTAGTGCCAGGCACCTCCGATACCGGATGGGTGCGACACCTGTATCTCAAGACCAACATACCGGCGTGGGCCATGCTGTGGTCCAACATAGCGGTCGAGGTGGACTTGGCCCCTCATTGGAGTTTCACGTTGCCTGTCTATTACTCAGGCCTCAATTATTTCACGGGCCACACCAAGTTCCGCACCCTGGCGTTCCAGCCGGAGTTCCGGTGGTGGCCTCGCAAGGACAACGCCGGTTTCTTCGCCGGTGCGCATTTCGGGCTTGGGTGGTACAACGTGGCCTTCGGAGGCGAGTACCGTTACCAGGACCACTTGAAGCGCACCCCTGCCGTGGGCGGCGGCTTGGCGGCGGGCTACCGCTTCCATTTCTGCCGCAACCGCCGCTGGCAGATGGAGGCCTCGCTCGGTTTCGGGGTCTACAAGCTGGACTACGACCTGTTCCAGAACCATGCCGACGGGCTGCTGGTGGGGCGCAGGCAGCGCACCTTCTACGGGATAGACCAGGCCACGTTCACCATCAGTTACCTCTTTGACCTTGGCAAGAAGAAAGGAGGTGAGAGATGATGCGCCGTATTGTGACTATGGTATGCCTTGCCGTATTGCTGGCGCTCGGCTTTTCCTCATGCGTGCATGAGTGGCCTGAGCCTCCCGCCATGCGCGGCGCGCGCCTTGTGGTGCGCCACGAGCTGCCCTGGCGACTCTTCGATTTCTATTACAACACGCGCGACGGTTCTGGTGCGGAGGCTCCTTCCGTGTGGAACGGCGTCGCGGTACGCTACATATACGAGGTGTACCCCGCAGGCACCACCGAGGTCCCGGTGGCACGCTACACAGAGGTGAGGAGCGATGTCACTCTGGCGGACTTCACCACACGCATCGATCTGCCGGCCGGGGAATATGACGTGTACGTATGGAGCGACTTCATAGACTCCTCCACGGAGCGCAGCCTGTTCTACGACGCGGACATCTTCTCCTCCATAAAGCTGCTGACCCCGTACCGTGGGGACAGCGAGCTGAAGGACGCTTTTCAGGGGATGTTCCATGCCTCGGTGCCCTCGTCGGTGGACGAGTTGGTGGACGTGGAGTTCGACGTCACGCTCAAGAGACCGCTCACCGCATACGCTTTCCTATCCACAGATTTGGCCGAGTTCATAGAGCAGGAGACGCGCCGCAAAAGCACCGAGAGTTCAGACGTGTCGCAGGCGCCTGCCATCGATTTCAACAGTTACAAGGCTGTGTTGCGTTATCCGGTGTTCCTCCCGGTGGAGTACAGCATATTCCGCAACCGTCCCATAGACTCCGCCACCGGCGTATCGTTTTCCGGTGCCATGCAGATTATCAACAACGACGAGGTGCTCGTGGGCTTCGACTATTTCTTCATCAACGGAGCCGAGTCGAGTGTGAACGTGGCCATAGACATCTACGATCCTGAGGGCAAGCTTGTATCGTCGGTTCCCTCGCTCACCATCCCCGTGGAGCGAGGCCGCGCCACCATAGTCAGGGGTGAGTTTCTCACCTCGCAGGCGCACGGAGGTATCGGCATCAATCCGGGTTTTGACGGTGATTTCAATATCGAGATTAAGTAAAATTCATATCTATATTATTTACCAACACATCTTTACCTATGAAGAAAATCCTCCTATGCACAGGCGCTGCCGCCCTTATGCTCGGCGCAGCCTCCTGTTCGAGCGAGATTGACGAGCCGGGAATCACCGGCGACGGCAACGTGCATTTCACAGTGAAGCTGCCGGAGCAGATGCGCACGCGCGCCATCTCCGACGGCACTACGGCCTCGACGCTTACCTACGCGGTCTACGACAAGGCCACTGACGAGCTGGTGACCCTGAGCGAGGACCAGGTGAGCTTCGACCCCACGACTCTGACGGCCACCGTTGACCTGAAGCTGGTTAACGGCAAGAGCTACGAGCTTCTGTTCTGGGCGGACGCCCCGGGCAACACGTTCTACGAGTTCAAGCCGGAGAGCAAGAGCATCAAGGTCGACTACACGGGCCTGACGAACTCCGACGAGAGCCGCGACGCGTTCTTCGCCTCGCGCGTGTTCGACGTTACGGGCCCCATCAACGAGACCGTGGAGCTTCGCCGCCCCTTCGCGCAGGTGAACCTGGGCACGGACGACATGACCACCGACGCCGTGCAGAAGGCATATGCGGCAGGGATGGGCGTTAGCCTTAGCACCACAGCCTACGGTACGCTGAACCTCTCGGACGGCACGGTCGACGATGAGCAGACGGTGATCTTCGCCAACGCTCTCGCCACCCTCACCTCCGGCGAGACATTCCCCTACAACCCGAATCCCTCCCAGAACAATCCATACACTTGGATTTCCATGGATTACATCCTGACTTCGTCTGAAAAACAGGTTATCGACACTGAGTTCACTTTCTGGAACGGCACTGTGGCCAACACTCAGACGCTGCCTGTGAGCAACGTGCCGGTACAGCGCAACTACCGCACGAACATCTACGGCTCCCTGCTCACCAGCCCGGCGAACCTGCAGATAGTCATCGTTCCCGGATATGAGGAGGACGACTACCTCATGGAGATATGGGACGGCGTTACGGCCACCTCCCCCGTCATAGACGATGTGGCCAAGACGGTGACCGTGAACCTTCCCTCGCAGCTCGCCGGCCTTGCCAAGCTGGTGAACGGCGGCAACACGTTTGACGGATATACGGTGACTCTGGCAGACGACCTTGACCTGGCCGGCCATCCTTGGACTCCGATAGGCGACATAGCACGTTCAAGCTCCACCGGCGGTTTCTCCGGCACTTTCGACGGCGCCGGCCATCAGATCATGAACCTGAACGTGACGGCCACCGGCGACAACTACGGAGCAGGCCTGTTCAGCGTGGTGCGCGGCGGCACGGTGAAGAATGTTGAGATAGTGGGCGGCAGCGTCTCCTCCGAGGACTATGCCGGAGCCATCGTGGGCGTTACCCTGGCGGGCGGCACCATCGAGAACTGCATCAACAACGGCGTGGCCATCAACGCCGGGCAGGCCGCCGGCGGCATAGTGGGCCGTCTGTACGGCCAGTCCGACAAGGTGAGCGGCTGCACCAACAGCGGCGCGGTGTCCGGAGCCAAGAAGGTGGGCAGCATCGCCGGCATCACCAGCATAGGCGGTGCTGAGATAAGCGGCTGCACCAACACCGGCGACCTCACCGGAGGCATGGACGGCATAGGCGGCATCCTGGGCTATGTAGGCAAGGGCGGCTCCGTCACGAATTGCGACAACCAGGGCAACGTAGGTACCGGCAACGAGCGTTATGCAGGCGGCATAGTGGGCTACCACCAGTCACAGGAGGTGCTTTCCATAGGCCATTGCTCCAACAGCGGCGCGGTCAAGGGCCAGAACGCTGGCGGCATCTTCGGCGCGCTCGGCCAGTACCAGCAGACCGACATCAGCTATTGCACCAACAGCGGGGCCGTGACCGGAGTCATGATAGCCGGCGGTATCTCCGCAGCGCTCGGTTCCGGAACGGTCAGTGATTGCGACAATACCGCAGCCGTGACCGCCACCGCAAGCAATTCCGTGGCGGGCGGCGTGATAGGCCGCATGGCCACAGCCACTCTCGTGAACTGCCACGGCGGCTCCGCTGCCATAACGGCCACATACGCCGGTCGCCAGGTGGGCAACGTCACCACAGGCAACGACCCCAAGATGGCCACGATAACCATTCCCGCAGGCGACGGTTACGCTGACGGCCTGGTGTCCGTAGGCACCATGGGCAACCAGGGAGCCACCGCCATTTCCAACCTCACGGTGGCAGGTGGCGAGCTGATAGGCGCTCCCGACAAGCAGACGGCCAGCGGAGTGACTATCACCATAGCCGAGGGAGCGAGCTGGAGCGAGTTCCCGGGTCAGACAGGAAGGTGGACTTTCCGCAACGGTGTCTGGACGAAATAACAATATAAACGTACCCTCAGGTGGGGCGGGCGTGACAACCCGCTCCATCACCAATCAAACAAGTATCACATATTAAACCAATCGTTACCGACATGAACAAATTACTGACCTTAGGAGGAGTGTCCCTCTTTATGCTAAGCGCGGTCTCCTGCTCGAGCGACCTTGACCAGCCCGGTGTCTCCGGCGACGGCAACGTGCATTTCAGCGTGCAGCTGCCCGAGGGTATGCGCACACGCGCCTTCGCCGACGGCACCACGGCCAAGAACCTGAAATATGCGGTCTATCAGAATGGCGCGCTCGTGAGCCAGGGTTCCGCCACCTTATCGGACAAGGCGGCAAACGTGAACATAGACCTGGCCAGCGGCGGCACTTACGACTTCGTGTTCTGGGCCGAGGCGGACAACAGTCCGTACACCTTCAGCGCCGAGGGAAGGCTCGTGACCGTGAACTATGCCGGCATGAACGGTAACAATGACAACGGCGACGCATTCTTCTACATAGAGAACGGCGTGAAGGTTGACGGAGCCCTCACCCGCTCGGTGACGCTGAGCCGCCCCTGCGCCCAGCTCAACATAGGCACCTCGGACCTCAACAACGCGAGCGTGGCCACCACCTATCAGGAAGGTGTCTACACGTCCGTGACCGCCGAGGCGTGCACCACTCTCGACCTCACCGACGGCTCCGCGGCCAATCCCGTGCAGGTGACTCTTCCCGCCACTCTCCCCGCCTCGGCGCAGGAGACCTTCCCTGTGGCAGGGGGGTACCGCTACCTCTCCATGGCCTATATGCTTGTGGGCGACGAGGGTTCGGTGTCTGACCTGACCATCAACTCATACACCTCTGGGGCCTCGCAGACCCCGGCGCACACGGTGAAGGTGCCCAACGCGCCCCTGAAGCGCAATTTCCGCACCAACCTCTACGGCCAGCTCCTCAGCTCCACCACAAACTGGAACATATCCATCGATTCCGAGTTCGGCGGCGGCACTGGCCTGAGCGTATGGGACGGTTCGGCTGAGGCTCCCGTGGTCGACGACGCTGCCAAGACAGTCACCGTAAGCTCTGCCTCGCAGCTCGCCGGCTTCGCCCAGGCCGTGAACGGCGGCACGCACTACAGCGGCTATACCGTGACCCTCACCTCCGACATAGACCTGGCCGGCAAGCCCTGGACCCCGGCGGGCAACGTTGCGTCGTACCCGTCTATCACTTTCTCCGGCACATTCGACGGCAACGGCCACACCATCTACAACCTGAACGCGAACGCTTCCGGCACCACCTATGCCACGGCCGGTCTGTTCGGCTCCCTCACCGGCAAAGTCAAGAACCTCAACCTGGTGGGCGGCAAGGTGAACTCCACCCATTACGCAGGCGCCATTTGCGGCTACAGCTCCTCAAACGTGGGTATGGAAATCTCCGGCTGCACCGTAGAGGACTTCACCATAGTCAGCGTCCCTGAGATGTTCAACGGAGAGTATGACAACGGCGACAAGGTCGGCGGCATCGTAGGCTACATGGACGGTGGCGACAAGGTGTCCGATTGCGTGGTGCGCAACACCACCGTCAAGGGCTACCGCGACATTGGCGGCGTGGCCGGTTATTGCAACAATGGCGGTCCCATCTCAGGCTGTACAGTGGAGGATGTGACACTCATTCAGGACTTTGAGAACGGCTACAAGCCCGAGAACGACAGCAAGGTAGAGGGACATATCGGAGAGATCTTTGGCTACGGCAGCAACACCGGTTCCGGCAATACCTTCACTAACGTGACCATAACCTACGCCAACCGTGCCGGCGGCTTGGCCGCGCAGCTTGCGGCGGGCGGCAACGTCACCATATCCGAGGCCACGGACCTCGTGGACCTTACTGACCTGAACCCCGCCAAGCCCCTGAACCTGCTGCTGATGGCCCCCGTGACCACCATGAACATAGGCACCACCCTGGCCAACCCCACGGCCATAACCATAGAGGTGGCCGACGGCGTGGCCTTCCCCCAATTCAGGGTGGCGGATCCCACCCAGTCAGTGCGCAACCTTACCATAAAGGGCACGCCTACTTCCTCCCAACCGCTTGTGGGCTTCCGTGTGACTGAGATCGGCAACCAGCCCAAGGAAATGACCAACGTGACCCTGTCCGGAGTCCATCTCGACACCAAGGGCGTCTACATGGCCCATTCCAACGGCACAGTAGTCGAGAACATGGTAATCGAGGGCTGCAACATGACGAACCTCATTGAGCCAGCTGTCAGCTTCCAGGCGGGAGGAGCCCACGGCAACGTCACCATCAAGGACAACACCGTCTCCTTCTCCCCATCGGCCGTCACCTCGGCCAACGGCCTGTACCTGCTCGGCTTCTCCGGCCCGCTCACTGTGACCGGCAACACCATAGTCAACGCCCCGTACCATGGTGTATTCGTCATGTCCGCCACCAGCGGAGCGGTTCCGGCCAACGCAGCGGCCACTACCCTTATCAACGGCAACACAATCGTGAACCCCAAGAAGGACGGTGTCAAGGTCCAGAACTACAATGCCGATGTCACCGTGTCGGGCAACATGATCTCTGCCGGTGAGAACGGCATACGCGTGGTAGGCTTCAGCGCCGACAACACTTTCACGGTGACCGGCAACACTGTCAATACACAAAACATGGTGGCCTTTGACGGCTCAGAGCCGTGGGGCATCCTGTTCAAGGGATCCGACTCCGGAGCCCGTCCCGTGATAAACGTAAGCGGCAACAAGAAGGTGGGCGTAACCGAGCATTGGTTCGAACTCACCGGCGTGACTCCCGCCGCCTCCAGCAATTACGCCAATCCTTTCTGACAACATTTTTTAAAATACATACATATATGAACAAATTTTTATTGATGACAGGCGCCGCCGCCCTTATGCTCGGCGCGGCCTCCTGTTCGAGCGAGATTGACGAGCCGGGAATCACCGGCGACGGCAACGTGCATTTCACAGTGAAGCTGCCGGAGCAGATGCGCACGCGCGCCATCTCCGACGGCACTACGGCCTCGACGCTTACCTACGCGGTCTACGACAAGGCCACTGACGAGCTGGTGACCCTGAGCGAGGACCAGGTGAGCTTCGACCCCACGACTCTGACGGCCACCGTTGACCTGAAGCTGGTTAACGGCAAGAGCTACGAGCTTCTGTTCTGGGCGGACGCCCCGGGCAACACGTTCTACGAGTTCAAGCCGGAGAGCAAGAGCATCAAGGTCGACTACACGGGCCTGACGAACTCCGACGAGAGCCGCGACGCGTTCTTCGCCTCGCGCGTGTTCGACGTTACGGGCCCCATCAACGAGACCGTGGAGCTTCGCCGCCCCTTCGCGCAGGTGAACCTGGGCACGGACGACATGACCACCGACGCCGTGAAGAAGGCCTATGCGAACGGCCTTGGCGTTAGCCTGAGCACGACGGCCTACGGCACCCTGAACCTCTCGGACGGCACTGTCGGCGACGAGCAGACGGTGACCTTCGCCAACGCGGCGGCCACGCTCACCTCCGGCGAGTCGTTCCCCTACAACCCGAACCCCGGGGAGTCCAATCCTTACACCTGGATCTCGATGGACTACATCCTGACCTCCTCGTCCAAGGATGTCATAGACGCGACCTTCACGTTCTACGACGGCACGGTGGCCAACGCGCAGACGCTGCCGGTGAGCAACGTGCCCGTGCAGCGCAACTACCGCACGAACATCTACGGCTCGCTGCTCACCAGCCCGGCCAACCTGCAGGTAATCATCAAACCCGCGTATGAGGAGGATGACTACAACGTTAACGTCTTCTCGGTAGCGTCCGCCGACCAGCTGGTGAATGCCATAGCCCAGGCAAAGCCGGGCGACGCCATCAATTTCGCCAATGACGTGGACGTTACGGAGTCCGGCGTTGTGACCATCGACAAGGACCTGGTCATCAACATACCTTCCGGTACCACCGTCACCACGGCTCGCCAGGTGAACACTGCCAATTTCGTCGTGACCCAAGGCGCTCACCTCACGCTCGGAGGTGGCGGCACTCTCTCCGGCGACAACCGTATTGTAGATGTGAACGGTTCTCTCACCGTGGAGGACATGAATTTCGTGACCGCCACCAAGACGCGTGGTTCGGCCATCACTGTCAATCCGGGTGGAACCGTGACCATGAACGGAGGCACCGTCACCGCAGCCAATTGCGGCGTTTGGGTAGAAGGTGAATTCAACATGAACGGTGGCAAGATCAAGTCTACCAACAGCTCCTCCGATCCTGAGGTAGGTCAAAATTTCTCTTATGCGCTTCGCGCTATCACTCCGGACTGCAACATCGTAATCAACGGCGGTGAGGTGGAAGGCGTGCAGGGTGCCGTAGGCGCATACGCCGGCAACATTACCATCAACGGCGGCTATTTCCATACGCATCCGTCATACTCTTCAAGCGACAATTTCTACGCCCTCTATGTGGCTGACAGCGATGGCAGCGCGGTGGTGAACGGAGGCTATTTCTGGTCCGAGGGCAAGGTTGATGTATATTATGTGGACAACCACGGCACCTTGCAGCTCAAGGGCGGATATTTCGAGGACCAAGGCAAGCAGGTCACGGGCAATGACAACGAGCCTACCGTGGACCATGGCGCCCTCGTGCCCTATACCGGCTACAAGTGGCAGGCCATCTCCGACGGCGTGTTCAAGTGGCAGATTGTGCCTGACAAGTGATTCCATCCCTTCTCGGGACATGACAACAGAAGGCAGCGCGGTGTTTGACCGTGCTGCCTTTTCAGTATGTGGATTATAAGGGTTCTCTCAGCGGTTGGCGCGTTTGCGTTCGAGCTCGTCGAGGATAATCTTGCGGATGCGCAGGTGCGAGGGAGTGACCTCCACATACTCGTCCTCCTTGATGTATTCCAGAGCCTCCTCCAGGCTGAACACCACCGGGGGCACGATGCGGGCCTTGTCGTCCGCGCCTGAGGCTCGCATGTTGGTGAGCTTCTTGCTCTTGGTCACGTTCACCACTATGTCGTTGTCCTTGGCGTTCTCGCCCACCACCTGGCCGGCGTACACCTCCTCCTGGGGGAAGATGAAGAAGCGGCCTCGGTCCTGCAGCTTGTCTATGGCGTAGGCGTAGGCCGTGCCCCCCTCCATGGCTATCAGCGAGCCGTTGGTGCGCCTCTCTATCTCACCCTTCCAGGGCTGGTACTCCAGGAAGCGGTGAGCCATGATGGCCTCGCCCGCCGTGGCGGTCAGCACATTGTTGCGCAGGCCGATGATGCCGCGCGCCGGTATCTGGAACTCTATGTGTATGCGGTCGTTCTGGGTCTCCATGCTCAGGATATCCCCCTTGCGGCGCGTGACCATGTCTATGACCTTGGAGGAATACTCCTCTGGCACGTTGATGGTCAGGGCTTCCACAGGCTCGCACTTCACACCGTCTATCTCCTTGACTATCACCTGCGGCTGGCCCACCTGAAGCTCGTAGCCCTCGCGGCGCATGGTCTCGATGAGGATGGCCAGGTGAAGCACGCCACGTCCGTAGACCGTCCATATGTCGGTGTCGGGATTCTTCTCCACCCGCAGGGCCAGGTTGCGGTCCAGCTCCTTGGTGAGTCGGTCCCCTATGTGGCGTGAGGTCACATACTTGCCGTCCTTGCCGAAGAAGGGGGAGTCGTTGATGGTGAACGTCATGGACATCGTGGGCTCGTCGATGGCTATGCGCGGCAGCGCCTCAGGGTTGTCCGGCAGGGTCACGGTGTCGCCTATCTCGAAATCGGCCAGGCCCACTATGGCGCAGATGTCGCCGCTGCTCACCTCCTTCACCTTCTTGCGGCCCATCCCCTCGAAGGTGTGCAGCTCCTTGATGCGCTGCTTCTCCACCGAGCCGTCCTTCTTGACCAGGGCCACGTCCATGCCTTCGCGTATGGTGCCGCGATGCACGCGCCCTATGGCTATGCGTCCCACATAGTTCGAGAAATCGAGCGAGGTGATGAGCATCTGCGGCTCACCTTCAAGCTGCTTGGGCGCGGGGATGTATTTCACTATGGCGTCCAGCACGGCGGTGATGTCCTCGGTCGGCTTGCGCCAGTCCTCGCTCATCCAGCCCTGCTTGGCGGAACCGTAGATGGTGGGGAAATCGAGCTGGTCCTCGGTGGCTCCGAGGTTGTACATCAGGTCGAACACCATCTCCTGGACCTCGTCCGGGCGGCAGTTGGGCTTGTCCACCTTGTTCACCACCACCACGGGCTTCAGTCCCATCTGGATGGCTTTCTGGAGCACGAAGCGAGTCTGGGGCATAGGGCCCTCGAAAGCGTCCACAAGGAGCAGGCAGCCGTCAGCCATGTTGAGCACGCGCTCCACCTCGCCGCCGAAATCGGCGTGCCCCGGAGTGTCTATGATGTTGATTTTGGTGCCTTTGTAGTTGATAGACACATTCTTGGAAAGAATCGTGATGCCTCTTTCGCGTTCCAGGTCATTGTTGTCCAGAATCAGCTCGCCGGTGGCCTGTCCCTCCCTGAAGAGGTGTCCGGCCAGGAGCATCTTGTCTACGAGTGTGGTCTTGCCATGGTCCACGTGGGCGATGATGGCTATGTTGCGTATATCTTCCATAAAAGTGTCTTGACAATCTTATTTTCAAACCGCAAAATTACAAAAAAATCCGCACATTATCCCCCGCAACGCCGAAAACCCTCACAATCCGCCCCGAAAAACATCTCGGGTGGATGCGGCAGGAGAGTGTGCCGACATCGATTCGGG